>CAUZKZ010000180.1:0-10125 GCA_963580345.1 Verrucomicrobiia bacterium | reverse complement strand
ACCTTCAGCGATCGTTCACCAATCCTGCTCGGCGAAAACCCGAACCCACAAGTTCCAAATAAATCTCATCGATCAAAACCCAATCTCCAAAGTCGGTGGATGATTTCAAGATTGGAAATTGATCCTGAAATTTATTTGGAAATTGGTCCGTGAAGTTTTCGCTGCACGTGTTCGAACATCGAATCTATCTCCCCACCCCGAACAACGTTCACCGTTATTTCCCAATCTATTTCTCACCCCGGACCTCAGTATCCTGCCGCTTGTCCATCCTTCCGCGACTCGGATGCCCCGTAGTACACATCCTGCGCTGCATCGTAGAGAATGGCCTGGTATCCCCCGTAGTAGCCCAGACCCCACGCCACCTTGTGACGGCGATGCATCAACTCCCGCACCGACTCGATCGGGAAACCGGACTCGAGGTGGACTGTTCCCCCGCCCTCCTCCTGCTTCGCGCCGGTGGGTTGCGACGAGCCGCTGTGAATCAGCCGCGGCGCGTCGCCCGCCTCCTGCAGGTTCATGTCGAAGTCGACCAGGTTCATCATGATCTGGGCGTGGGCCTGCGGCTGGGTGGCGCCGCCCATGACGCCGAAGCTGACGTAAGGCTTCCCGTTTTTCGTGATGAAGGCCGGAATGATGGTGTGGAAAGGCCGCTTCCCGGGAGCATAGGTGTTGAATCGCCCCTCCTTCAGGTCGAAGAGCTCCCCCCGGCTCTGCAGGCAGAATCCCAGGCCGGTCGGGCACAGCCCCGATCCAAAACCGCGAAAATTACTCTGGATCAACGAAACCATATTGCGGTCCTGGTCCGCGACCGTGAGGTAGATCGTATCCCCTGCTTCCACGGCCGGATTCCCTGCCTCAACGTGGTCTGCAGCCCGCATTGGATCAATCAGCGCCCGTCGCCTGGCGGCGTACTCCCTTGAGATCAACTCCGCGACCGGAATCTTGTGGAAGGCGGGATCGGCGTAAAACCTGGCGCGATCTTCAAATGCCAGCTTCTTGGCCTCCACGAAAAAATGCAGATGGTTCGCACTCCCAAATCCCGCGCCGCGCAGGTTGTAGCCTTCCAGGATGTTCAGCATCTGGAGGGCTGCGATTCCCTGCCCGTTGGGCGGCAATTCCCACAGCGTGTGCCCGCGGTAGTCGGTCGAGACCGGTTGCACCCACTCCGATTTGTGCTTAGCGAAATCATTGTTGCTCAGGTATCCGCCGTGTTCGCGTACGAACCCGCTCGCAACGCGGGCAATCTCCCCCCGGTAAAACGCCTCCCGCCCGCCCTGGGCAATGTCCCGCAGGGTCTTGGCCAGGCCCGGGTTTCGAAAGATCTCCCCTTTTCCCGGCGCACGCCCGTTGACCAGGAATGTTTCCGCAAACCCGGGTTCCTCACCTATGGCCGCGATGGCCTGTCCCCAGTAGTGCGCAATCAACTCACTGACCGGAAATCCGTCCTCCGCCGATTGAATGGCCGGGCTCAGGATTTTGTTCATGGGCAGCTTGCCGAATCTCTCATGGAGTTCGAACCAGCCATCGACGCATCCCGGAACCGAGATCGTCAACGGTCCAGCCTTCGGGATCTCATTCAGCCCCTCTTTCTTCAAGCGTGCGCGCAGCTCCTCCAACGACAGCTTCTCCGGCGACCGACCACTGGCATTCAAGCCATACAACATCTTCGTCTTCGCATCCCACACTATTGCAAACAGGTCGCCCCCAATTCCGCAGCCGGTCGGCTCCATCAATCCCAGGGCGGCATTGGCCGCGATGGCGGCATCCACCGCGTTGCCGCCATCCTTCAAGATATCCAGGGCAATCTGCGTGGCGAGAGGCTGGCTGGTGGCCGCCATCCCGTGACGGGCAATCAATTCGGATCGTGTCGCAAATGCTTTTCCCGTGATGCGGTCGGCCATGCTCGTCGAGAGAAACAGCAGCTGAAGCGCCAGGACACAAGCAAACGGTGATGAAGGGTAATTCATCATGACCATTAGCCTAACGTCCTTCGTCACCCGGGCGCAACTCTGCTGAATTCGCACCGTGGCCTGCCCGAGCCGCGCGGCATCCGAAAGCCTTGTAGACCGTTCAACTCTCGGGTTAGTTGATCACCGGAAAAAGATCCCGGCAATCTCTACCCTCATCTTCGAAGTCTTACCCACCATGACCGCTAAGATACGCCAGGAGGTCCGCCATCTCTTGCAAACTTAACCCGGCTTCAAGCCCGGCCGGCATCAGGGAACGGTTCAGGTTGATGAGCCGGTCGATCTCCTTTCGCGCCAGTTCCCGCCGGGTTCCATCGGCGCGATAAAGCGTCATCCCCGCCGCGGATTCCTCCGCAATCATGCCTGTCTCGCTCTTTCCGTTCTTCATCCTGATCTCCCACAGGAGAAACTGCGGAGCCACCTCGCGGTCCGGGACGACGATATTCTCGAGGAGCATCGGCGCGCCCTTGTTGCGCAGGGAAGCGGTGTCCGGTCCAATCGGCGCCTGCGCTTCCAGCCGCTCGTGGCAAAGGGCACAGCGCTGGGTGAAGACCAGCTTTCCCCGCTCCGACTCTCCCTTCATGAGCAACGCCTTGCGAAAGTGAGCCAGCGCCTCGCTTCGCTCCGGAACCTGCAACGCTCCCAGCACGGCCTCCGCCCTCTTCCGGACCGACGCCTCGGAGTGCTTCAGCAAGCCCCGCCGTCGCTGAAAGCTCAGTTCGCTGGGGCGGATCGCGCCTTCCTCCAGGCCCGCCAGCAAGGCGGTGGGGCTCATCTGACCGAGAAACTTTTCCCGCAGGCCCGGCGCCATGCGCTTCCAGCGCGTAAAGACCCCCGTTTCCCATTCCTTGGGCTTGCGCCTCGCCAACGACTCCGCGGCGACCTGCGCCAAGGCGCGATCCTCTCCATCGACCCAGTTCCAGAGGGTCTCTTCGGAGGTGGCAGCATCGACTCCCAGGAGCCACTGCGCGGCCTTGCGCTCGTCCGCGGAGGAGGTTCCATCGGCTGCCACCTTTGCGGCCCGTGCAAAAAGCGGACGCAGCGCGGCATCACCCGTTCCTGCTTTCGCTTCCCGAAGCATCGTCACGGCAGTTTCCAAATCCTCCATCCGCAAAACGACGTCAGTCAAAACTTCGCGGCGCCTGGCGGCCAGCGCCACGGTTCGCAGAATCCAGGGATCCCCTCCCGAGGTCCGCGCCAGGGTCGCGAAGATCTCGCGGTCGACTTCGAGCTTTGGGTCCAGCAATCGCAGGGCCAGCTCGAAGCGGACGCGCGGATCGGGGTCCGACGCCCTGGGCGGAAGGAGAGCAAGGTGAGCCGGAGGGATCAGTCGCACCGCGTGCCTTCTCAACTCCGGATTCCGTTCGTGCAGGAGCGCCGGTCCGAGCCGGCCCAACGCACGCGTGCGCTCGAACAACCGCATGGCCTGCAGACGGCCCCGCGGGTCGTTCGTATTTCTGCCAATGAAGCCGGGAAGGAGGGCGCCAACCTCCTTTTCCTGGCGTTGCAGAACGAGGCGCGAGACCGTATCGCGTTCCCAGCCGTTGCCACTATTCAGCCCCCCCAGCAACTGCCCCATGTCGTGATTCGATCGATCCACCAGCGCCGGCCGCTCGAACTTCTCCGGCACCACCCGCCAGATCCGTCCTCTGTCGTTCCCGCTATAGAGATCGAGATGTTTTTTGATCGATTCCGGGAGCGACCACGGGTGCTCGATCGTCTCGCGATACATGTCGACGATGTAGAGCGCGCCGTCCGGACCGTTCGCGCACTGTACCGGCCGAAACCAGTTGTCGGTGGAAGCGAGGAACTCGCGCTTCTCCTCCCCTTTGGCCCGCCGCGCCACCGGCTGCACCCGGTCCTTCGGAAACTCGATCACCTTCCGGTGCACGAGATTGCTCCCCACGTCGCCCACGAACACGTTGCCGAGGAAATCCTTGGCAAAAGCGTCGCCGCGATAGACCGTGAGTCCGCTCGCGGATGTGAAGTAACCGGCCGCGCGGCCCCCGCCCTCCACCGGTCCTCGCACCAGCCCCTGCACGCGCCACCGGGTCCGCACCACCCGCCACGGTTCCACCTCGCTGATTCGATACACTTCCGCCGCTCCGCCATCGACCGCGATGTCGACCAACGGATGTGGCAATCCGGCCACTCCATTCCAGGGCCACGAATACATCACCGCTATCAAGTGCCGGCTGTTGCTACACAGGTAGCGGCGCCCGTAGTCGTCGAAGGTGAGCCCGAACTGCGCCGTCCCCGACTCATTGCGCAGATCGAGTTTTTCGGGATCGAATGAAAAATCCGAGCCCCGCAATTCGATGGGTTTCGCTTTCGGATCGGCCGCCTTTACCAGGCCGCCATTGGAGGCGGTGGACCCGTAGATGCGTCCGTCCGGCCCCCACTGCAGTCCGTTCACGAGCGCCTGCATGTTCAGCCGCTTCAGTCCCGCTCCGAATCCGGTAATGACCACGCGCCGCTGGTCGGATACTCCGTCGCCATCCGTATCGCCAAAGTAGAGAATGTCGGGCGAGGCCGAGACGAACACGCCCCCTTTCCAACACACCACCCCCGTCGGCCACTTCAATCCCTCTGCAAATACGGTCGCCTTCTCGTAGCGTCCGTCTCCGTCGCGATCCTCCAGCAACTTGATCCGTCCCAAGGCCTGCTCGCGCCGCTCCGGGTAGCCGCGCATCTCCGCCACAAACATCCGGCCCCGCTCGTCAAAGGCGATCGCCACCGGGTCGATGACCTCCGGTTCAGCCGCCGCCACCTCGACGCGAAACCCTTCCCGAACCTGGAAGGCCTTCTGCGCCTGCGCCAGGTCCTTGGGCGGAACTCGCGGCAGTTCGGCGGGATCGGCCTCTGGCTCGGCAACGGCCATCGCGTGCAAGGCAACCCACGCGCCAATCGCAACCGCCCGTCGTAGCGGGGGGATCAGTGCCGACCGGTGGCTTTCCGTGCTCATCTGTGCAGGCTCCACTAGGGTTGGAATGATTCAACACAGATTGGCCGGAATCTCCACAGATAATCATGAATTCGAGACCCGTTTGCCATTTCCCGTTGCCCCGCACACCTTCCTCTGGAAGCCTGCCCCACTGTCAATGAAGACTCCCACTCGCCGCCGCTTCCTCCACACTGCCGCCCTCGCCGGCGCCGGCGCCACCCTCGGCAGTTGTTCCCGCAACGAGGGACCCGAGAAACCGGAGCCCTTCAAGGGAATCGTCGATATTCACCAGCACTCCGGTTATCTCGATCGCCTCGACGATCAGCTCATTGTGCACCAGGAGATCATGGGTATCACGCAGACCGTCATGCTTCCCGCCGCCACGGCCGTCTCACGTCCTTCCACCCACGATGGAAAGTCGAACGGACTCGCGGCGCGGACCCTGGGGAACGAGCACTGCCTGCGGCTGGTCGAAGCGCATCCCGAGCACTACCGCTTTTTTGCCAACGAAGTCCCCGACCTTCCCGCCACCCGCCAGGAATTGGAGAAGTACCTGAAGAAAGGTGCGATCGGGATCGGCGAGCAGAAATTCGCAGTCGATTGCGATTCAAAACACATCGAACTCATCGCCTCTATCGCCGGGGAGTTCGACGTCCCCGTTCTTCTTCATTTCCAGCACGCAACCTACAACCTGCACATCGAGCGCTTCCACCGGATCCTCGAGATGTTTCCCACCGTAAATTTCATCGGCCACGCCCAGACCTGGTGGGGAAACATCGACAAGAATCACGAGCAGCCCGTGATGTACCCAAAAAACCCCGTCACCGCCGGCGGTCTGACGGACCGCTACCTCTCCGACTATCCGAACATGTTCGGCGACCTCTCGGCCGGCTCGGGACAAAACTCCCTCACCCGAGACGAAGATCACGCGCGCGACTTTCTGCGGAGACACCAGGACAAGCTTCTCTTCGGGAGCGACTGTCCCGACCGCTTCGGCCAGGGCTCAAACTGCATCGGCGCAGGCACCCTCGACATCCTGCAACGCCTCGTGGACGACGAGCCGATACTCGAAAAAATTCTCGGCCGCAATGCCCGCCGCATCATGCGGATTTGACCCGGGGGGCGGGAAGAGTCTCCTCATCCCGATCGTTGGGCCCTGATCCGTTACTCCCCCGCCTTGAAATTGGTGTCCGGCTTCTCCAGTGCGATCTCCTTGATCCACACGTTGCGATAGCACACGTCGTGACCTTCGGCCTGCAGCTTGAGTCCCTGCGGCGTATCAGTGAGTCCCTTCCCGCCGTCGTTCCCACCATCGACACCCGAATTCGGGCCACCCCACACTTTTTTGATCACCACATTCGTGTGCACTTTCTTGCCGTTGAAAAACATGCTTACCAGCGGCTGCTCCACTATCTTGCCATCCTTGAATCGTGCCGCACGGAACACGATGTCGTAGGCGTTCCACTTCCCGATCCCGTTATAGGCGTGGTAAGGCGACTCCGTTTGGTTGATGACCGCCCCCATGCCGTGCTTGGTCTTGTCCCCGTCGAGAATCTGGATTTCGAAACGATTCTGCAGATACACTCCGCTGTTCCCGCCCTTTTTCGGGACCAGAAATTCGATATGCAGCCGGAAGTCCTTGTAGGCCTTTTTGGTCACGATATCGGCCGCGCCGTACTTTCCGCCCTTCGCGGCGGGATCAAAGGTGCTCATGCACGTCCCGTCGTCGACCGGATCGTCCACGATCTTCCACTTGATCGGCAGCGAGGAAGCAAAGCGAGGTCCCTTCCAGTAGGTCCATTTCTCATCCAGCATCTTGCGGCCCCCATCGAAGACGACTTCCGCACCGTCCAGGGGCTTGGCCCCCACTCCCACCTCGGCCCGGGCCGGGGAGGCCAATCCACCCACCATGCCCGCTGTCAGCAATACAAAGCAAATGCGCATGACCCCTGACTACCGCCCCCCCCTCCCCGTTCTTTCGCCCCTCGCCCCGCCCGCCCCGAACCATCAAACCCCGAAAACCGAATACTGACCTTTGACCTTCGACCATCCGACCTCTAGACCTTCCGACCTTCCGACCCTTCAGCCGCCCCTCTCCATGCATCCACCCACCGTCCAGATCTCCCTCGACCTCACGGACCTCGACGAAGCGCTGCAAACTGCTGCCCTCGCCATGCGGGCCGGCGTGGATTGGCTGGAGGCCGGCACCCCCCTTCTCCTTGCCCACGGTCTGCACGCCGTCGAAGAGCTGCGAAAGAACTTTCCCGAGACCCCCATCGTGGCCGACCTCAAGACCATGGACGGTGGCTACCTGGAGGCCGAAATGATGGCGAAGGCCGGCGCCACCCACGTGGTCGTCATGGCGCGGGCCCACGAGGAGACCGTGAAGTGCGTGATGCAGGCCGGTCGCGACTACGGCATCAAAGTGATGGGAGACAATCTCGCCTGTCCCGACATGGTGGCCGGAGCGCGTCATCTTCAGGATCTCGGCTGCGACTTCATCGTGCACCACATCGGCTACGACGAGCGCCGCGGTATCGCGGCTGCGGGGAATCGCATGCCCAGCCCCCTCGATGAGTTGAGGAATGTCGTGGCAGCCGTTAATGTGCCGGTCCAGGCCGTGGGGGGACTCTCCATCGAGCAGGCGGTGGCCTGCCCCTCCTACGGGGCCCCCCTCGTGGTCCTGGGCGCTCCTCTCACCATCGATGCGGATTCCTTCCAGACTGCCTCCGGGGATCTGGAGTCGTCGCTGAAGCTCATCTGCGACGCCGTGCATACAGCCAATTAACTGGTCAACACTCCACCACTTCAACACTCCAACACTTCAACATGCCGGCAGGGACGCCGGCATCCACCAATCCGCCATGCGACTCAAAGGCAAACGCATCCTCGTGACCGGCTCCACGACCGGCATCGGCAAGGCCATCGCCCAACGCTGTCACGAGGAGGGCGCCATGGTGGTGGTGCACGGCCTCGAGGAGGAACTCGGCAAGGAAACTTCGCAAGAGTTGGGCGGAGCGCCGCTGCACCTCAGCGATCTCTCCGATCCTGCCACTCCAGCCCGGCTCATTGACTTCACGATTTCCGAACTGGGCGGTCTCGACGGACTGGTCAACAACGCGGGGGTGGTGACGCGATACCAGATCGATGAGATGACCCTCGAGATCTGGGACTGGACCTTCGCCATCAACGTCCGGGCTCCCTACTTCCTCATCAAGGCCGCCCTGCCGCACCTCGCCGAGACGCGGGGGCGCGTCGTCAATATTGGTTCCGTGAATGCTCACGGCGGGGAGTCCTATTTCGCGGCCTACGCCAGTTCGAAGGGGGCCTTGCAGACTCTCACTCGCAATCTCGGCGACACCTTGCACCGCACCCACGGGGTGGTTGTCAACCAGATCAACCCCGGCTGGGTCCTCACCGAGAACGAAGCCCGGCGCAAGCAGGAAGACGGCCTCGATCCCGATTGGTATACCAAGGTGCCCAGGATCTACGCTCCTTCCGGCCGCATCCTCAAGCCGGAGGAGATCGCTGCGGGTGTCCTCTATTGGCTCGAAGAAGCATCCGGCCCCGTCAGTGGCTGCGTGGTCGAACTGGAACAGTTTCCCGCTCACGGAAGAAACCCGGACAAGGTGGATCTCTAGACCGCCGGGGCGATCTGGATAAACAGTATTCAGTGTACAGACTTTGTCCGCCACCCTCTTCCAGTCTGAACACTGAAAACTGAACACTTTACACTGAAAAAAAATGCCCAAACTCGCCGCATTCCCCAAAGCCTGCCTCCACGAGCTGTGCGACGGCTCGATGCGCCTTTCGGACTGGATCGACCTGGCGGCCAGCCTCGATATCGACGGGACGGAACTCTACCCGCTCATCGTTGATCTCGAGGACCCCGCCGGCTGGACCCGCTATCGGGAGGAAGCGGCTGCGAAGGGTCTCGCCATCCCGATGCTGTGCTGCTCTCCGGATTTCACCCACCCCGATCCCGCTTTCCGGGCCGCGGAAATCGAGAAGGAGAAAAGCTGGATCGACATGTCGGCCACCCTCGGCGCGCAATACTGCCGCGTCCTCAGCGGCCAGCGCCGGCCGGAACTCTCGCGCGCTGAGGGAATCGAACTCGCCGCCACCTCCATCCAGGCCTGCCTCCCCTATGCCGCCGATCATGGCGTCATCCTCATCCTCGAGAACCACTACAAGGACAACTTCTGGGAATACCCCGAGTTCGCCCAGCACACGGACGTCTTCTGCGACCTGGTCGAGGCCGTCGGCGAGCACCCCAACTTCGGCGTCAACTACGATCCTTCCAACACCATCCTGGCCGGTGAGGATCCGCTCGAACTCCTGGAGCGCGTCGCACCCCGCGTGGTCACCATGCACGCCAGCGACCGCTATCTGAAGCACGGTACACTCGAGGACCTCGCCCGCGAAGAGGGTGTCGCCGGCTACGCCGACCGCCTCGCCCACGGCGAGATCGGCCAGGGGCTCAACGACTACGATGCCATCTTCTCGATCCTCGGCTCAGCCGGGTTCGACAGCTGGATCTCGATCGAAGACGGCGTGGACGGCTTCGACCAGCTCCAGCGCTCCGTTGCCTTCCTGCGCCGGAAAATCTCGGAGCATTTCGGGACATAGCGCCGCGCGCCGCGCATTGAACGTCGCCCGGCGCGAAGACGGGCCGCGGGCGGCTCATGATTCACGGAGCGGCGCTCACCGCCGGCGACGCAATACGCACAGCCCCCCCAGCGAGAGGAGCAGGAGGCTGGAGGGTTCGGGAACCAGTCGATACACTTCGTATTCGACGCTGAGCGTCACGGCTCCGTTTGCGTTCGCACCTGCAGCAGCGACCTGATTCGGCGAAGCCGGAGCATCGGACGCCAGGTCCAGCAGGGCTGAACCGTCGAAGTTGAATACCAGGTCGGACCCATCGGCAGGTGCGGCGCCCGAGGCGGCGAGATTCTGCGAGACCAACGTGTCCCCCGAACTTGCGTCCTGAAAATTGCCCACGTCCAATTGGATAACGACGACTCCCGGTGAAGCGTTGCTGAGCGCACTCGAGACGGGGCCCAGTGAAGCCGGTCCAGAGATCTGCCAATCGTTCAGACCAAAGGTGCCAGTGTAGTTATACTTCTCGGCATTAGGATTTCGGAATCTCAAAGGTCTGGAAATTCTCTGTCACCAAGCTCTGCAAGTATGGGCGGTTCTCCCCAGCGAGCGAAT
>CAUZKZ010000179.1:0-10128 GCA_963580345.1 Verrucomicrobiia bacterium | reverse complement strand
CGGGGTGGCAGACGGCGAATTTTTCCATCCCTCTTCCGGCCGGGGAGCACACCATGACGCTGGGAGCATTCAACAACGCGACCTCCCGCGGAAATGAGGTCATCGATGTGTATTTCGACGACGTGGTGATGACGAGGGTGGGAGGTTCGGAGGGGGGCGTCCTGTCAAACGACACGGTGGAGGCGGGTGCCACCGCGGTGCTCGTTTCCGGTCCCGCCCATGGCAGCCTCATTTTCCCTGAAGACGGGGTATTCCTCTATACGCCCGAGGAGAATTTCTTCGGCGAGGATACCTTCACTTACCATGCCGTGGACGGCACCGGCACGTCCAGTCCGGCCACCGTGACCATCAACGTGACCCCGCAAAACGATCCGCCGGTGGCCGTGGACAACAGTTACGACGCGCAGGAGGACATCGAGTTGGTCGTCACCCGGGCGGGCGGGGTCCTGTTGAACGACAGCGATGTCGAGAGAGATGTGCTCATTGCAGTTCTCGAAGAGACGGTCTCTCACGGTTCGCTGACGCTCGATCGGAGCGGGCGAATCAATTACATGTCCGATCCGAACTTCTTCGGCACCGATTCCTTCACCTACCGGGCCAGCGACGGCACGGACCAGTCAGAGCCGGCCACCGTGACGATTACGGTGGCGAACACCCCCGATCCGCCCGATGCGCAGGCTGACTTCTACACTGCGGAAGAAAACCAGCCCCTCGCCATCACAGCGGCCAGCGGCCAATCGGGGCCCGTGAGCGAGATCATCGTCGATTACGGCGCCGTGTGGAGGTACGACGACACGGGCACCGACCTGAGGGCGGCCTGGCGCCAACCGGGATATGACGACCGGAGATGGGGGTCGGGACCTGCCGAACTCGGGTATGGAGACGACGACGAGGCCACCGTGGTGGCCTCCGGGCCGGCCGACAACCGTCAGCCCACCACCTATTTCCGGCGCACCTTCAACGTCCCGGGAGTCGCTTCCATCGTTGGAGCCACCATCTCGATCCGGCGCGACGACGGCTGCGTCGTCTACCTCAACGGCACGCAGGTAGGGATCGACCACATCGAGGACAATCCTGGCTACGCGACCTTTGCCGAAAATGCGGGAGACGACGGCAATAGTGTGATTGAGTTCACAGGGATCGATCTGGCGCTCTTTGTCGAGGGCGACAACCTGCTCGCGGTGGAGATTCACCAGGCCGACGCCTCCAGCAGCGACATCAGCTTTGATCTCCGCCTGGAGATTGAGCGTCTTGGCCTGGTCGGAGTGCTTGCGAACGACTCCGACCTCGACGGACTGTCCCTCACCGCCGTGCTTGAATCGGGCCCCTCTCACGGCACCGTCGACCTGAGTCCGGACGGCACCTTCGTCTATCGGCCGGGATTGAACTATGAAGGCACGGACAGCTTCACCTATCTCGCTGACAATGGGGTGATCGCATCGGAAGGCACTGCCACGATGACGGTGATAGGCGGCCCGAACAACATTCCGGAGAGCCCGCCCGACAATTACGCGCCCACCGAGGACGTGCTGTATTTCCGCGCGGCCGTGATCGGGGTGCTTTCCAACGACGAAGATCCGGACGGCGATGCTCTGACGGCTCTGCTAAAGACGCCTCCCTCGCACGGGTTCCTGCTGTTGTTTCCCGACGGGCGCTTTACCTATATCCCGTCGTCGAACTTCTTCGGGACCGACACCTTCACGTACGCCGCCTTCGACGGAGTGGCGGAGTCTCCGGAGCAGCTTGTCACGCTGGAGGTTGCCAACACGCCGGATCCGCCCGTCGCGCAAGCGGATACCTATTACACCAGTCCCGGGCAGAGGATTTTCGTTCCCGTCGGGGGCGGCGTGCTATCCAACGACTTCGATCCTGATCAGACGCCCCTCACTGCACAGCTTGTCACGCAGGTGACATCCGGCACCCTCAGTTTTTTCGGTCCGGGGTTCTTTTTATATACGCCCGCGAACAACAACCCGGGAAGCGTCACTTTCACCTACGTGGCCAGCGATGGAGCGCTGATCTCGGAGCAGACCACCGTCACGATCCACCTGGATACGGCCCCTGCCGCCTCGGTCGATGAGTACGAGGTCACGGAAGACGCCGTGCTCGCAGTGGCGGATTCAAACGGGCTTCTCGAAAACGACGACGATGTCGAGGATGACCCTCTCGAGGCAGTGCTGGTGACCCCTCCGGTCCACGGCAGCGTGACGGTCAATCCCAACGGATCTTTCCGCTACGCGCCCGAGACCAATTACAACGGCGCGGACTCCTTCACTTACCTCGCAAGAGGCGGAGTGCGCAGTTCTCCGCCCGCGCTGGTTTCGCTTACGATCACACCGGTGAACGATCCCCCCACGGCCCTTGCAGACTCCTACCTGGCGACGACGGAGCAGGTTCTGGTGGTGGGAGCGACCGCCGGGGTTCTCGCCAACGATTTCGACGTGGACAACGCCTCGCTCGCGGCTTCGTTATTCAGCCCGCCCGGCAATGGCACGCTTGGCCTGAATCCGGACGGATCCTTCAGCTACGAGCCGTCACCCGGATTCACGGGGCGCGACACGTTTTCGTACCGGGCGAGCGACGGCAGCCTGAATTCCCTGCCTGTCACGGCGGAGATCGTGGTCGGGGGAGCGTCGGATTCCGTCGTGATCAACGAGATCATGTATCATCCCCCGAGCGGGGATGACGCTGACGAGTACATCGAGCTTGCAAACATCTCCGATGGAGCGTTGAACCTGAGGGGATGGAGCTTTTCGGCCGGGCTTGGATTCACCTTTCCGGACGTGAGCGTCCCTCCCGGCGGCTACCTGGTGGTGGCATCCGATCCGGCGCAATTTATCGTGACCTACGGGCCCGTCGAGAACCTCGTCGGTGGCTGGACCGGGTCCCTCAGCAACCGCGGCGAGCGCATCGGGTTGGTGGATCTCCGGGGCGATCCGGTTGATGAACTGGAATACTCCGACCAGGGGGATTGGGCGACCCGGACTCGCGTGCTGGATACCGGAGAGCCCGGCTGGGTTTGGGAGAGCCCGCACGACGGAGGCGGCTCTTCTCTCGAACTGGTCCAGGCCCTTCTGACCAACAAGGCCGGACAGAACTGGCTGCCCAGTGCCGGGGGGCCCACGCCGGGGGCTTCCAATTCGGTGGCGGCTCCGGCCGACGCGGTGGCCCCGCTCATTCTGGACGTCGGGCACGCACCCAGGGTCCCGCGCTCCACCGACACCGTGACGATTCGCGCCGCCCTGCGGTCCGCCGGCACTGGTTCATTGTCGGCTGCCGTACATTACCGGATCTCCTCCCCCAATCCGCCCGGATTTTCCACCACCGCGATGGCCGATGACGGGCTTCACGATGACGGCGAACCAGGCGACGGGTTGTTCGGGGCGGCGCTGCCCTCCATGCCGGTAGGAACCATCGTCGAGTTTTTCATTGCCGCCACCGATGGGACAAACGCGAGGACCTGGCCGGCGCCCACCACGGAAGGACAGGTTGCCAACGCTCTCTACCAGGTGGATGACGAGGTGCACACCGGGCGTGAGGGGATCTATCGCCTGATTCTTTCGGTCCCGGAGAATGCCGCCTTCAATGGAATCGATCGCGATTCGAATGCGCAAATGAACTGCACCCTCGTGGCAGACGACTGCTCCGGTCCGGTCGTTCGCTACCTTTGCGGAATGCGGGTCCGTGGCGCGAGCAGCCGGGCGGACAATCCGCCGCCGATGCGGGTGAACATTCCACGCGACCGGCCATGGAACGGGACCACCTCGATGAACCTGAATTCCCAGTTTACCTGGCTCCAGTTCATCGGGATGACACTTTTCCAGGCCAGTGATCTAGCGGCACCGGACAGCAAACGGGTGGCGGTTCGCAGAAATGGGCAGGACTTCGCCACCGGTGACCAGGAGGACTACGGAAGCTGGGTGCACGTCGAGCCTCTCGACGAGAATCTGGTCGATGATAAGTTTCCCGAAGACCGGCAAGGCAACCTCTACAAGAAGGTGCGTCCCGATGTCGACTGGGCCTATCGAAATGGAAATTTCGGCCGCTACCCGCAGGACGGCTGGGGAAAGGAGACCAACGCCTCCGAGAACGACTGGGTGGACCTCGATGAGTTTCTCCGTGTCATGAACCAGGCCCCCGGGGCGCCGGACTACATTGCGCAGGTCGAGGCGGTCGCCGACCTCGACCAGTGGATGCGCTGGTTTGCGGTCCAGGCCCTGATCACGAACGGCGAGACCAATGCCGGCAACGGCGCGGACGACGACTACAGCATTTACCGGGGCGTTGCCGATCCCCGCTTTCAGTTCCTGCCGCATGACCTCGATACGATTCTAGGGCACGGGGACGCATCACGGATCACCAACCCGCAGCGGACGATCTTCGACATGATGCAAACGGGTGACGTTCTCGACCCGCTGGTGCCCCTCTTTACGAACCCGACGATCCGGACGCGGTACTTCCAGGCCTTCCGCGACCTGATCCGGACGAGTTTCGCGAAGGACCGCTTTGACGCCTTGCTCAACAATCACCTCGCCGGGTGGGTGCCGCAAAACGTGATCGACGATGTGATTGTGTTCATGGATGCGCGCCGTGCCCACATTGCCGCCATCGTTGAAGCCAATCTCGGGCCGCCTCCGGCCACCGTTGATCCGGTCACCGTCGACTCCCTGGCGGGGCCCCACGGCTCGCTCTATCTCAGCGAGGTGCTGGCGGTGAACGAGAGTGCTCATTCCAGCGGTGGATACTTTTCGGATTACATCGAGCTTCACAACGCCGGGTCTGCCCTCGGGCTGGCGGGGTACTCGATCAGCGATGATCCGGCCTTGCCGCGGAAGTATGTATTCTCCACGGGAAGCGTGATTGCGTCCGGCCAACGCCTGTTGCTTTACGCCGATTCGATTTTGGGAGCACCCGGGATTCAGCTCGGGTTCGGGCTCAGCCGTGACGGCGAAGGGGTCTACCTCTACGACCCGGCCGGCACGCTGGTGGACTCGGTGGTCTTCGGGCTCCAGGTTCCGGATCGTTCCATCGGGCGGACCGGGGCCGCGACCGATGCCTGGAGCCTGAACCGGCCGACGCCCGGCGCTGTCAATGTGGCGCAATCCCTTGGGAGTCCGTCCACCCTGCGCATCAACGAGTGGCTCTCGAAGCCCGATCTCGTCTTCAACGAGGATTTCATCGAACTCTACAATCCGGACCCGCGGCCGGTATCGCTCGGGGGGCTCGCCATCACCGACGATCCGCGCAACTATCCGCAGCGAGCGGTTCTTCCCGCACTCAGCTTCATCGAGGCAGGCGGGTTTGCGGTGATGGAGGCGGTGGGGAGCAACAACGCGAGGCCCGGCAACAGCGCGGAGCTGCCGTTCAAGCTGGGCGCCGACCACGGATGGATAGCGATCTACGGATCGAACGCGGTGGAGATCGACCGCGTGCACACACTCTGCGAATCCCGTGACCAGTCGCGGGGGCGCGTCACGGATGGCGCGGCATCCTACGCCGATTTCGTCCTGCCCACGCCCGGAATATCGAACTCCACCGACACGAGCGCGGCCAGCGCGGTTCTGCAGTCCCTGCGCGTTACGGAGATCATGTATCATCCCGCCAACGGGGGCAGCGACGCCGAGTTTATCGAGCTGCGCAATGTGGGCGGCGCGCCGATCGACCTGGAGGGGGTCAGTTTCACGATGGGGATTTCCTTCGGCTTTCCGGCGATGACGCTGGGACCGGGCGAGTCCGTGGTGGTGGTCGCGAATCGGGCGGTGTTCGAATCCATCTATGGCCAGGGCGTCAACATCGCGGGGGTTTATTCCGGCAAGCTCGACAACGACCAGGATCGCGTGCGTCTCGAGGTCCGGAGCCTCAATGCCGCCATCCTCGACTTCACCTACCTGGACGCCTGGTACCCGGAGACCGATGGCGGGGGGTTCTCCCTGCTGATCGTCGACGAGACGGCGGCGCCCAGCGCCTGGGGCCGGAAAGAGAACTGGACGGCCGGGGGTGTCGAGAACGGGACACCGGGCGCCGATGACGGGTTCTTTGTCTTTGCCGGGGCCGACCAGGTGGTGAGCCTGCCGGCCGCCGCCACCTTGAATGCCACCGTCCATTACGGCTCTCTGGATCCGCAAAGCGTCACGCTGGCCTGGTCCCTGGAGAACGGTCCCGCCGTCGCGGTGTTCGGAAGCGGGGCGAACGAGGACACCACTGTCAGCGTGGCGACCGCCGGCCGATACACCTTTGAGCTGATCGCGACCCCCCAGGTCGGACCGGTGATGAGAGGACAAGTCACGGTCACCTTCCGCGACACCTTCGCCAATTGGGCGACGACTCACTTCGGCTCCCCGCTGGCGCTGGCCGCCGACAAGCTGGCGGACGGTGATCGCGATGGCTACGTCAACCTGATCGAATTTGTTCTCGGTCTCGACCCGAATCTTCCCGATCCGGCCGGATTGCTGAAGCCGACGGTAGAGGAGGGGGTCCTGGCTTTGACCTACTTCCGCCCCTACTTCGATCACGGCGCGATCCGTGTCATTCCGGAAGTCTCCTCCGACTTGCTCCTCTGGCAGGACGGGCCCGGCATCGTCTCCGAGACCGTTCTGGCCTCGATGGCGGATGGTGAGTTCGTCCGCGCGGTCGATCTCTCCCCGCTGTCCAACTTCGTTTCGCGCTTCCTGCGCCTGCGCGTGGTCTGCGCGGAGTGATGAGCGGGGAGCCGGCAAGACCCCGCCCGGCCGAAAATCCGGTGCATGGGCGATCCGGAAAATTACGGGTAAGCGCCTCGTGCTGAGATTGGGAGTGGCCCGGGGTAATGGCGCAGCAGGCCTCCGGCGTCGTGCCTCGACCGCGGGAGGCGGTTTTCGGGGCGCGGCTGCCCGGCCTTGCCGGGAGGGAGGGAGCTGGAGGCCCGGATGGAGCGAGGGGACGGGGAGATTCGGGCGGCGGGATGGGGCCATCCCCGGCATTGCTGTGCGGCCCTGGGTGGGCTAAGGTCCGGAACTCTCCGCCATGACTGTCCTTCGCAATCTGCTCCCCGTGCTGGCGCTTCCTGGCCTCCTCTGCGGCCAGCAAGTAGCCAAGGTGGACCCCGCCGCCGGCGAACGCATCGGCCCCCCGGAGCGCGGCGCCGCCGACGCCTCCGTGACGACGCGAATCGACGCGCGGACCATCACGCTCACCATCCCGGCCCCGCGCGGCCTCGTGACTGATCGCTACGGGAAGCCCCTGGCGCAGAACAAGGTCGGCTACCAGTTCGCACTGAACTTCGACCACTTGAAGAATCCGACCGACGAAGTGATCCTGGAGTGGGCGCGAAAACGCGTCGGCCATGCCGAGGCACTCGCCGGGGTGGAGTGGTCGGTGAGTGACACCCTCCTGCTGGAGCACTACCGGAACCGGCGCTGGCTGCCGCTTCCTTTCTCCTCCCTGCTCGAGGAGGCCAAGCTGACGCAGTTTCGGACGAAGCTGCTGCCGGGAATGATTCTGCATCCCTTTTACTACCGGGTCTACCCGCAGCACAGGTCGGCGGCGCATATCATCGGCTATGTGCGGAGCAAGGGGAAGCTGCCGACGGATCCGATCGTGCACGGCGACCTGCTATTCGAAGACACCTCCGGTGAGGCAGGACTGGAGCAAACGCTGGACACGGAACTTACCGGCCAGCCGGGGGAGCGGAAGATCATCTTCGATTCGGGGGGGAAGAAGCTCTTCGACAAGCAGACCAGACGCCCGCGGATCGGCAACACGGTGGTGACGACCCTGAACCTCAAATGGCAGAAGCACGCCGAGAGCGTGTTGCAGCGCTCGTGCAAGCGGGGAGCTTTCGTGGTCATCGATATTCAGACCGGGGAGGTCCTGGTCCTTGCTTCGCGTCCCAGTTACGATGTCAACGTTTGGATTCCGCGCATTAGCCAGGAAGATCTCACCGCCCTCGACGAGGACGAATCCAAACCGATGTTCGCCCGCGCCTACCAGGGCCAGTATCCACCCGCTTCGAGTTTCAAACCGGTGGTGGCCCTGACTGCGATGACAAACAACGTGGTTCGGGAGTGGACCAAGATCAATTGTCCCGCAAAGATCAAGATCGGCGACAAGTGGTTCAGGAACCACTCCCGGTATCCGGAAGGCAGGATCGATGTCGCAAAAGCCCTGGCCCGTTCCAACAACTGCTGGTTCTACCAGGTCGGGATGAAGACGGGTCCCAACGCCTTCCTCTCCGTGGCGAGCCGCCTGGGATTCGGATCGCGGACCGGCCTTCCGCTCTTTGCGGAGGCACCGGGGCGCATTCCGACCGACGAGTACGTGCGGAAGAAGTTTGGCCGCCCCTTCACGGACGGGGACACCGCAAACTACTCGATCGGCCAGGCCTGGGAAGCGACCCCCTTGCAGGTGGCGCAGGCCATGGCGGGAATCGCGAATGGCTCGGTGCTCCCACGCCTGCACCTCATCAAGCAGGTGCAGGACCCCGCCGGAGGGGTGCTCCGGGTCGCGGAACCGGAAGCGCGTAACACCCTGACGCTCGATCCGGACGCCGTGGAGGTCGTTCACAAGGGCATGATGCAGGTCGTGCATGCCGGGTACGGAACCGGAAAACGTGGAGCCTTGAGCTTTACGAGAATCGCGGCCAAGACCGGCACGGCGCAGTGGATCGCCAACCGGGAGCTGGCATGGTTTGCGGGGTTCTTCCCCTACGAGAATCCCCGCCTGGCCTTTGCAGTGCTCTACGAGGGCTCGAAGGGCGAGAGTGTCTCCGGTGGCAAGAAGGCCGCCCCGATGGTACCCCGCTTTTTCCAGCCGCTGAAACAGGAAATCAAGGATATGATCAAGCCGGCCGCGAAGGCCTTGATTGTCGAGGAAGATCCGATCGTGGTTCCGGAAGTGGTTCCCCCGGAGGATCTTGCCACCGATCCGGACGGGAAACTGGTCAAGCCCAGCGGGAAAATCCTGCGCGCTCTTCCGGTAGAGCCCCTGGCGGGCGAGAAGGAGCCCGGGGAAGAGGATGAGGAATCGCCCGAGGAAACCCCGCCCGACATTGCGGGGGACGACATTATTGTGGATGATGCCCCGGTGGCGATCCCGGTGGAGGAAGACCCGGCGCCCGATCCAGAAGAAAGCGACGGGGAGAAAGACGAGGTCGAGGAGCAGGAGAAGGACAAAAACCAGGAGGAGGACCCGGAGGAGTGAAGCCGGGGCCGGCCGGCCCCGCCAGTTCGTGCTGGACGTTCCCGCCGAGCCGGGCCAGACCCGGGTTTGTTCGCTGACGTTTCATGGATATTCAGATTGCCACGCTGTGCGACTTTGCAGTCGACTATAACGGAAAAATGGTCATTTCCGGGACCTTTGACGCCCTCGCGGCGAAGTCGGTGCCGGTCGTGCACCCACAATGCGCGCTCGCCATGCGGATCTGCATCCTCCCCGAAGACACCGGAAATCATACCCTGACGATCAATATCATCGACGAGGACGGAAAGCCGATTGATCCACAGAAGATGCCCATCAAGGCCGAAATGCCCGTGCAGGTTCCCGAGGAGGTGCCCTTCCTGACCCGCAACCTGGTGCTCAACTTCCAGGGACTGCGATTTCCTTCCGCCGGGATTTACTCCGTGGACGTGACGGTGGACGACGAATTGGTAACGCGGTTACCGTTGCGCATCGTGCAAGTCGAGGCCCAGCCCACTCCTCCGGTGTAGGAAGCAGGAGCCGCCGCGATGCCTGATCCGCTGCAGTATGATTGTGCCTTGATAACCGGCGCCTCGGCCGGGCTGGGGGAAGAGTTTGCCAGGCAGCTTGCGCCGCGGTGCAGGCGCATGGTTCTGGTGGCGCGGCGAGAAGAGGTTCTGAATCAGTTGGAGACCCGCCTGCGGATCGACCACCCGGATCTCGAAGTGGGGAGCCTGGCTCTGGATCTCTCGAAGGAGACCGGGCGGCGCGAAGTCATCGAACGGGTCGCGGGGACGAAGTGGGCTCCGAGTCTCCTCGTCAATAACGCCGGGATGGGGGATTACGGGGAGCGCGGATTCAATTTGCTAAAGAATAATCTGGAACCGCAGAACAGGACGGCATTTTTGTTCTGAACGAAGCCCTCCAACCCTTGGAATCACGGGGGTTTGGTCAGAACGAAAATGCGTAAAACGT
>CAUZKZ010000178.1:0-10213 GCA_963580345.1 Verrucomicrobiia bacterium | reverse complement strand
TGATCCCGCTGGATGAGTTTGAGTCGCTCAATGCTGCGCTGGACCACTACGCCAGCTATCCCGGCAAAGCCCTCGCCCTACTCCGCACGGCATGCCCATTCACGACCTAACCAGCCAATCGCCCTGCCGGGGCTGGTGGGATGCAGCAATTCCTCTTGACCGGGGTAGAGCGGAGACCTGAATATGCTCCACTGACGTTCTGTGATTCAACCTTCTGTGCGCACGCCGGAGTCTTTAATTCCGTCCTGCGTCCCGTTAGGGGCGAAGGGCTACCTCAAGCACCTATCTGGCGATTCACCTCCCTGCGTTCGCCTATCCTAACTCATTCGAGCCGCTCATGATCAGAGTACGGTCCCGGGCCAGAGCCGTCAATGAGCTGGTAACCAGCGGATTATGTCGTGATTCAGATTTTGGAAGGCACGATGACGGACAGAAAAAAAATAGACCCATCTGAGGTTGAATATCGCCGCGTCTTGGTGTTCGATCCCCGCTCAACCAATGCCTGAATCCACCTCCGATCTCCCTGCCGACGTTCTCGAATTGCAGTGCCTCAGCCCCAAGAAGGTCAGGATCCTCTACGAAGAGCTGGGCATTGCCTCCCTCGGCGACCTCAAAAGCGCTTGCAAATCCGGGAAGGTCGAAGCCTTGGCGGGGTTCGGAAAAAAGAGCGCGGAAAAGATTCTCGGCGAACTCGACGACCGCGAGCGTCTGTCCGGCCGATTTCTGCGCGCCGATGTGGCGCCAGTCGCGGAGCGCATCGTCGGAATTCTACGCAGTCATCCCGATGTCACCCGCGCCGAAGTGGCCGGGACCTACCGGCGCGAACGAGAGACGGTCGATGATCTCCACTTCCTGGTAGCCACGATAAAGCCCACCATTGTGACGGAGTTCTTCACGGAGATCGAGGATATACAACAGGTCATCCTGCAAAGCGGTCGCAAGGCCGCGGTCCGTCTCAAGAACGGACTGCCATGCGACCTCCGGGCGGTTTCGCCTGCCGAGTGGCCCTTCGCCTTGTTACATTATACCGGGAGCAAGGAGCACATCCTCGAGGTTCGCTCCCGCGCTCTGAAGCAGGGGCTCACCTTGAACGAGTACCACCTCGCTCCGGTCAACGGAAAAACTTGGAATGACTCCACCGTGACCCTTGAGGAAGAGGCCGACATCTACGGGGAACTCGGGCTTCCCTATATCGAACCGAAGTTACGTGAGAATCGCGGGGAGTTCGAGGCGACCGAAACAGGGGAGGTGATCCGCGCCTCGTCGGGCAGGACCGCCTCCGAGGGATCTTCCACGATCACACCACCCTGTGCCACGCCTGCCAGTTGCTAAGAGATCCTCCAACAAGACCGCGCCAATTATCACAAGTATCGAAAGCGAGCGCAAGTGTTATAACCTCAACTTTCGATCCAGGCTCCGATATTGGATTGCCTCCAACAGATTGGCGGCACCAATTTGATCCGAGTCCTCGAGATCCGCGATTGTCCGCGCCACCTTCAGGATGCGATCGTAAGCGCGGGCCGAAAAGTTGAGCTGCTCCATCGCCTGCTCCAGAAGCTGGGAGGATTCGCGATCGAGTTCACAATGGCTGCGCACCTGTTTTGGCCCCATGTCGCTGTTGACTCTCACCCCGTCTAGTTTCTTGAACCGCTCTTCCTGCCGTCCCCGGCATCGCTGCACTCGCTCCCGCACCGTTACCGAATTCTCAGTCTGCGCCCGGGAGGTCAGCTGCTTGTAGTCAATGAGCGGCACCTCCACGTGCAGATCGATCCGGTCCAGCAGTGGCCCCGAGATCTTTTGGCGGTAGTGTTCCACCTGCCTTGGCGAGCACCGACACTCTCGAACTGGGTCGCCGAAGTACCCGCACGGACAGGGATTGAGCGATCCCACCAGCAACACCTTGCTCGGAAAGGTCAGCGTCCCCGCGGCCCGCGAAATTGTCACCTGCCCGTCTTCAAGAGGTTGCCGAAGCACCTCCAAGGTCTGGCGTCGAAACTCGGGCAATTCGTCCAGGAAGAGCACTCCGTTATGCGCCAGTGACATCTCGCCCGGTCCCGGATTACTCCCTCCTCCTAGAAGGCCGGCATCCGAGATGGTGTGGTGTGGAGCCCGAAAGGGACGCGTTCGTAACAGCCCGGCTTTCGCACCGAGCACCCCCGCGATCGAATACACCCGCGTCGTCTCGATGGCCTCCTCTTCCGTCATGTCGGGAAGGACGGTAGGGATCCGTTTTGCCAGCATCGATTTCCCCGTTCCTGGCGGACCTACCATCAATAAATTATGGCCACCAGCGGCCGCAACCTCGAGAGCCCGCTTCACGTGCTGCTGACCTTTCACTTCATCGAGATCGACCGGGTAGCACCGCTTCCGCGCACCGTTCGCGGTGCCATTTGCTGTCGCCGGAGCCAGCATCTCCTGCCCGTTGAGGAAGTCCCACGCCTGCCGCAGTCCATTCACTCCGAACACCTGGATTCCTTTCACGGCTGCCGCCTCACGAGCATTCGCTTCCGGAACCAAGAGCCGCTTCTTGCCCCGGGCCTTCGCCTCGATCGCCACCGACAGCACCCCCTTCACGGGCCGCACCATTCCGTCCAGCGCCAATTCCCCCACGATTTGGCAATCCTCCGAACCGTGAAGCTTGGTGTGCTCCGCACAGGCCGCTACCGCCAAGGCGATCGGCAGGTCGAAGGACGGACCCTCCTTCTTCAAATCCGCCGGGGCCAGGTTGATTGTGATCACCCCGTCCTCCTTGCTCAGCGCCGAGGCATACACCGCCGAGGTCACCCGCTCCGCCGACTCCCGCACCGCGGCATCCGGCAGGCCGACGATCACCATCCGCGGCGTCCCAGTCCCCGGCGAATTGACCTCGACCTCTACTTCCACCGCCTCCACCCCCCGGAGCGCAGCACTGTGTAACTTCGTAATCATGGCAAATGAAGCAATAGTGTTCAATTAAACACTTGTCACGCCCCAAAAGCAGTCGTGTCAGCTGAACTCACAAAACGCATTGGAGATCAGGACCTTAGCCGCTGCGGGGAGCACCAATTAGGAGGCAGAGAGAACGCCCCACCTCCGGGCAAAACTAATGACATTAGCCACACCAGCCCGTGCCCCTGCGGCTATTACGGCGACCCCAAGCGCGACTGCCGGTGTTCGCTCCCGCCAGATCGAACATGACCGCATCCTGAAGGTGGCCCGCACCCTCGCCGACCTCGACGATTCGGAGCGCATTCAGGCCCAACACGTCCTGGAGGCCATTAAGTCCCGGTCCCTGGATCGGAATCTGCAGTTGTAAGTCTCACCGGCGGTCGACACGAGGAAGGACCACCGATTCACTGACGCCACCGAGAGGCCGAGGAAGCCGCGGCCGCGAGTTGAGGCTCCGTCCTCCCCTCCACTCAGGGCGAGATCACCCGGCAAAACACTTTGTTTACCGCCGGCCAGCCGTAGGCCGTGCCCGGAACTGTGATGGTGTTGTTCCCGACGCTCAACGTTCCCGTCGTGCTGTTCGCCCAGCTGTTCGGGAGGAGGGTGCGGCTCCACTGGGCCGTATACAGCCCGCCGAAGTTGGAGTCCACTGTCAGGGACACATGGCCATTGTTCGGATTTACCGCAACATCCATGATGCGGATTGTAGGCGGGACCGGAACCGTCTGGTTCTCGTAGGCGCCAACATCTACGGTGGGTGTTCCGTCCCCGTCTCCGTCGACGAAGCGCGGGTTGCCAGGCAGATCGAGAGTGGAGGAGGTCGAGGGGTCGAGTCCCGCATCGATCAGGGGCGAGTCCTCGCCGAGCGTGTAGTCGCCGTCCAGGGTCGGGGCGAATGCCCACGAGATGGGATCGACGAATCTCGCATCGAGACCTGCATTTCCATTCAGGTTGCCCGTCCCATCCCCCGGGAATCCGTCAATCAGGGAATGGGATCGAAACAGGGAGGAGTCCCTCGGATTGATCCCGACCGCGGACTCGTTCTCCACGATCACACTGTTGCCCACCGTGATGCTGGAAGCAGGAATGCCGTTCGCAGTGGAGCCCAACACCATCTCGGCGATCCTGTTCTCGGTGATGGTGCAATTGATCAGACTCAGGATCGAGTCGCCGTCTGCTTCAATTCCCTTGGCTGCCCTGTTGCCCGCGATCAGACAGTCGCGGAAGACCGCCGAAGCCGTGCGGAAACAGCGGATCGTACCGTTCGACGAGCTCGATCCGTTTCCACGGATCTCGCAACGCACCACCGTGGCGGAATTCAGGGAGGAGATGGCGAGTGCGGTCTCCCCGCCGCCGCCGGTCGTATTCTCCGTGAACTGACAGTCTAGGATCTCGCAAGTTCCCGTCCCTATGCCTTCGTTGCTGATCTCGACACAGGCCGCCCCCTGCGGGTGGTGGTTCTCGCTGAAGCTGCAGCCCTCGATCCGCAGTGATCCCGATCGGGAGTAAATCGCGCCTCCACCGGGATTGGTTCCCGCATTCGATTGGTTGTTAACGAACACGCAATCCACCACCTCAATCGTCGTTCCGCGCAAGTAGGCTCCTCCGCCATGATGGAAGGCCCGGTTGCTGATGATGCGGCACTCTTCGACCCGCACATTCGACGCAAAGGCCAGGATGCCCCCTCCGATCTGCGGGGAGTTGAACACGAAGCCGTTGTCGAGAGTCCCGTTGTCCGCCGTGCCGGCCGTAATGGTGAGCCCCGACAGGATGACTGGGGCGGTCACCTCGTTCAGCGAGACGACATGGTAGGCGTTGTTTCCGAGGAGTTCATCGAGGTCCTCCGCGATGAAGTTGCCGTCGAGATTCACATCGTTCTCGTCGATGTCGCCGCTCAGGATCGTCCGGTGGGCCTGGATGTCTCGCGTTCCACCGCCGGCCGGAAATCCTCCACGCAGCACCATTCCCTCATCGAAGAGGAACGTGCTCGCCCGGTTGTTGGGCGTGGTCCCCGGCCCTTCGTCCGGATAGTAGACGCCCTCCGCGATGAAGATGAGCGCGCCCTGGGGTACGACCGCCAGGGCTCCCTGCAAGGTGGGAAAGGCATTCTGCCAGGTCAATCCGGTGCCCGTCCCGGTCGCGGAGGCATCGACATAGAAGTCGGCCTGCTCGACGTGCTCGTAAGCGCCGAGGTCGACATCGTCTCCGTTCACGCGCGGTCGGCAAGCCAGGTCGAACCGCTCGGAGTTCTTGCTGCCGTCCCCCCTATCGATGGCCGGAGACCCGTCGTTCACGTCGAGATTTCCCTGCACACTCGGCGCCGCAAAGGGATTGGGCCGTACGATGAAATCGGGATCCGTCCCGCCAATATTCGCGATAATCGAATCGGATCGGTCGGCCTTCGCTCCGCCGATCAAGTTCACCGAGGCGCCCAGCGTCGTGGTCGAGGCGCCCGCGCAATTGACCCAAATGATCGTGTTGCAGATCGTGAGGCACGCGTTCGAGGCTCCCTGGATCGCTCCCCCGTTGGTCGTTCCACAGTTGCCGGCAATCGAGCCGTTCGTGATCTCGGCGTCGGTGTCGTTGAAATTGAACGCGCCTCCCCGCTCGGCCTTGTTCCCCCACGCGGCGCAGTTCACCAGGCTCACATTCGATCCAAGCGTGCCCAGCGCCCCACCCCGGGACCGCGATTCATTTCCGGCATACGCGCAATTCACAAAATTGCCCGTGGCCCGGTCGAGATGCACCGCACCGCCGCGCCCGTCGCAGAAGTTTCCTACGAACACACAGTGCCGCACCGTGAACCTGACATTCTCTGCGTAGAGGGCGAGTAAGGGTCGGTGCTTCATGGTAAATCCCATTCAAAAGAATACCCTGTCCCCTCGCCAGAGATTTCGTCGATCACGGCTAGAAATTCCAATTTTTTTGCCCCGGGCGGGAGGATTTCGATGACGACCGCAAGCGTCTTGGTAACTGTGAGTTGATTGCCGGGGCAGGGTGCCGATTGCACCGCTATCCCGCCTCTCCGGTTTCATCGAACCTTTTGCGCGCAGGAATTCAGGATGAACTTGCTAGCTCTACATCGGATTCTTTGTGTAACTTGTTGCGTTACCAGTTCTTGACCGAGCGCGACAAAATCAAGGGGGAGACATCATGATGAACGAGAGATTTCCAGCTGCGAATGAAGGCCCGGGAGGGAGGACCGGTTTTCGGAGGATTGGCTTCTATGCGCTGCCAACCTTGGTGGCCCTCGTGATTCCCGGTGCAGTGGATGCCAGTCCGCTTTTCGGTCCGCCCGCCTTGTTGAATTCCACCGCGGTTGGCGACACCGGCTTCGATGGTGCCGTGGATATCGAACCGGACGGCTTCGGCGGAATGCTGGCAGTGTGGTCATCGTCGGAGAATCTGGGCGGAGCAGGGACGGACAGCGACATTTTCGTGGCGCGATCAGGGGACGGGGGGGCGCAGTTGGTCGAGCGCAGGAGTGTTGAATTCCAACGCGTTTTGGGACGCCGGGGCGGATCTCAATCCTTCCCTTGCCAGCGACCGGAAAGGGAATCTGGTGGTGGTCTGGCAATCGACCACGAATCTCGGGGGTGCAGGAACCGATCCGGATGTGTTTGTGGCGCGGTCCTCGAACAATGGCCTCACGTGGAGCCTCCCGGCCGTCCTCAATTCCAATGCGACCACCAATGGCGGGTTGGGCTTCAAGGAGCCGAAGGTGGCCACGGACGGGAACGGGAGCTGGATCACATGCTGGACATCGGAGGATGACGCCGGCCTGGGAGTCGGTTCGGACCAGGATCTGTTTTATTCAATTTCGACCGACAAGGGAGCCACGTGGTCAAATCTCGCCGCACTCAATAGCGGGGCGGCAACGGATTCCGGATCCTCCGACTTCAATCCGGATATCCATGCCAACCGCGATGGACTCTGGATCGCGGCGTGGGCATTTTCCGATGGAGAGAGCGATGTGATGGAAGCGCGTTCGACCGACGGCGGACAGACTTGGTCGATGCAGCAGGGTCTGCATAGCAACAGCTTTGCGAACGACGGGGAGGACTTTCTTCCCGACGTACATGTCGATGTGCATGGCAACGCGATGATTGTCTGGGAGTCGGGCTCGACCTTGAACGGGGCGGTGGGAGCTGACCAGGACCCGCTCTTCGTCTATTCCGATGATGGTGGGCTTACGTGGACCCTGCCGGACGCGGTGAACACCAACGCAGCCAACGAACTTGAGCTCGATAGCATCCCCACCGTCACTGCGGATGAATGCGGGAACTGGGCGGTAACCTGGAACTCGAACAACGAGCTGTATACGGCCCTGGGAGATGAAGGCGACATCCTGGTCGCTTTCTACCAGGGCGGGGCGCGCTCCTGGACTGCTCCGGTGCCGGTCGCGGGCAATGCCGATTCCGACGCCGGTATGGACAGCGCGGCGGATGTCGCCTTCAATCACAGCGGGAATCTCGCGGTGGCCTGGGTGTCCGACGAGAACCTCTCCGGGGCGGGAACCGATTCGGATCTCTTCGTCGTCGCGGTCGAGAAGGGCGTCCTTTGGTCGCCCGCGCAGGTGCTCAATGGGAATGCCGCGGCGGATACGGGTCCTGACTTCCAACCCGATGTCGCGGGCAATGGAAACGGCGTCCTCATCGCGGTCTGGTTTTCCTCGGAGAACCTGCTGGCCACGGCGGGGACCGACTTTGACATCTTCTTTGCCCGCTCCCTCGACGGAGGCCAGAGCTGGAACGGTCCGATGCTTCTGAACACAAACGGCAACGGCGATGCCGAAGCCGACCGCGCTCCGTCGATTGCGTATCTTGGTGGGCAGAGTTGGTTGGTGGCATGGAGTTCCGAAGATCCCGCCGGTCTCGGCCTGGGGAATGACTCCGACATTCTCTACGCGATATCAAACGATGACGGTGGAACCTGGACTGCACCGGCAGCTCTCAATACAACCGCAGCCACCGACGGAGCGGATCCCGACTTCGATCCGCGAGTCGCATCGGACGGCGCCGGGAATCTCGTGGCAACTTGGGGAGTGAGCGAGGTATTCGACAACAACGGCGACTTTGACATCGCCTATGGCCGGTCCACCGATGGCGGGCTGACATGGTCCACTCCCGCGCCGATGAATCCCGACGCGGTGACCGATGCCAACGACGAATTCGACGCAAGAATTGCGGCCGACGGTGCGGGCACCTGGATTGCGATATGGTTCTCCAACAGTCCCACCGGAGGAATTGGATTGGCGGGCTTGGGAAGCGACGACGATTTGATTTTCCGGAGATCGACCAACAACGGAGGATCCTGGTCCGGCGGAGCGATCTTCAACATCAACGCGGCTGTCGATGACCCGGAAGCGGACGACGTGATGCCCAGCCTGGCGGGGGACGGCCGGGGAAACTGGGTGGCGGCCTGGCACCTGGAAGGGGTCTCATTCGAAGGAACGCTCATGGACAAAGCGGACACCCTGAGCGCCTGGTCTTCCGATGACGGACTCACGTGGTCGTCGCCCCAGGCCCTTCATACCCGTGCGGGAGAAACGAACCAGGAGGAGCCACCGAGCGTGGCGACCACGAAGGATGGCCTCTGGGCCGTGGCGTGGGGCGCGCTCGATAAATTGGTGGGCGCCCAGGATTTGCCCGGGGTCAACGACGATGACGAAGTGCTTTATGTTTTTTCGTGTGACAACGGAGGGACCTGGACGGCGCCCGGTGCGCTCAATGACTTCGCGCCGGTGGATACGGGCTTTGATGGCAGCGTTCGCCTTGCGCGGGGAACGGCCACGCAAATTGTAGCGGTTTGGTCGTCGCGCGAGAATCTGGGTGGAATCGGAACCGACGACGACGTCCTTTTTGCTCCGCTGGAAGTGCCAACCCACTACGACCGGTGGTTGAAGCGGCAGTTCACGCCGGTCCAGCTTGCGAATCCGGCCCTCGCGAACCTGGTATGGGGTCCCGCCGCGGATTTTGATTCCGATACCCTCACGACGCTCGAAGAGTACTACATGCGCCTTGATCCGGGCGGACCCGATGTGAACGGCGCGGTCGTGGTGCGTTTTGCGGCTGCGAACTTGCTCGAGATCTGCTTTCGGATGTCGAAAGACCCCAATCTCTCTGCCACTTGTGAAGTGGAGTGGTCGGAGGATCTCGTGAACTGGAAGAAAAGTGGCGACCTGCACAGCAGTGGGCCGGCGGTCAACATCGTCTTGCAGGCGCCGGTCGACCAGGGATCGCACGAGATCGTGTGTGCACAGACCAATGTCGCGGCATTCCCGGGGCTTTACTTGCGAGTTCTGATCGTAATTCCGTAGCGGGTACGGCCTGGCGGGCACGCATGATACGCTGGCGATTCCGCTTCGTGATTGTCGCGTCTCGTCGTGAAGACAGCCCAACTGACAACCGCGCGGCGGTCACATCCAGACAAGCAAGTAGAGCATGATGAGCACCAGCACTCCCACGCCGATCGCGAGAGCGAGTGGCGACACACCGGGCTCCTTTTTCTTCGATTTTGCCATGTGTCAAATCCAGGGTCAAATTCGCCGCGGCGAATGCGGCGAGAGATCAATCCTCAAGCCCCGCCCAGAATCATGACACCGGCTGAGAATCGAGGTCAAGGCGCAAGGAGCCCCCCGGCCGGGCAGCTCATACTTCCTGTTCTCTAACCGGGGCTCGCTGGATCGGAACCTCCCGTTGTGGGGCCAAGACTAACTCCTGGTGGATGCCGGAAGCGGCTGGCGAATCCCCGGGGGGGGGCTGCGGTGGTGGCGGCCAGTGGTTGGATCCTCTTGCTCACCAGCCTCTTTGGCTTCGTCGCCCTGCGCCACCGGCGTCGCCAGATCCCTTTCTCTTAATTGTCGAATCCTCTCGCTGCGGCGGGAGGATTTCTTTTTTGGGGGCCCGTCCCACGTAATTTCGCCTTCCTTTACAACTCCGAAAGCTCCGGCGGGTTAGATCGCGTATGGGAGGCGACACCCGGCCCCCGGGCGGGCCGTCCCGATTCGGATATTCCCCGCTTCTCTCCTGATGAAGTTCCCATTCTTCGCTTTTCTCGCCACGGTCCTGGCCGCCGGCAGCGCGATCGCGGCACCGCGCACCAAGCCCCTCGAACTGCAGGAGGTCCTGCGCGTGGCCGAAAAAATCGATGCCCTGCTCGAGGAGGATCTCCAGGTCCGAAAGCACAGCCATCCCATAGACTGAGGTATTAATGGGTGGCTGGCGGCCGATCCCACCTAGGATCGGCCTGATGAAAAAACAAAAACCAGCCAATTCGAGATTCC
>CAUZKZ010000177.1:0-10217 GCA_963580345.1 Verrucomicrobiia bacterium | reverse complement strand
ACTTGGGCCACTCTCATACTACAAGTATAGTAGTTTCAGATTAAAGGTCAATCTGTAAGGCGGACTACACTAGGGAGGGCCCGCCACGCGAGTCAAGAAGGGGTGTCGGAAAGGTCCCGGGCGCCGGCCTATGGCCCGTAGATACCCCTTGAGCTGCCAGCAGATCGGCGGATACTCGGGAGTCGTGCGATTCCCCGGATCCATCCTGCTCATTGCTCTGACGAGTGCAGCCTTGCCTGCGCCTCAACTCCTGGCCAAGGACGCGAATCCCGCGGCGGGAAAGGCGGACTCCGAAAAGGAGATCGTTGCCCTCGGCGGCCACGTGATCCGTGCGGTTAAAAATAAAGTGGTGCTTGAAGTGAAACTGAACGGGGCCGCGAAGCTGACCGATGCCGACCTGGTCCACGTGAGCGGATTTACAGCCCTCACCGATCTTTCCCTGGAAAATACGGAGATCTCCGGAGAGGGGCTCAAGCACCTCTCCAAACTGAAGAAACTGGAGTGGTTGAACCTCTGGAACACCCGCGTCGACGATGCCGGACTCGCTCACCTGGCGGGATTGGGATCACTTCAGTTCCTCCCGATTGGCGGGACCAGGATCACCGATGCCGGGCTGGCACACCTAAAGGGCCTCAGAAAGATTGCCTATATCGGTCTGCGCGACACCGCCGTCACCGACGCGGGAGTGGAACACCTGAAGGCCCTGCCGGCGTTGAAAGAACTCAATCTGCGCGGCACAAAAGTGTCCGACGACTGTCTGGCGACCTTGAGCCGGATCAAGACTCTCAAGAAGGTCTGGCTGGGCGAAACCGGGGTGAGCAAGAAGGGCCTCACCCGGCTCCGGACGGCGCGGCCCGATTGTGAAATCGAGCTCACCGGGAACAGGGAGCAGGAGTGAGGAGCGGCGGGTAGTTGGCAGCGCAGGCGAAGAGCGGTCAGGGGACGGTCACATTCACGTCGTCGATGTACCAGCCGGCCTGTTCGGACCCCGGTTCGGTGAAATCATCGGAGTTGAATCGGAACTCGAACCTGACGTTTTTGCCAAGCGCCGCGGCCGGGAGGGCCACGCTGAATTGCTCCCAGTCGGTCGGATCGTTGCCCCCAATCCCGGCTGCCACGATGGCCAGCTCCGCATCGGCGTCGTCGGCATCCAGGACCGCCACCTGTCCCGAGTCGAAACCCCCCTCGATATCCACCCATTGCGCGAAAATCAAAGTTGCGCCGCCTGCGTTGGTCAGGTCGATCAACGGGGAGCGCAGGAAGAGGGGGGCCGTTCCACCAGTCCCGACATCGTTGGAGTAATCTGCCGCGAGGTTGGTCCCGAAGCAGTTGGTCCCGCTGAAGGCGGCGAGGGGGCCCACGAGGGTAGGCGTTCCGAAATCCCAGTTCGTGAAGGGATCCGATCCGGTATTCCCCCCGGTGGTCCAATCCCCCCGCCCGTTCTCGAAGTCGGTGAAGAAGATCGAAACCGGCGGAGCGTTAAACTCCTCGATCACAAAGAGGCGTTGTGATTCGGCCGGAAGCGGAATGGTCAGGGTGTTCTCCGGGGGGGTGGCGGCAAGGTCTTCCTTCCCGTCGAAGATCGGCCAATTGATGGGATCGGTCACGGAGGGGTCGATTTCACTGCGAAGGTTGTAGAGCTTCCCCTGCTTGCCTTCCCAACTGATGCTGAGTTCTCCGGCGCCGGCGGAGTGACTGATATCCGTAATCCGCACCCGGTCGGGCTTCTCGGTGATGGCGGCCTGCCACAGTTTTTGCACTTCGGCGTCGGTGAGGACCCGGTCGAGCCAGATCGCCACGTCGTCCTGGCCTCCCGAGTGGGTGGTGGAGTCCCCGGAGTTCTCCCGCCGGCCGCCGATCTTGGCCAGGTTTGTGTCGATTCCCCAGCCAGTGGAGTCGGGCTGCAGGTTAGCGGTCCGATCGACGCCGTTGACCCAGATCCGGAGGTTCGAGGCCCGATCTGCGCCGGTCGCGCCCTCGGTCGACGCCACCACGTGGAACCACCCGGAGTTCCCGTTGAGGAAACTCTTATCGTGCCCGCTATTGTCTTCCAGGTAGAGAGTTCTCTCCGCGCTGGAACCTTGCAAGCCCGGATCGACCGCGAGGACGAGCCCATTGTTACCGATATTGATTTGGAAGCTCTTGGTCGGGTCGGCGAGATTGTTGGTAAAGATCCGATCGCCGCCATCCGCGCCCTGCCCGGCCTTGATAAACATGGCGACGGTGATGTCGTTGGCCCCGTAGTCGGCCCCGGGCCCGAGCGTGATGTGCCCCGCGTTGTTGCTGGCGTGAGCCAGATTTGATTCCCCCCCAACTCCGGGAACGGGGATCCCGCCGAAGACCTCCAGCGGCCCGGGAATTCCAACCATGGCGGGCCCGTTGACGTAGTCACCGTTATAGACACCCGGCGCCGCGGCGTTGCCCATGCTATCGACCGCCCCACCCGCCGTGTCGGTCTCGTTGAGCTCGTAGTAGTAGGTCGGTCGGAGCTGCTTCACGGTGCTCTGGTAGTTTGCAGCGCCGGCAGGCAGGGCCGGGAACGTGCACGCCACAGCCAACAGTCCGAGAGTCGGGTTTCTCATCAAGCAGTCTGGATTTTTCACGGAAGGAACAGTCGGAAATGCGCCGCGAATCACAAGTTTTTTTTGACCCCGCACGACCAGATTTCTTATGGGGAACTGCGCTCATCTTATGATGCCTTCGCGAGGACAAGCTGCCACCACGCCGCCGATCAGGAACCTTGGGAATAAGTTGATGGGGATTGACTGATCCGTCTTGGTTATTTTCATAAGATTAATCGCGACTAATGATGGGGGCGCTGCGTCAATGACCTGAAGTGTAGAACCATGCCTGTTAACAAAGCCGTATTGCCAAGGAACGAGACCGCGAGGCTCAGAGCCTTGCGGGAGTCCTGTATCCTCGATACCCCGCCGGAGGAGTGCTACGACGACATCACCCATCTCGCCTCGGAAATCTGCGGAGCCCCCATCTCGCTCGTCAGCCTCGTCGATCGTGATCGACAGTGGTTCATGTCACGGGTCGGCCTCGATGTGATGGAGACGCCGCGCGACGTGTCGTTCTGCGGGCACGCCATTCTCGATTCCGAACTGATGGTGATCAACGATGCCCGCAAGGACGCCCGGTTCGCCGACAACCCGCTGGTAACCGGCGAGCCGCGGATCCGGTTTTATGCCGGCGCGCCGCTCGCCACGGCCGACGGACAGAATCTCGGGACTCTCTGCGTGATCGACAAGGTCGAGCGGACCCTCAGCGAGGGGCAGGCCGAAGCGTTACGGGCCCTCTCTCGCCAGGTCATCGCGCAGTTGGAACTTCGGCGGCACATGGCTGCACAGGAACGCCATCGCAGGGCGCTGGAGGAGTCCCGCCTGGCATTGAAGGAGGCCAACGCACACCTGCATGACGCCACGCTGACCGACGATGTTTCAGGCTTCCGAAACACGCGCTTCCTGCACCAGTTTCTCGACCGGAACCTGGGAGAGGAGGCCCGCCGGGACAAGCTGTCCCTGGTCTTCTTCGATATGGACCGCTTCAAGGTGGTGGTCGATACCCACGGCCACCTCCTGGGCGCCAAGGTCCTGCGGGAAGTGGCGGAGGTGGTCGATAAGCACCTCCATCCCGAAGACCGGATCGTCCGCTACGGCGGGGACGAATACGTTGTGATCCTGCCGGGCCAGGACGGCGAGCGTGCCAAGGCCAAGGTTGAGCGGCTGCGCGCCGCGATTGGCGAGACGCCCTTTCTCCAGGACGAGGGGATCGGGTTGAGGGTCACGGCCTCCTTCGGCCTTGCGACCTTCCCGGACGATGCCTTCGACAAACGGCAGCTCCTGGCGCAGGCCGACCAGTGTCTTTTCGAGAGCAAGGCTCGTGGCCGGAACCGCGTCTCGGTGAGGAGCGGCGCCACGCCCGAAATGTGAGCGCCACGGGAAGGATCCCGGGGTGCCCCCGCGTCAGGGTCGGATACACGCCGCGATCCCTGCTTGGCCCTGCCCCATTTTCTTCTTTGACCGAAAGTTGTATCGGGGCAAGGCTCGTAGGATGCCCATGCGAGACGGATTTCTTACCTCACTTGCCCTGTTCTTCTCCGCACTCACCACGCTGAATGCGGCCGAAGCGGAGAACTGGCCGGGATTTCGCGGCCCCGGCGGCCAGGGTCACGCCGACTCGCGGAACCTCCCCGTGGATTGGAGCGAGGAAAAGAACATCGCCTGGAAGACGCCTATCGAGGGGAAGGCCTGGTCATCGCCGGTGGTCTGGGGCGATCGCATCTGGGTCACCAACGCCGACCCCAAGGGCCAACACCTCTCGGTCCTCTGTATCGATAAGAAGACCGGAAAGAAGCTCTACGAGAAGGAACTCTGCACCATTGAGAAACCGCAGTTCTGTCACGCCTTCAATTCCTACGCTTCCCCAACTCCGGCCCTGGAGGAGGGCCTGGTCTATCTCACCTTCGGCGCCCCCTACACCGCCTGCCTCAAAGCCGATTCCGGCGAGGTGGTCTGGGAACGAAAAGATTTCGTCTGCGACCACTTTCGGGGCGCCGGATCTTCACCGATCCTTTACAAGGACCTCCTCATTCTTCACTTCGACGGAGCCGATCACCAATTCGTGGTGGCGATGAACAAGAAGACCGGCGAGACGGTTTGGAAGACGGCGCGCAGTGTCGACTACAAGGACCTCGATGCCAGCGGCAAACCGAAACGCGACGGCGACATGCGGAAAGCCTACGCCACACCGCTCCTCCTCGAAGTGGATGGCCGCGATCTCCTTCTCAGCGCCGGCGCCATGGCGCTTTACGCCTATGATCCAATGACCGGGAAAGAGATCTGGCGCGCCGAAACGATCGGCACCCATTCCGCGGCGTGCCGCCCCGTCGCCGGACACGGCCTGGTATTCACGACGATGGGATTTTCCCAGGGGCTCCTCTTCGCGGTCCGTCCGGATGGGAAGGGCCACGTCACCGACAGCCACGTGGCCTGGAAATACAACAAGGCCGCACCACAGAAGCCTTCCGTCCTTCTCGCCGGCGATCTGCTTTTCATGATCGATGACGGGGGCATCGCGGCCTGTGTCGAGGCCAAGACCGGTAAGGAAGTCTGGAAGGAGCGGATCGGAGGGAACTTCTCGGCTTCCCCGATCCTGGCCGATGGAAAGATCTACATGTTCGACGAAGACGGTAAGTCCACCGTCATTGAAGCGGCCCGCACCTTCAAGGTGGTGGCCAAGAACGAGCTCGCCGCCGGGTGCATGGGCTCTCCCGCCGTTTCGGACGACCTCCTGATCGTGCGGACCAAGACGCATTTGTACGGCATCGGGAAGTAGCGCCAGCGCCGTTACTTTTTCCCGAACGCGTAAAGGTGACTCGGCGTCTGAATATACAGCCTCCCGTTGGCCGCCACCGGGCTGGAATAGATCGGTCCGGGAAACCCCGCCACGCCCAGCTCCTTCACCTCTCTACCCTCCCTCAGGATCACGAGTTCTCCGTCTTCGGTCCCGACGTAGATTTTCCCATCGGCCACCAAGGTGGAGCCCCAGATCCGGCCCAGGGTGTCGTGCATCCAGGTCGCCTCGCCGGTGGAGGCATCGAGACAGTGCACCTGTCCGGCGAAGTCGCTCAGGTAGACGAGGCCCTTCGCCACCGAGGGGGTTGAGAGGGTGCGACTGATTTTCCTGGAGGTCCACACCGGCTTGCCGGTCTTCGCGTCGACGCAGCTCAGCATTCCCACCCCGTCACCATTCTCGGGATCCTGGCCGATGTTCACGTAGACTTTGCCATCCGAAAACACGGGTGTGCCGATGATCTCGCTCGGTCCCTTGAAACTCGGGTAGTCGCGCGGCTTTCCCTTCTCGTCGATCCGGTACTCCTTCGGGTTGGCATCGTAACGCCACAGCTCGCGCATCACCCCGTCCTTCCCGCCCTTGGGGTCGAAGGCATAGAGGAAGCCGTCGCCACCCCCGAAGAACACGACGGCCCTGCCATCGATCCGGCCGATGCACGGCGAGGACCAATTGCAGTGCATGGTCCGCTTCCCGATCCCGGAAGCCTCCTTCCCGATCAACTTCCCGGTTTTTGCATCGAGCGCGATGAGGCAGGCCGCCCCGGGAGCAGGCCGCTTCTCGTGTCCTCCGTCGATTCCGTTCGAGGTGGAGGCGATGATCATTCCGTCGACCATGGTCACCGAACTGCTGGTGATGTTGTGGGGAACGGCGCCAACGCTGGCGCGCATGTCGTGGAGCCACACGATGTCGGCGTCGGTGGGACCGACCGTCACCGCCGGTTTGCCGGGACCCGCGATGTAGCTGCCCTCCTCGGCGAAACCTTCGTTCCCGTCCGCCAGCCCCTTCAGATCGAGACAGGCCACCTCGCCCCGGTTGGTGAGCACGTATCCATGATCACCATGAATCAGGGTCGAGGAGCAGATCCCGAGGTATTCCCAATCGAGCTCGTCCCCGCCCGGAAGCTTCGGCACCGTGAGCTGCCACTGGAACTCGCCGGACTTTTCGTCGAACGCCATCACGACGCCCCGGTCGCCGGCGATCTTCTCGTTTCGCGGCGACTCGTTGTTGGTCCCGACAATCACCCTGCCTTTCGCGATGGTGGGCGTCCCGTATGCTTCGGAACCAAGCGTCACGACCCACCTGCAGTTCTTCGCGGTGGCTGGATCGATGTCTTTCGAGTTCTCCTGCTGCTCGCCTCCCGAGATCTCCACCGGCAATCCCGTTTCATTCGCGACCATGTTCTTGCTCGGACCGCCCCCCCATTCCGCCCAATCCCCGGCAAGCGCCCCGGGAGAGGCCGTCAAAACCAGGGCGCACGCGGTGGTTACAAATTGTTCCGTGTTCTTCATCGTCGGTTTCGGTCGCCGGCCCCGACATTACGGGCGCGAGCGGCGGTTCCTTCATCGGCCTCGCCCTCAGTTCTCCTCGATCTCCACCCGGAAGAAGGCCTCGGCATCCCGAAACTCCTCCCCGTAGGTGTGGAGTCGGGCCGGATTCAGCGGGGTGCCGTCATTGCAGTCGACTTCCCAGCGAAACCAATCCACCAGGTTGGTGGACCGCCAGATCACCACTCGCCGGTTTCCCAGCCCGCGGAATTCAACCCTCGGCCCGGCCTGGTCGGCGGTGAACCGGGGCGTCCAGAAATCGCCGGCCGCGTTCGGATTCGTGTTGGTGAGCCGTTCCCAGCGATTGGACTTGCCGTCGCGATCGGGATCGGCGTCCGGGTCGCCGGGAGCCGAGAGGAGGTCGCCAAAGTGATGTTCCCTCCACGCCTCCTCACTCGTCAGAGCGGTCGCTTCCTGTTCGATGAATCGCGTCAGGAGTTCCACCGCCTCCGCGTCGATGACGCTGGTAGCGAGTGGCGGCATGCGGCTGTAGCCTCCACTCGCGGCCATGCGGTGCTTGAGAATCGATTCCTCGACACTGCCGGGCACGATGAGGCGGTGACCGGGTTCCAGGGGCGGAGCAGAGGGCGCACCGCCGATCAGGCCGGTCTCGCGCAGCGTGAGGTGAAGCCGTCCGTCCCACGAAGGAGGAGCTGTGCCCGTCGCGCCGCGGTGACAATAGCCGCAGTTCACATCCAGCCAGGAACGCAGACGCGCTTCGAGCGAGTACTTCGTCTCGTCGGGACGCACATGACGGGGCACGAGCGCCGGGGGGCCGGGATCCCGGTCGAGGTATCCAGCCGTGTGCAGGTTGGTCAGATTGTTGCCCGCCACGCCGAGGAGGGTGCCCATCCTGTTCAGCTGGCGGGTGTTGAAGGAGAGCGCCCGCCCGGCCGCGGCGTTGTGGCAATTCACGCATTCCGTGCGGGACGGAAAATGCCAGGTCTGCCGGATGCCTGGAGTCGCCGCATTGTTGTCATCGTCGACAGTGAGAACCAGGTCCTCGCCATCGAATCCGACCAGGGAGGCCTCGGTCTGGGGCTGGCCGTCCGTGATATGATCCCAGCGGTAGGTGACACCGTAGGAACCCGTGGCACTGATCACGAGAAAGCGCGTTTCGAGGCGGCGACTGGAGGCCGGGTTTCCGCGTTGCAACTCGAGGTCGAAGAGCTTCGCGAAGACCATTCCCGCCGGGTAGCTCCAGTGATCGGTATCAGAGTACCCGAGGAGATCCGTCGTGTTCTTGAGGAGGAACCAGCGGCGCTTTCCGGCCCAGTCGGACCAGAAGCGCAGGTTGATCTCGTAAGGGACGCTCCCCGGATTCGGACTGAGGTCGGCAAGATCGGCAAAGAAGTTCGTGGCGGAGAGGGTGGCGGGAAAGCCCGGTTCATCGGCGCCGAAGACGAGCCTGCGAATCATGCCGTCGTCGCGATCGACAAACAGGATCTCGTCGGTGGCAGGGTCGCTGCCCAGGGCCGTGATGCGGGTCTCCCCGGCGAGACGCTCGATGCGCGGCGCGCCCCCGGTGCGCTCCAGGCTCCAGATGTTCCCGGAGTCGTAGTCGGCGAAAATATACTTCCCGGTCAATGACGGGTAAACGTCGCCACGATAAATGAACCCGCCGATCACGGAATCGCCCTGGAGCGCCCCGCCGCCGTGCGGGTACTCCCAGAGGGGGCCGGCCGGATTGGTGATGGTGGACAGGAGAGTGCCGTTGAGGTTCTGTCCGTTCCTTACTCCCGGTCGCGTCCCCTCCCGCCAGGCCCAGCGGGCATTGCCCCCCTTCTCGAGGAAATGGATTCTTTCCCGCGCTTCCCGTCCCACGTCGCCGACCGCGACGAAATCCACCGTGCCGTCTTCGTCGTCGTCCTCGGGTGTGTGCTGCCACGGGTTCCGCAATCCCACCGCATAGATCTCGGTGCGGACTTCGTCCAACATGAGCGGGCGCAACCCGCCGCCCCCCGCCACCGACCTGCCATTGAAGACGCCGTCCCACGAACCGCCCAGACTGGTGTGGACGAAGGGATTATCGACCGGAATTTTGTAGTGGGCCGGGCCGCCGGTCCCACCCCCCGTTCGCGGAACGTGCAGATCACCGTCGTTGGTCTGGTCGGCCGCAAGGCTCCACGGTGCTTCGGAGTCCGGGTCGAGGAAAGCCGGGTCGGGATTCGGGTCGAGGTTGCCCGGTTTGCAATCGACATCGATGCGGATCAGGCACGACCAGAGGTTGCGGTCGACGTGCTGCGAGTTGTTCCCGCCGTCCCTCTGCCCGACATCCTCGTCGCCAAAGCTGACGTAGAGGTCCCCGTCGGCCCCGAAGGCGGGAGTGCCGATGGTGTGGTTGTTGGCCGGGTCGTTGTCCATGTCCTGGTCGATCAAGATCAGTTCCGATGCCGGATCGGCGGTGAGCGGAGGCGTCGTGGTGGTGGTAAATCGGGAAAGGCGCGAGGCGGTGTCGAGTCCGTCGGCCGGATCCGTGTTGTAGGTGACATAGATGTACGGTCGGCCCGGCCAGTCGGGATGAACCGCGATTCCCTTCAGAGCCTGCTCCAGGCTGGTGGTGTGGGCGCGATCCGTGATATCGAGAAACAGCGCTTTCACCGGGGCGGTGGTGTCCGGGATGATTTGCACCCGACCCTCGGCTTCCGTGACGAGGATCCCGTTCGTCCCCGGGATGTTCGCAACGTCGTGGGGAAGGGCGAAACTGATGCCCGGGAAGGCATCCACCAGCACGAAGGTCGTGGTGGGCGGGCCGGACGGCAGACGCGAAAAGTCGGATGGGAAGCGAAATGCGGGGGTGAAGGTGACGGTCACCTCCGCCTCCGCAAACTCGCCCGGAGTGGTGCCCTCGACGCGATAACGCAGCGAATCGCCGGTCGGGCTGCCCGCCGTGTGCTCGTAGAGGAGGAACCCCTCGGGCTGGACCTGGACCGTCCCATGCGCCGGAAATCTGGTCACTTGCACTGTGGATGGGTCGACATCGCCTCCATCGTTATCGAGCACCCGCACCCGCGCCTTCCCCCCCAGGCGCATTTCGAAGCCGTCGTCGACGGCGGTGGGAAGTTCCGCAAAGCCCGCCGGCGCGAAAAGGAGAGCGAGAAAGCTGGGAATAAGTCGCCGGCCCGGCGCCCGCCCCGCCTGCCACACGCGGCCACCGTCGCTTCTTCGTATCCCAGGGGCGAACATCGCAACCACTATCGGCTAGAAGTTTGTTCCCGCAAAGGCCTCAATCCTGGTTTTTCGACGGACACGCCGACACGCCGACACGCCGACACGCCGACACGCCGACACGCGGACACGCGGACACGCGGACAC
>CAUZKZ010000176.1:0-10241 GCA_963580345.1 Verrucomicrobiia bacterium | reverse complement strand
GATCCCGCTGGATGAGTTTGAGTCGCTCAATGCTGCGCTGGACCACTACGCCAGCTATCCCGGCAAAGCCCTCGCCCTACTCCGCACGGCATGCCCATTCACGACCTAACCAGCCAATCGCCCTGGCGAGCGCACGCCGGAATCAAGGAAATCCTCCGGGCCGAAGCCGATCCGAGCGCTGGCCGGGGGGGCCCGTGATCCAGCCTCTCACAGGATAAACTGCTCCTGTCCCTGCGTTTCGGGGTAGAGATACTCCTTCCCCTCGTAGTTGCGCAGGAGGGTTTCCTCGTCGTTGCTGTGCAGCACGTAGTTCGGGTTGAGAGGGATTTTACCGCCGCCCCCCGGAGCATCGATCACGAACTGAGGAATGGCGTAGCCGGTGGTATGGCCCCGCAGGCCCTCGATGATCTCGAGCCCTTTGCGGATCGGGGTGCGGAGATGCGCGGAGCCCTTGATGAGATCGCACTGGTAGAGATAGTAGGGCTTCACGCGGCAGAGGAGGAGCTTGTGAACCAGGGCGCGCTGGATCACCACCTCGTCATTCACCCCTTTCAGCAAGACGGACTGGTTCCCGAGGGGAATGCCCGCGTCCGCAAGGCGGCCCAAGGCATCGCGGACTTCGGCGGTGAGTTCGCGGGGGTGATTGGTGTGGATGGAAATAAACAGGGGATGATATTTGCGCAGCATCTCGCACAAGGCCGGAGTGACCCGCTGGGGGAGAAAGACCGGGATGCGGCTGCCGATGCGCACGAACTGGATGTGCTCGATGCTTCGCAGCCGGGAGAGGATCTTCTCGAGCCGCCGGTCGGAGAGCAGAAGAGGATCCCCGCCGGAGAGCAGGACATCCCGCACCTGCGGCGTGTTCTCGAGATACTCGAAGGCCGCTTCCCACTGCGTCTCGAGATGCTGGTCGCCGACGCCGGAAACCACCCGGGATCGCGTGCAATAGCGGCAATAGGAGGCACAGCGGTCCGTGACCAGGAAGAGGACCCGGTCCGGATAGCGGTGCACCAGGCCCGGCACAGGCATGTGGCTGTCTTCCCCGCATGGATCGGTCATCTCGCGGGGGTCGTCGCAGGTCTCCTCGAGGCGCGGGATGACCTGGCGGCGCACCGGGCAGTCCGGATTGTCGGCCTCCAGGAGATTGAAGTAGTGCGGGGTCACGGCCGCCGCCAGCTTGGTGCCGGTTAGGAGGATCCCGGCCCGCTCCTCCTCGCACAGAGTGAGGTGCGATTCGATCTGCTCCAGGGTCCGGACCCGATTCTTGAGCTGCCACTTGTGATCGCTCCAGATCCCGGGGGAAAGATCGTGGGCGGCCCAGTATCCCGGTGCGGGGGAGGTGAACGCGATCTCCGCGTCGTAGTCAAAGGAGGCCATCGGAAAGGTCCGTCGAATCTAGGGGAGTGCGCAGTCTTGTCAAAAGCGGGTTGACAAAAAGCCGGAAAACTTTATAGTCAAGGCATCTTAACTGTCTGAGGCCAAAGTTTTAAAAATGTTTTCACAAGCCTTGCGTGATATTGCCCGTCCGACCTACGCGGAGATCCTTGAAGCCCTGAAACGCTCGGACGGGATGGCCGTCTCGGAGTTGGCGAAAGAGCTCAAGATGAGCTACATGGGGGTGAAGCAGCACTGCGTGAATCTGGAGAAGAAGGGGTATTTGAAGACCTGGCGGGTGCCCCGCACCCAGGTGGGCCGTCCCGAGAAACTCTACCGGCTCACGGAGGCCTGCGAGGCGCTTTTCCCGCAGGCCGGCCCGACCCTCACCCTCAATCTCCTGGAAGGGGTGAGGAAGCTCTACGGGGAATCGGCCCCGGAGAAGATGCTGTTTCACCATTTCGAGGAGCAGCGCGAACGCTGGGGGGCGAAGCTCACTTCGGCGGGATCGCTGGCCGAAAAAGCCACCCGACTGGCGGAACTTCGCGATGCGGAAGGCTGCTTCAGCAGGTGCACCTACGACCCCCGGAACGGGCTGCGGATCGAGGAGTTTCACCACACCATGACGCCGGTTTACGAGGAGTATCCGAATGCGGTGCGCATGGAGATCCAGATGATGGAGCAGTTGCTGGGCTCGCGAATCAAGCGCAGCGTGGCGGAAGGCGGGAAGGGCCGCCGCCTGACAGTCTACGAAGTGGCATCCCTCGGTGCGCCGAACGCGAGCGATCGCGGAGTGATGGACGGAACGGATCGGACCGGCGCCCTGCGCGGCGGCTCCACCGAGGTGCCGACCTACGTGGAGATGTAAGCCGGAGTGCGGCGCTGAAGCGCCCGCCCTCGACCGGGACCGGTTCCAACCAGGATACGGAGCATCTGCGGATTGGGGGAAGCGGTGTCAGGCGAGGCACCGCGGATAGGCCCCTGCCTCGACCAGGCCCTTGATGGATTCGACCACGACGGGTTTGTCGGCGGGGTAGGTGACGCCAAACCAGGAGCCGGTGGTGGCGAGCACCTGGCAGGTGGCCCGGCCCGCCGTAACGAGATCGTCGACCACGGTGGGAATGTAGCACTCGCCGGTGGAGTGGTCGTCGCGGCTTTCGAGAAAGGCGGTGAAGAGGGACTCGAGTTCCATGAAAAAGTGAGAGGTGAAGCCCCAGAAGTTCATGGAGACGATGACATCCTCCTGCATGATGTGCTCCTCGCCGGTCACGGAGATTCCGCGCGCGAGGCCATCCCCCCAGCGCCTGATCTCGACGACTTCTTCCACGTCCTGCAGGAAGCCATCGGAGTGCGTGGTAATGCCGCGATTCACTCCGCCGTGCTCGGAGAGAGTGTTCTTCAGGTAGTAACCGACCATGCAGTAGCACGTGGGATCGGACCGGTTCTTGCCGAGAAACTCAGCGGCGGTGTGATAGGCGTCGCGCCCGTAGAAATCGTCGGCGTTGACGACTGCGAAGGGCTCCTTCACGGCGTGACGGGCGGCGTAGATGGCGTGCGCGGTGCCCCACGGCTTGGTGCGTCCGGCGGGAACGGAAAAGCCTTCGGGAATGTCGTCGAGGCGCTGGAAGGCGTAGTCGACCTCGATGCGGTCCGCAAATTTGGAGCCGACCGATTCACGAAACTGCGCCTCGAATTCCTCGCGGATCACGAAGACGACCTTGCCGAACCCGCTGCGAAGGGCGTCGAAGACGGAGTAGTCGAGGATGGTTTCCCCACCCGGACCCATCGGCTCGATCTGCTTCAGTCCGCCGTAGCGGCTGCCCATTCCAGCGGCGAGGACGAGGAGGGTGGGCGGGTGCATTGCGGAAAATCCGGGCGGTTTATGGGGTGAAGGCGGGGGCCATGCAACGGGAATCTGTCTCCACGGCAGGGAATCAATTCACAATCCCCCGCGATCTTCCCTCATCCGCGGTTGCGAAGGGGCGGGGGCGGCCTGTAAAGTGCCGCCGTGCCCCAGGTGGAAACGGAAAGCGCAGAAGCGGCGAGCATGACCGAATCCTGGGAAGACCACGTTCGCCGCACTTTTCAGGCCATGGTGACGGCGCGGACCCTGGAGTCCAAGCTGGCCAGCCTTTACAAGGCGGGGAAGATCGTGGGGGGAGTCTATATCGGCCCCGGCCAGGAGGCCGTCAGCGCTTCGATCGGGTCCTGCCTGGAGTGGGGCCGGGACATATTCGCGGCCCTGATTCGCGACCAGGCGGGGCGGACCGCCTTCGGCGAACCGATCCTGGATGCGACCCGAACCTACCTCGGGGCCGCGACGGGACCGATGCACGGGAAGGACGGCAATGTCCACCGCGGGCGTCCCGCCGAGGGCTATCCGGCCATGATCAGCCACCTGGGATCGATGATCTCGGTGGTGGCGGGCATGTTGCTGGCCCGGCGAATGAAAGGGACCCTCAAGGGCGTGGTGGGCGCCGCGAGCGTCGGGGATGGTGCCAGTTCGACCGGAGCCTTCCACGAAGCGCTCAATCTCGCCGCGGTGGAAAAGCTGCCGCTCGTCGTGATCCTCGCCAACAACCAGTTCGCCTACTCCACTCCGACCGACCGGCAATTCGCCTGCAAGAACCTGGTCGATCGCGCCATCGGGTACGGAGTGGAAGGGGCCGAATCGGACGGCACCGATCTCCTGGATTCGCTCAAGGTGACCTCGGAGGCCGTGCAGCGGGCGCGGGACGGGCGTGGACCGCAGTTGGTGGTGGCCAGCATGCTGCGCCTGAGCGGCCACGGCGAGCACGACGACGCCTTCTACGTGCCGGAAGAGCTGAAAAAGTCGAAGCTGGGGCGGGATTGCATGACAGTGGCGGAAGAGCAACTGGTGCAGGGGGGATTCCTGAGCGTCGCCGAGATCGCGGATTGGAAGAAAACAGCCGCCGAAAAGGTGCAAGCGGCGGTGGCCACCGCCCAGCAGGAGCCGGCTCCCGATCCCTATCGGGCCGATTGGAACGTCTTCGCCACGCCGGGGCTTGGCGACCAGCAATAAGGAAGAGATGGGAGAAGTCACATACATCGATGCCATCCGCGAAGCGCATCACGACGTGATGGCGCAGGATGATCGCGTCTTTGTGTACGGCCAGGACGTGGGTGTGTTCGGCGGCGCCTTCAAGGCAACCCAGGGGCTGAAGAAGAAGTATCCCGACCGCGTTCTCGATGCCCCCATCAGCGAAGATGCCATGGTCGGTCTCGCAGTGGGAGCCGCGATCGAGGGGATGCGGCCCATCATCGAGATGCAGTTCGCGGATTTTTCGTCGGTCGGGTTCAACCAGATCGTGAACCAGGCCGGGGCGCACTATTTTCGCACCGGCATTCCGATTCCGATCACGGTGCGTCTTCCCTGCGGGGGCACCCCCGGTTCGGGTCCCTTTCACAGCCAGATGATGGAAGGTGTCTACGCCCAGTACCCCGGGCTTGTGATCGTGACGCCGGCCACCGTGGCCGATGCCTACGCCATGCTGGTCGCCTCGGTGGCGCTGGACGACCCGGTCCTCTACTGCGAACACAAATTTCTCTACCGTTGGCTGAAGGCGGACAGCTTCAAGGGTGAGGCGCTTCCGATCGGGCAGGCGCGCATCGTGCGGGCCGGGAAACACGCTACAGTGGTGGCCTACAGCGCCATGGTCCACGAAGCGCTGCACGCCGCGGAGTCTCTCGCGGAGGAAGGATGGGAAATCGAGGTGGTGGATCTGCGGAGCGTGAAGCCCCTGGACACGGACACGGTGATCGCGTCCGTGGCCCGCACCGGCCGCCTCCTGGCGGTGGGAGAAGCCTATCCGTGGGGCGGGGTCACGGCGGAAGTCGTTTCCCGCGTGGCCAGCGAAGGGTTTCACCTTCTCGATGCTCCGCCGCAGCGCTTGAATGCGCGCGACACGCCCGTGCCGTACCACCCCAATCTCTGGGAGGCGCACCGTCCCACCCTCGCGTCCATTTCGGCTGCGATTCGCAACCTCCTTCGTCTCTAACAAACCAACGCCATGCCGGAAGTTCCCATCCTGATGCCGCAACTCGGCGAGTCGATCGCGGAGGCCACCATCGTGCGCTTGAACGTCGCGCAGGGCGACGCGGTGGAAGCCGACCAGGAAGTGATCGAGGTGGAGACCAACAAGGCCACCATGGATGTCACCACCTTGTGCGCCGGGACGGTGCGGGAAATCATCGCGAAGGAGGGCATCAGTTACCCGGTCGGGACGGTCCTGGGCTTGCTCGAGGTGACGGATGAGGAGCTGGCCCGCACCGGGGTCCAGGTCGAGAAAGGCGGCCCGGAACCGAACCGGCAGGCCAGCGGCGAGGGGGCGCTGGAGCCGCGGGCCCACTTTGCCACTCCGGAGGGCGGGGCCCGCGAGCCTCGCAAGGTGGAGCCCAGCATTCTCGGACTCGCGGTCCCGGCCGGCGTGAAGGGCGCCCATTACCTCTCGCCCCGCATGAAAGCCCGTATGGATGAGCTGGGCCTGCGCGCCGCGGACATATCCGCCATCGTCGGGAGCGGCGCCGGAGGCCGGGTGACGGTGGAAGATCTCGAGCAGTTCCTGGAGTACATCGAGACCTGGCCGCATAGCCAGGCGTCCCCGATGCGGCTGTCGGTCGCGGACTCCATGCGACGGAGCTGCACGCGGCCCCTCGCCTCGGTGGGGCGCCCGGTGCGGCTCGATCCTCTTCTCGATTACCGTCGCAGTCTCGATCCCAAGCCGCCTCTCACGATCTTTCTGCTGCGGGCCTTCGGAAAAGCCCTCGCGGAGGATCCCGCCACGGCGGGCTACCTGATCGGGGAACACATCGTGCATCCCCGCGCCTTCGATATCGGGGTGGCGGTCCAGGTCGAGGACGGGGTCCTGGTCCCGGTCCTGCGAAACGTGGACAGCCGCACCGTGGAGGAACTGATGGAAGAGTACCTCGAACTGGTGAGCAAGGCCCGAGAGCGCCGCGTTCCCGAGGAGAACATCGGCGGTGGAATCGCGACCGTTACAAACTTCGGGACCTTCGGCCTGAAGTGGGGGACACCCATCCCGCTGCCGAGCGAGACCCTGATCCTGGGGATCGGGGCGGGGGTCAAAAAGCCGATCTGGAACGACGAGAGCAAGGAGTTTGTTCCCATGACGGAGGCGGACCTGATCCTGACCTTCGATCACCGGGTAGTGGACGGTGGGGGCGCCGGAATGTTGCTGAGCCGTCTCGCCGAACTTTCGCAGGAGCCCGAACGGCTCTGACGCCGGAAACACGATGTCCATAGAACCAGCTCTCCCCCACGCCGCCCACCGCGTCCTCGAGACGCCGCACGGCAAAGCGATCGGCGTCAGCTACCGCTGGGACGGCGGCCAGTACTGCGCAATCCAGACCTCGCGCGGCCTGGTCGGCTGTGGCGTCTACGACATCGCCTGTGCCAACGAGTTCGGCATGGCCTTCGCGATCGCGAAGGGCACCCCGGAAAAGCCGCTCTTCGAACCGGAGGACCTTTACGAGGCGAAAATTGTGGCCGCCAGCGAGCCGGCGCGGGCGCTGGGAATCGAGGAAGGGATGACCGGGATGGAGGCGCTGGGTAAGCTGCTGCTGGGCGATTGAGTGCAGCTTCGGGAAGGTCCCCTCAACAAAAGAGCCCGGGGAATTCCCGGGCCCTGCATTGCAGAAGTTTGCTGATTGGCGGGAAGATTACTTCTTCTCCTTCTTCTCTTCCTTGGGCTTGGTAGCGGAAATCAGCTTCACGTCGGCGTGCTCAAAGACGACGTAAACTGGGGCATCCCCACCGAGGAGGTCTTCGAGCTTGGCCACTTTGCCGTCTTTGCCAGTGACCTTCGTCTTTGCGGAGACCTTGAGAGGCTTCTTGGCTTTGGCGGGCTTGGGATCGACGGTAAGGATCTTGGTTTCCTTGTTGAACTTGGCTTTGCCTTTGGCGGTGACATTCTTTCCGCAGCCGGCGTAGGCCGCTCCGGCGAACACGGCAAGCGAGGCGATGATAGCGATAATAGTTTTCATTTTCCTGAGGATTCTGTTTGGTTTCTCGAGTTAGTTTGGTGTGGTTTGAACGGGAAGAAGAAGATCTTCGACCCATCTAAAAAAAAGCTGCGCCGAAGGGAGTCCATGCACAAGGGAAATTTTGCGTTTGTGAGCCGGACTCGTGGGATCGCCGGGGCACTGGGTAGCCTCCTTTTGAGCAGCCTGGCGGAGGCACACCCCACCCCCGTTGTCCCGGTGCGTACCGGCTTTGATCTGCCGGGTTCGGTGCGGATCGGGGTGGAAATCGATCCGCGCTGTTTCGCGGAGGATCCGGAACAGGAGCCATACACCTACGCGAGGGCGTTTGCCAACTTATCAGATAATGCGAAGGAAGTGTGGCGGAAGCAGGCCCGCCGATTCATTCCGGAGCACATCATTTTCGAGTTCGATCCCGGGGGCCGGGTCGAGCCGGAATTCACGATGCGGTTCGAGCTGAAGGACGGGGTGGAATTCGAGCAGGCGGAGGACGTCGTGGTGATTGTGGCGGAGAGCGTGATCGACCTTCCGGCGGGAGCGCGGGCGTATCGTATTCACGCTCGCAAGGCCGGGTTTCTCACCGTCATGTTTCTCAATGAGATTGGGGGGGAACCGGTCAAGCGAGTGCAGGCCCTCTTTCCAGGTGAGACCAGTTACTGGCTCGAGTTCAGGGGCGGTGCCGGATCCCAAGAGGTGGAAGAGGGCGGGGGATCTTCCCGGTCATCGCTGGTGGAAGGCTTTGCCGCCGTGCTTCCCCGTGGCTGGGATCATCTTCTCTTTATCGTGGGTTTCGCGCTTCTGAGCTGGAACGCCGGGCGCCTCCTGCGGCAAGCCGCGGCGTTCACCCTCGCACACGTCTTAACCCTCGTCATCGTGTCCGGCGGGTTTCTTGCGGCGCCGGCTTCGACGGTGGAACCCCTCATTGCAGCGAGCCTCGTGTGCGTGGCGGTCGACAATGTCATGCGGCCCACCAAGTTCCGGTGGCGCCTCGCGATGATCTTCGTCTTCGGCCTGGCACACGGATTCGGTCTTGGGGCCGACTTTCTCGACCACCATCCCCAATCTGCGCCGGGTGGCCTGCGCCTCGCGGAGTTCACTCTCGGAGTCGAGTTCGCCCAGGTGGCCGCCATCGCGGCAGTCTTGCTGCTGACCTTCAAGTGGCGGGAATGGGAACGCTACCGGGCGCGGATCGTGATGCCGGTCTCCCTCGTGATTGCGGCGCTGGGCTTTTGGCTGATGGTGGAGCGGTTGGGCGGGTGAGGGGACGCGCCCGGCGGGGGCACAGGCGGATATTCTTGCCTCCGGGGGCTGCATGGCCTGCTATGAAAGCATGAAACGGTTGGGAATTCGTCGGCTCGGAATGGTGCTCGCGGTGGTGCTCGGCCTCGCTCCAGTCCAGGCGGAACTGCGCGAATTCACGGACGTCAAGGGGCGCAAGCTCAAGGCCGAGTTCATCGACCTGCAGGGCGAGCGGGCCACTCTTCGCCTCGGAACCGGCAAGGTCGTCCAGGTGCCGCTGGAGCGCCTCAGCGAGGCGGACCGCGAGTTCATCGCCAAGCACGCCTCCGGAACCCTCGCGCCGGTCGAATTGCCGGACCGGCCGCTCCACAGCGTGACGGAGTGGAACGATGAGCAGGGGACCAACGAGACCTACTTCATCGACTACACCGGCAAGCGCGCCTTCAAGAGCAACTTCAAGTCCATCGATCGCGGCGGATTCGCGGCCGGGCTCGGAAAGTACTGCGTGGTGCAAGGCCCGCACTACGGGTTGATCGACACGAAGGGGACCACACTTTTCGGTTTGCGGACCGAGCTCATCACCAAGCTGCAGGCGGGGTCGGACGCGCCCATCTTCATTGCGCAGGTGGGACTGGGCGACGAGGCCTCATTTGCGTATCTCGGCCAGAACGGCAAATCGATCATGCGCAAGAGGTTTGCGGGGGCCCGGTCCTTCAATTCCGAGCGGGCCTGGGTGAACCTCGAGAGCGGCGACCGGCCACGCGCCGGCTTCAAGGGCAACTGGACCCTGATCGATCCCACGGGAGAGGAGATTCTCACCGCGCAGAAACTCGAGGTGCAGGACTTTTCCGAAGGCCGCGCCGCGGTCGCCCTCAACAAGTCGGGCAGCAAGTGGAAGATCATCGACACCGGTGGGGAGAACGTGGCGGCGGGGCCCTTTTCCCGCGTGGGTCCGTTCATCAATGGCACCGCCGTGGTGGACGGCCAGCTCCTCGGACTCGACGGCAAATGGGTCCTGACCCGCGAAGAGGGCTGGCACATCGAAGACCGGCACGCCAGGTCCGAAAACGACGCCATCGTCGGGCGGCGGGTGACGCGTGACAAAAAACTCACCAGGTACGCCATTCTCCGGCGCTCCACCGGCGAACACCTGGCCGACCTGCCCAACGAGATCTACGTGGACGAGGGCTTCTTCAACGGCCTGGCCAAGGTGCGCAACAGCAAGACCCGAAAGGCCGGCTTCATCGCGCGCGACGGAAGACCCGTGGTGGACGTGAAATACAGCTCCGCCGAGCGCTTCCGCAACGGCTTCGCCGACGTCAGCCTCGAAGGCCTGCACGACAGGGCCGTGATGAACACCGCCGGCGAAGTGATCTGGAAACAAAAACGCAAGGCCAGCCTCAAGCCACCGCCGGTCCAGCCCAATCCCGAAGGCCTCCCGCCGAAGTAACCGCCAGAGCGGCCAACCAGACCGCTCCTTCCGGGCCGCCACTCCACAGGCCTCGCGGCAAAAATCCTCGGGGTAGTGCGCCAGGGACCCGGGCCGGGCCACGCTCCGGTTTTAAGTCCAGGAGGGGCGGGCAGGCGGGCCCAAACTCCCCTTGCTG
>CAUZKZ010000175.1:0-10309 GCA_963580345.1 Verrucomicrobiia bacterium | reverse complement strand
TGGATGAAGCGAACGCCCCGTTCAGCCAGGCGGCGGGCGAGAAGGCAATTGGCGGCGTAGGTGCCGGGCTTGCGAGCAGTCTCACCGTAGAGTTGAAAGGTGCTCTCCGGTTCCTGCGAGGTGTCCATCAGTTCCGGGACCGATAGTTGCATCCGGTAGGCGAGTTCGGCCTGCTTGATGCGAGTGATCGTTTCGGGATCTCCGAGTTCGTCGTAATGAGCCTGATTGAGCGCGCTCTTGAGATCGAGAATCTTGCGGCGTTGTTCGGAATCAATTCCTTGCGGGTTCGAGAGGTAGAGGACGGGGTCGCCGGAAGATCGGAATTTGACGCCCTGGTGGGAGGAGGGCAGGAAGCCACTCCCCCAGAGGCGCCCATAGAGAGCCTGGGAATCCCGTTTAGCGCTCCCGTGGGACACCATCACGACGTAGGAGGGCAGATTTCGGTTGGTGCTGCCGAGGCCGTAACTAAGCCAGGCGCCGATGCTGGGACGGCCGGCCTGCTGGAACCCGGTTTGGAAGAAGGTGATGGCCGGATCGTGGTTGATGGCCTGGGTTTGCATGGAGCGGACGATGCACAGGTCGTCGGCCACCTTGGCGAGGTGGGGAAGCAGTTCACTGAGTTCGTTCCCGCTTTGTCCGTGCCGGCTGAACTTGTAGATCGATTTGCACACCCGCTTTTCGCCCTGGCCGGAGGTCATGCCGGTGAGGCGTTGCCCTTTGAAGAAGTCGGCGCCGAGGTTAGTGCCGTGAAGTTCTTCGAGTTTCGGTTTGTGATCGAGCAGTTCGAACTGAGAGGGAGCTCCGCTTTGGAAGAGGTAAATCACCCGTTTGGCTTTGGGCGCGAAGTTCGGGAAGGATTGCGCGAGAGAGGAAGGCGAAGCGCTGGGGATTCCGCCGAAGAGGTTTTCGTTGAGGACGGAAGCGAGGGCGATCGAACCGATGCCGGTGGCGGAGCGGCCAAGGAACTGGCGTCGGGTTGGCGCGAAGGGATCAGAGGTGTCCATGGTCGAGGGGGTTACTTCGTGATAGATTCATCGGAGCCCAACAGAGCGTTCGCGATGGCGGTGTAGGCGGCGACCTGGCTCAGATCCAACGAATCGTCATACGGAGATTCGCCGACCTTCATGAGGGCGCGGGCGGCGTCCTGGTGTCTGCGATAGTGCTCGAGGAAGGCGGCGAGGGATCCGGAAAGGAGTTCCAGTTCATGAGGCTGCGGCAGGCGGGCGGTGACGAGCCGGAAGGCGTAGTGCAGGCGGGCCTGTTCGGAATCGCCTCCCTGGCGCACGATGCGTTCGGCGAGTTTGCGCGCTGCCTCGACAAAGGCGGGATCGTTCATGAGGACGAGGGCGCCGAGCGGGGTGTTGGAGCGGGAACGGGTCAGGACACAGGCTTCGCGGGACGGGGCGTCGAAGACCTGCAGGGCCGGGGGAGGCACCGATCGCTTCCAATAGATGTAGAGGCTGCGCCGATAGAGTTTTTCTCCGTGATCCTGTTGGAAGCGCGGGACATTGGAGTAGACCACGTCGTCCCAGAGACCCGGAGGTTGATAAGGACGCACGCTTTCGCCGCCCAGTTGTTCCACGAGCAGACCGCTGGTGGCGAGGGCGTGATCGCGAATCATTTCGGCGGGAAGCCGGAAGCGTGGTCCGCGGGCGAGGAGACGGTTGTCGGGATCGCGTTCCAGGAGGGCCGGGGTTGCCCGGGCGGATTGCCGGTAGGTGGCGGAAGTCACGATGAACTTCTGCATCTCCTTGACGTTCCACCCCGTGCGCACGAACTCGGTGGCGAGCCAGTCGAGCAGGTCTGGATGGCTGGGCCACTGACCCTGTGCTCCGAAGTCTTCCGCGGATTTCACGAGGCCGGTGCCGAAATACATCTGCCAGTACCGGTTGACCGTGACGCGCGCCGTGAGCGGGTTAGCGGCACTGGTCATCCAGCGGGCGAGGGCAAGCCGATTGGCGGGGAGTCCCTCCGGAAGTTTGCCGAGGGCGGAAGGAAGAGCCGGGTTCATTTCGATCTTTGTGGGTTGATCGTATTGACCGCGAGTGAGGACGAAGGTCTTGCGGGCCGGAATCATCTCGGCCATGACCATGACGGTGGGGGCTGATTTCATGAGCTCACCCTCGGCGGCTTTGAGCTCGGCCAGACGGGCTCGTGCGGGGGATGGCGTGATGCTGGAGATCCCGGCTTTGTCCCAGTAGACGGTGCCGTCGAACTGGGTGAAGGCCCATCCGGTCAACTTGTGGCCGGGCTTGAGGCCGACATCCTGGGCGTTGATCTCCAAGCGAACCCATTTCCCGACCTCGGGAAGGGGCCCCATGTGTCTTCGCTCAGGCGAGTTTTCCTGGCCCCATGGGATGAGGTTCTCACCCCAAAAGACGCGATGATTCCAGCTGTCGCCTTCGTGCCACTGCAGCATGATTTCCTTCGGCGGATTCTTGGGATCGAGATAGACGTAGGTGAAGAGTTTGGCGTTGGAGCCGACGTCAAAGGCAGGATTGGCATTTTGGATCAAGTGTTGGCCCCGACCACTGCAACTACGCATGGACGCTTTCACTCCACTGTAGACCGGGTGATCGGGTTGGGACACGAACTCGAACTTTTGCGCGCCACCGCCGTTGCCGAGAGGATTGGCGCCCGGGGGAATGGCATCATCGATCCAAACTCGTTCTTCGGGTTGGCTCGTGGGGTCGGGTTTTTCCGTCGCGATCTGTTTTTCCAGATTTGCAATCTGGCGTTTGAGATCGGCAAGTTGGTCTTGGTGGAGAACCGAGGGGGCGGTGATGAAGGGTTTGTCGGCCTGCTTGTCGGAGTTTCCCACATGGGCGGATTCGGGGACGTTGTTGAAGAAGGCGTAGAAACTGTAGAACTCCCTTTGGGTGATGGGTTCGAATTTGTGATCGTGGCAGCGGGCGCATCCCATCGTTAGACCAAGGAAGACCGCGGAAGTGGTTTCCACGCGATCGACCACGGTCTCGACCCGGTATTCTTCATTGATCACGCCGCCTTCACTTTGGATTGGATGGTTGCGATTGAAACCGGTCGCGACTTGCTGAGAAGGGGTGGCGTCGGGAAGGAGGTCGCCGGCGATCTGGAGGGTGGCGAATTGATCGAACGGGAGGTTGGTGTGGTAGGCGTGGATCACCCAGTCGCGCCAGGGCCACATTACGCGCCGACGATCGAGGCTGTAGCCGTGGGAGTCGGCGTAGCGAGCGGCGTCGAGCCACTCGGTCGCCATGCGTTCGGCATAGCGCGGCGTGACGAGAAGACGATCTACCACTATCTCGTAGGCCTCCGGGGAGTTGTCTGCGAGGAAGTCATCGATTTCTTCGATGGTGGGCGGAAGTCCGGTGAGGTCGAAGGTGACACGCCTGAGCAGCGCCGTCTTGCTAGCCGGGGGCGATGGCTGCAGGCCTTCCCTTTCCAGGCGACGAAGGATGAAGCGGTCAATGGGATTGGAGGGCCAATCCTGCCGAGTGACCTCGGGCAGTTCGGGACGCTGAGGAGGAATGAATGACCAGTGGGCTTGCCAGGGGGAGCCTTCTTGAATCCATTGCGTGAGGAGGCTAATCTGTGCCGTGGTGAGGGCGCGGCCTGACTCGGCGGGAGGCATGCGCTCATCCGGATCGGAATGAGTGATGCGTTTTATGAGTTCGCTGGCGGAGGGATTTCCTCGGACGATCGCGGGGTGGCCATCGCGCGCCGCGGTGGCGCTCTCTTCCTGGTCGAGACGGAGCTTGGCTTTGCGCGTGGCGTTGTCGGGACCGTGGCACTGGAAGCAGGTATCGGAGAGAATGGGGCGGATGTCGCGATTGAAAATGATGTTGTCTGCAGCTGCGGGGAGGGCGCTCAGGCCGAGCGCGATGGTGGCAAGGGCGATGAGGCCAGGTGCCAAAACTCTTCGGTGAAACAGCGGGGCGGGGATTCCCCTCCCCTCTCTCGCGGCGGCGAGAGCGAGCACCGATCTCGGCAAACTGGACAGGCTACACGTAAACGATGGCATGATTCACAGAAGGGTTCGAATGATGGCGATTACCGCGGGGAGAGGGAAGCCGGTAATCCGTAGAGCTGTGAGAAGTCCCGGCGCTCGGCCACTCAGCACCCATCAAGCAAGGAATCTGATCGACCTCGGGTGTTATGCGGGGCGAAATCCGGCTGAGATCAGACCGAAAGATCGAAGCGATCGAGATTCATGACCTTGGCCCACGCCGCCACAAAGTCCTGCACAAACGCCTCGTGCGAGTCGTCACATGCATAGACTTCCGCCACGGCTCGGAGCTGGGAGTTCGATCCGAAGACGAGGTCGACGGCGGTACCGAGCCACTTGAGCTCGCCCGTCCCGGAATCATGTCCCTCAAAGAAGTGCTCGCACTTGGTGGATTTCTCCCACTTTGTGTTCATGTCGAGCAGGTTCACGAAGAAATCATTGCTCAGCGTCTCGGGCCGCTTGGTGAAGACCCCGAGTTCGGACTGCGCGACGTTTGCATTCAGGACACGCATGCCACCGACGAGCACCGTCATCTCCGGAGCGGTCAGTGTCAGCATGTGCGCCCGGTCTACCAGCAGTTCCTCCGCTGATCTCACCTGTTCAGGCACAAGGTAGTTGCGGAATCCGTCTGCAGTCGGTTCGAGCACGGCGAAGGATTCGACGTCGGTTTGCTCCTGCGACGCGTCCGTGCGCCCCGGCGAAAAGGGAACCTGCACGTCGTGCCCAGCCTTCTTCGCGGCCGCCTCGACGGCTGCGCACCCGCCCAGCACGATGAGGTCAGCGAGCGAGACCTTCTTGCCGCCGGACTGCGGGCTGTTGAAGTCCGTTTGGATCTCCTCCAGGGGCTGCAGCACTTGCCCCAGTCCGGCCGGGTTGTTGACCTCCCAATCCTTCTGCGGCGCGAGGCGAATGCGTGCCCCGTTCGCCCCGCCGCGCTTGTCGGTGCCCCGGAACGTTGCCGCCGACGCCCAGGCAGTCGAGACCAGTTGGGAAATGGACAGTCCGGAGGCGAGGATCTTCTCCTTGAGGCCAGCGATGTCCTGTTCCCCGATCAATTCGTGATCGACCTCGGGGACGGGGTCCTGCCACAGCTGCGGCTCCGCCGGAACCAACGACCCGAGACAGCGCGTGACCGGCCCCATGTCGCGGTGGGTCAGCTTGTACCAAGCCCTGGCGAAGGCGTCCGCGAACTCGTCCGGGTTCTCGTGGAAGCGCTTCGAAATCTTCGCATAGTCCGCATCCATCCTCAGCGCGAGGTCCGTCGTGAACATGATGGGGGCGTGCGTCTTGGCCGGATCATGGGCGTCGGGCACGGTGGCCACCGCGGCTGAATCGGTTGGAACCCATTGCTGGGCTCCGGCGGGGCTCTTCGTCAGATCCCACTCGTAACCGAACAGGGTGTCGAAGTAACTGTTGTCCCACTGGGTCGGAGTCCGGGTCCAGGCGCCCTCCAGGCCGCTGCCGATCGTATCACCGGCATTGCCGCTGCCGTAGGTATTCTTCCAGCCGAGGCCTTGCTCCTCGGTGCTGGCGCCCTCGGGTTCGCGACCGACATACTGCTCCGGATCGGCGGCACCATGGGCTTTGCCAAAGGTGTGTCCGCCCGCGATGAGCGCAACCGTCTCCTCGTCGTTCATCGCCATGCGACGGAAGGTCTCTCGAATGTCCCTGGCGGCGGCGACCGCACTTGGAGTGCCGTTCGGCCCCTCGGGATTGACGTAGATCAGGCCCATCTGCACGGCGCCGAGTGGATTCTCGAGTTCCCGGTCACCCGTGTAGCGCTGATCTCCCAACCACTCGGTCTCGGGGCCCCAGTAGATTTCCTCTTCGGGCTCCCAGACGTCCTCGCGCCCGCCGGCGAAACCGTAAGTCTCGAATCCCATCGACTCCAGCGCGCAGTTGCCGGTGAAGACCATCAGGTCGGCCCATGAGAGCGTCCGCCCGTACTTCTGTTTGATCGGCCAGAGCAAGCGTCGCGCCTTGTCGAGGTTGACGTTGTCGGGCCAGCTGTTGAGAGGCGCAAAGCGCATGGTGCCGGAGGCGGCACCGCCGCGGCCATCGTGAATGCGGTAGGTGCCAGCGCTGTGCCACGCCATGCGAATGAAGAGCGGCCCATAGTGGCCGTAGTCTGCCGGCCACCAGTCCTGCGATGTCGTCATGACTTCTTCGATGTCCTTTTTCAGTTCATCGAGGTCGATCGTCTTGAACTCCTCCGCGTAATTGAACTCCTCGCCCATCGGGTCGACGAGGGGAGAGTTCTGACTGAGGATTTTCAGGTTCAGTAGGTTCGGCCACCAGTGTTGGTTCGCCGTGCTCCCAGTCGCGGGATGGGAGTGAGCTCCGCTCATAACAGGGCACTTGCTTGCGTTCTCTGACATGTTAATTCTCCTATGGTTTGGTGTTGATGGTTGGTTGGATTGATTGCCCAAGGCTTAGGTCCAGGTCCCGCTCGAAGACACCTCCGAACAGGTCCCCGGCCACCGTAGCCTTGACGGACAACCTTTTTCCCGTGCGATCAGTCGGCAAGGTCAAAGCGATCAAGATTCATTATCTTGTTCCAAACCGCCACGAAGTCATTGACAAATTTCTGCTGTGCGTCGCCAGAGGCATAGGTTTCCGCGATGGCTCGAAGTTGCGAGTTGGAACCAAACACGAGATCGACCGAAGTGGCGGTCCATTTGACTTCACCCGTCTGGCGGTCCCGTCCCTCGAAAAAGTGCTCACAGATGGGGGATTACTGCCACTTTGTGTCCATGTCCAGCAGGTTCACAAAGAAGTCATTGGTGAAGGTCTCGGGTCGCTTGGTGAAGACACCAATTCTGGGGTCCCCAACGTTTGTATTCAGGACTCGCAATCCGCCGCCGACCCCAATAACCAAAACGGCTGGGACATCGATTTGTCGAGATCGCCGTGCCCTGGCGGTTGTGGCCAGGCGAGGACTGCGGGTGCCGCAAGACGTGTTGCTCGTCTGCACCGCTGCCGACCAAAGCTTCGCCTGGTCCGATCCCTCGGTCGCCCACATCCGCTGGGACTACCGTCCGGAGGTGCGCCGCGTCGTGCGTTGGGCGGGCAACGTGAGACACGGCAAGGACGACAAGCGCCAGACGCTCGCCAAGGCCGAGTTTGTGGACGGCGGGACGGTCGCGCCGGTGAAGGGGTAAGAATCGCGTCAACGACCAGTAGACAGGCGCTCCAAGCTTGCCAGGACCTGCTGCCGCCTCGCCTCTTCGACTGGCAGCGCCAGGATGCGCTCCCGCATCACTGCGAGGTCGATCAGTTCGGCCCGGAGAAGAGCCGCAACGAATTCGCGGTCCTTTTCCCTTCCGGCCAGCAGCTTACTGGCAGCCAAATCGTGAATCTCCAGGCAGAGGCCGACCGTCCCGCCGGTGTTGTCATTCTCCAGCCGGACGAGGCGCTCCCTCCATCCTGACGGCAAGGTGGCGGTGTCCTCGCTGACGCCATGCGCGTAGTACCCGAAGGTTTGATCGAATGGTGAGAGTTCACCAATGCTCCCATCGATCAGGTCCGAGAGGTGTGCTCCCTCGTCAACGAAAACATCCGCCTCCCTGGATAGAAACAGTTCTTCCGGACCGCTGGAAACCGTGGCGAGGATGGCCTGGCTTCCGATGATGTAGATCTCCTGGCATCCGGTAATGCTCCCGGCGGCCCGAATCAAGTGCTCAAGCTGGTGCCTTTTCACCGTTGAAGCGTCGCTTGACTTCCCACACCTCCGCGGGCGCCAGGATTCCCGCAAAAGGAGAACTCTGGCGCAAGCGGGTCGCTCGCTCATCCCTCCGCACCAGATACTTGCACAACTCGTCAATCGACAGGGAATCGAGGATCTCCTGCCATTCCCGGATCGCGGCAGCGGCCGGGTCATCCTCATCACCCTGACTCCGCCAGCGTTCCAGATTGTCGCGGGCAATCTGGAGCAGTGCGGGCTGGACCCGAAGGCGCTCTGCCACCCGCGAATGCAGGGCCAGGGAGCGAAGGTCCAATTCCTCGTGAGTGCGCGCCATCTGAAGGCATTATAGTGGAGAATACCGGATATTGAAAGGGGGCAAAACCTCTACCGCACCGCAGGGGCGGATGATGGGGTTGGGCCGGCCTTCCGGTTGTTCCTCCCGCGGCCGCGAGATGCCTCCCGCTCTCAATGCGCCGGGGCTCGCCTTCCAGCCATCCCCCCCGAGATCGGTTCCTTGTGCCACCAATGGCGCCAGCACGGCTTTGGCGATTTTCCCCGGCCCGTTTCCTCCTCCTTTCCTGCGAAACCGGACTGCCGCGCGCATCAGGTAAAGGGTCAGGCCTAACGTTTCGACATTCATCCTGGGTCAGAAATGGGGTCAGGCCAAATATATTGATATTATGGCCTGAATCTTCATGCGACGATGGAGCTTGGAGGAGGGGAACTCATCGCCCATCGAGGTTCTTTTCAAAGCGTCTGGCAAGTTGTCGGGCCCCCCGGTTTTGTTCGAGGAACTCGCGAGCTTTCCGAATCGTGTGCGCGACGACATTACGGTGTGCCTCCCGGGCCGCCAACCTCGACCCCATCGAAGGCCTCCGCCACGCGTAGGCCGAGCCCTATCGGGTACCTCTCCACCTCCACGTCCTCGCCGCCACCGGCCTCTACGACCACGAAGGCCGCTTCCATGAATTCCCGATCGAGTCCCTCGAACCCCTCGCCGAGCTTTTCCGCCACCGCTTCATCGCGACGCTCCTCCACGAGAAACTCATCAGCGAGAAGATGTCCCGCCGGCTTTCCTTCTTCCCCCTTGATCTCACCCGCCAAGCCGCCTCAGACACCCTTCAAAGGTCAAAAAAGCCTCCATCTCGCCCCCTTCCTCCCCCTGCACCCCCTCCGACCCCGACCCCAGAGCCTCCAAGAAACCCGGCCTGAAAAACCAATTTCCTGCAATAATTGAACCGGGGGAGCGGGCCAAGCGGGAAGGGAGGCGACACTTCCTCCTGGGATTGTCATGACTGGCCTTCGCATCCATGGTTCTTCCGTGTTTGGCGAAGCGCAAAACTTCAAGGGGACCTTGCTGCGGCTCATCCTTGTGCTTCTGCTCGTGCCTTTGGCGCCGGTCACAGACGCTCAGGCGCTTGAAAAGGAGGACACTGCCTTTCTGAAAAAACATGCACCCACGGTCCTGAAGATCGCAGAGGAGGCGGAGCGTGAGAAATATCGCGAAGTCCTGGAGGAGTTGAGCGAGCGTGTCTCCGAGATGCGGGAGGAATATGCGGAGGCCAAGGAGGATGGCGAACCGTGGGCGAAGCTGATGGTGGCTCAGATGGCCAATGAATCAGAGCTCGAGTTCCTGGCGTGGAAGTTCGAAGAGGAGAAAATCGAAGAAGAGGCCGCCGAGGAGCAGCTGCGCGCGCTCATGGAGGAGCAGCTCAAGATTCGCGATGGAATTGACCGGCAGGAGATCGCCTGGATGGTGAAGGATGGGGAGAAGGAGGAGGCGGCCGAGTTGGCCGAGGAACTGGATTGGCGGGTGAAAAATCCGCGGCGCGCGGTGAATGAGATGATCGGGGAATTCCTCAGGGAGTTGGAAGGCGAAGTGGGGGACAAGCCGGACGAGGAGCCGGATGAAGCGGCCGCTGGGCCGGTCTACACTCCGCCGCCCGCGCAGGAGAAAGCGAAGAACGAACTGGAAGGCGTGACCTTCCAGTACGAGGAGCACATCGTGCCCGCGCTGGAGTCTTACTGCTTCGATTGTCACGACGCCGCGACGGCGAAAGGCGATCTCGATCTGGAATCCGCGCTGGCTCAGAAGCCTCTCGTGCGGAACCGCCTGCTCTGGGAGAATGTGGCAGAGCGCATCAAGAACGGCGACATGCCGCCGAAGAAAAAGCCGCAGCCGAAGGACGAAGACCGCTTGCGTTTGCGCGCCTGGCTCGCGCAGGAGATCGATCACTTCGACTACTCGCTCGTGAAGAATCCCGGCTATCTACCTGCCCGCCGTTTTACGCGGGAGGAGTACAACCGAACCATCCGCGACTTGGTGGGTCTCGATCTGCGACCTGCGGATCAGTTCCCCATGGATTTTAGCGGGACCAGTGGATTCTCTAACAGTGCGAACACGCTCTTCCTCGCCACCTCACATCTCGATCGCTACATGACCTCCGCCGAGTTGGTGATCGACGCGGTGCGCGAGGACGCTGCGGCCTGGTCTGTCCTCACTCAAAAACTAAGAGACTGTTGAATTACCCCCTTTTCAGGAGATCAGAGCGTTGGAATCTGCGGTTGCGAATTGAAGCGAGACTTGGCGAGTTCGGTTGATTTGGAGCGGCGCTTTCGCAAAGAATCTCGTGATC
>CAUZKZ010000174.1:0-10321 GCA_963580345.1 Verrucomicrobiia bacterium | reverse complement strand
ACCGAAAGCGACGGCCTGCAGATCGACCTCCTGCGGGCCGATGGCAGTGTGCTGGCCGGGTTCCGGCACAATCCGGGGGCCTGGTCGGGGAAAAAGGACGCGCAGAAGATGCAGCCCGGCAAGTTCTCGTATGTTGGCGACGGATCCGGCGAAGTGCGCTTTCGCCTCACCAGCGCCACTCCGGGCAATGGACGATTCGGCGGGGCACTCGACGATCTGGCCGTCACGACCGGCGGCGAGGTCGTCTTCCAGGAAAACTTCGACGGGCTCCAGCCCGGGTCCTCCGGCAAACAGGCCCATACCAATCTGAAGGTCCTGGCCGCCGCCAAGGTCCCGGGATGGGAGGGGGCCGGCATCAGCCACACCCACGCCGTGGACCTGGGCGAGGGCGACTTCGCGGTGCAGTTCTTCGGGGGAGGGTCCGGATCGCTGGCCTCCGCCAAGCCGGTGAGCGAGGAAGAAAAGAAGGCCCACGCCCGGGCCGTGAAACTCGAAAAGGAGGTGCAGGCCCTCGCCTCCAAGATCGCGGAACTTCAGCGGAAGAATGCTCCCGAGCAGGCCCTCGCGGTGCGCGAGGTCGACGCTCCGGCCGACAGCCCGATCTACCAGCGGGGCGACTTTCAGTCTCTGGGCGAGAAGGTCCCGCGCGGCTTTCTCACCGCCGTCCCGGTCAGCAAGAGTTACAAGATTCCGCCCGACCGCAGCGGCCGCCTGCAGCTTGCGGAGTGGTTGCTCGATCCGGAAAACCCGCTGCCGTCGCGGGTCCTGGTCAACCGGGTCTGGCACCATCTCTTCGGATCGGGCCTGGTCCGCTCCGTCGACTACTTCGGTGTGCACGGCGAAACACCCAGCCACCCCGAGCTCCTCGACTTCCTGGCCCGCCGGCTGATGGAGGACGATCAGTGGTCGCTCAAGAAAACGGTGCGCCGCATGGTGCTGTCGCGCACTTACCGAATGTCCTCCGAGCACAACCCGAAGGCCGTCGCGGTCGACCCCGACAACCGGCTCCTGGCGCACATGCCGCGCCGGCGCCTGACTGCCGAGTCGATCCGGGACGCCATGCTGGCCGCCAGTGGTGAACTGGATCCGGCCCGCGGCGGGCCGAGCCTCGGGCTCGAGATGAAGGGCAACATTTCCGGGGCGGGTGGCAATGTGAACCCCGCCAACTGGGGCGGGAAGATCCCGGACTACGTTGTGAACCGCCGCTCGATCTACCTGCCATTCAAACGCGAGCGGCCCATGGGAGAACTCGAGATCCTCAGTATCTTCGACTTCCCGCATCCCAGCGAAATCACGGGCGCGCGCCCCCAGACCACCGTCGCCACGCAGGCCCTCTTCCTCATGAATTCGCCCTTCGTCAAGGGACAGGCCAAGAAGCTGGCGGAACGCGTGATGAAAGACGGAGCGGCCGGCGAACGCGAGCGCGTCAACTACCTCTACCTCCTGATTGTCAGCCGGCCGGCCGACCCGGAGGAGATCGACGGAGCGCTGGCCTTCCTGGACGCTTGCGCACAGGATCTCGCTCCCAAGGACCCGGGCAAGGCCCGGCCGGAGGCATGGGCCCAACTGTGCCACGCCCTCCTGGGATCCAATCACTTCCTCTTCCGCGAATAAGCACTCATCCCGAGCAATCACGGTTTCAGCCCATGAAAGACCTTCCTCCTTCCCACATCCCGTCCCGGCGGAACTTCCTCCGCACCGCCGCCTGTGGTTTCGGCTCGCTGGCAGTGAACGCCATGCTGCAACAGCAGGCCGCGGCAGCGCAGAGTGGGACTGCCGACCGCAACTCGCCGCTGGCGCCCCGGCAACCCCACTTCCCGGCCCGTGCCAAGCGCATCATCTTCCTCTTCATGGGGGGCGGCCCCTCCCACATGGACCTCTTCGACCACAAGCCGCAGCTTGCCAAGGGGTCGGGTCAGAAGTTGCCCTACGAGTTGCCGAAGACCGAAGCCACCGTCGGGCTCGACAACACGCGTCTCCTGGGTCCGATCTCCGGATTCAAGCACCAGGGCGAGTGCGGGCTCTACATGAGCGAGCTGCTTCCGCACACCGCCAAGCACGCCGATGATCTCTGCATCCTGCGCGGGATGCAGGCCGACAGCCCGAACCACCCCGTCGCCATCCGGCAACTCCACACCGGCAACCTCTTCGACGTGGTGCCCTCCATGGGATCGTGGCTCTCTTACGGCTTGGGGACCGAGAACCAGCAACTGCCTTCCTACATCACGATCCTGCCAAAAGAAGGTGAACGAAACTTCAGCAGCGCCTTTCTCCCCGCCATTCACCAGGGCACCGCCATCCAACACGTCGGTTCTTCACCGGACAAGGCGCCGATCCGTCACCTCACCGACTCCGGACTACCCCTGGACGTGCAGCGGCGGCGCATCGACCTCATTCAAGCCATGAATCGGCGGCAGCTGGATCGCCTCAAGAAAGATCAACAAATGGAGGGCGTGATCGAGTCCTTCGAACTCGCCTTCCGCATGCAGGCCGAAACGCCGCGGCTGGTCGACTTTGCGAGTGAATCGAAGGCCACCAAGGATCTTTATGGCATCGGCGACAAGAAGACCGACCAGTTCGGCCGCCAGTGCCTGCTGGCCCGCCGCTTTGCCGAAGCCGGAGTGCGCTTCGTGCAGGTCTCGCTGGGCGGGTGGGACCACCACGGCAACATCGCCGGAGGTCTCCCAAAGCAGTGCGCCGCGTCCGACAAGCCGATTTCCGGTCTGCTCACCGACCTCAAGGCGCGGGGATTGCTCGAAGATACCCTCGTCCTCTGGGGCGGTGAATTCGGACGCACCCCGCACACGCAGCAAAACAACGGTCCCAAGGAAGCTCCCGGGCGCGAACACAATCCGCACGGCTTCACGATGTGGCTCGCGGGTGGCGGGGTGAAAGGCGGCATCACACACGGGGCCACCGACGATTTCGGCTACTACGCGGTCGACGGCCAAGTCCACATCAACGACCTGCACGCCACCATGCTCCACTTGATGGGCATCGACCACGAGCGCCTCACCTTCCAACACCACGGCCGCCCCTTCCGGCTCACCGACGTGGCGGGCAGGGTGGTGAGCGAGCTCATCGCGTAATCCGTCCCAGCCGCCACGCCGATGTCTCAGGAGAAGCTATCGAACCCGCTGCGGCGAAAGCTCAAGGCGGGTGGCAGCACCCTCGGGCTGTGGGCCACCATGGAATGCGCCAGCATCACGGAAGTCGCGCTGGTGCTGGGGCTCGATTGGGTGGTGGTCGACATGGAGCACGGCCATCTCGACTTCAACGACCTGGTAGAGCACCTGCGCGTGATCCGCGAGACCGAGACGAGCATCATCGTGCGCCTCCCGGCCATTCGTGAGGAGTACGTAAAGCGCGCCCTCGACCTCGGTGCACACGGGGTGCTGCTGCCCTTGCCCCGCTCCGCGGAAGACGTCGAGCGCGGGTTTCGCTTTGGCCGCTATCCGCCCCGCGGGATACGCGGAATCGGCGGCGAGCGGGCCGTGAAGTGGGGGCTGGGGATGCAGGAGTACCTTCGGATTGCCGACCAGGAGACCCTGCTCATCCCGCTGATCGAAACCCGCCAGGCGGCGGAGGACATCGACAACATCTTCGAGGTGGAGGGCCTGGAGGCGATCTTCTTCGGGCCGAACGACTTGTCGGCGAGCTTCGGGCACGTCGGCGAGTGGGAAGGCGGCGGGGTGGCCGCCATCATTCTCGACATTCGCGCCAGGGCGGCCGAGCGCGGCATCGCCTCCGGCGTCATGTCGACCAGCGTCGAAAACTCGAAGCAGCGCCAGGAGCAGGGATTTCAGATGATCGGCCTGGGCTCGGATACCGGCATGATGATCCGGGCCCTCCAGGAGAACCTCGGCGTCCTCGGCCGCGACACCAAACCCCGCCTCTGGCTGTAGGGCGGGCGCCCCGCCTGCCACTTCCGGGTCGAAATCGCCCCCCCGGGAATGGCAGCCGAAGCGGCCGCCCTACAGTGCAAAGTTCAAGAGCCAGTTTAGTTCTTGGACTGGCCTGCGAAACAAAGAAAACTGAAGCTCGATCATGAAACCACTCGCCCTTCCGTTAGCCGCCCTGCTGGTGGCGTGCCCATCCCTCGCGACGGCAGCCGAACCGATTCCGCTTCGCGCCGGTCCTCTCGACATGCTCTTCGACGCCGACCTCGCCTTCCTGCGCTACGTGAAAGTCGGGCCGCACGAAGTTCTGCGCGGCATCAATGCCCCGATTCGCAACGAGGTTTGGGGGACGGTGGCGCCCAAAGTCTTCCACCTCGTGGTCAACGATGGCGGAGATCATTTCGAGGTGACCTTCGATGTTGTCTGCCGGGAGAAGGGTCTGGACTTCCGCTGGAAGGGCTCCCTCACGGGCACCGCCCAGGGTGAGGTCACCTTCACCTTCGACGGCGAAGCGCACACCACCTTCAAGCGCAACCGCATCGGTTTCTGCGTCCTGCACGGTCCTTCCGCGGCGGGGCAACCGTGGACCCTCGAGACGGTGGACAGCAAGAAATCGAAAGGAAAATTCCCGACCTTCATCTCGCCGCACCAACCCGCCAAGAATCTCAAGGCCATCGTGCACGAAGTGGCCGACGGCATCCACGCCCGGGTCGAGTTCGAGGGCGAGGTTTTCGAAATGGAGGACCAGCGCAACTGGACCGACGCCTCGTTCAAGACTTACTGCATCCCGCTGGAAATTCCCTACCCGGTCGAAGTGCCCAAGGGCACGAAGATTTCCCAGAAGGTCACCTTCCGTGTGGACGGAGATCTCCCCGCCTATCGGCCGCCCGGATCGCAGCGCCTGGTGCTCACGCTGGGCGAGAAGCGCACCGCCCTCCCGCGCCTCGGAGTGCAGGTCTCGAAGGATGCGCCAGAGCTCACCGACCGCCAGGTGGATCGCCTCAAGGCGCTGCAGCTCGATCACCTGCGCGTCGACCTGGCGCTCTCGGAGGACTCGTTTGTAAAGGACTTGCGCCTCGCCACCGCACAGGCCAGGGCCCTCGGAGTTTCGCTGCACGCCGGTCTCGTCCTCGGCGAAAACCCCGCCTTCGAAAAATTGGTGGCAGCCGTAAAGGAACTGAAGTCGCCGGTTGCCTTCTGGCTCGTGACCGGTGGAAAACCGGCTGACTTCAAGTTGGCACGCCAGCACCTCAAGCCGCTGGCGGGGAAGGCCAGGATCGGCGTCACCCGTCGGACGAATTTTGTCGATTTGAACCGCGAGCGCCCCACCGACAAGGCCATCGAAGCGGTGAGTTTTGCCATCAACCCCCAGATCCACGCCTTCGACAACGCCTCGATGGTCGAGACTCTGCCGATCCAGGGCGATGCGGTGCGCACCACCCGGCAGTTTGCGGGGGACCTCCCGCTGGTCATCGGCCCCATGACCCTGCGGCCGCGCCAGTCGAACGGCGGGCCGCCCCCCGGGGCGCTGCCCACCGACGTGGACGTCCGGCAGCCCACCGCCTTCACCGCGGCATGGACGCTTGGGAGCGTGAAATTCCTGGCCGAAGCAGGGGCCCACAGTGCGACCTATTTCGAGACCGCGGGGTGGAAAGGCGTCATGGACGCCGACAATGTGAAGGGGCGCCCCGCCGCTTTTCCCTCTCGGCCCGGAAGGGTCTTCGACCTCTACGAAGTGCTGCGCGACATCGGCGAGTTCGCCGGTGGAGAGGTGCAGCAAATCGATTCCTCCCACGACCTCGAGGCCGTCGGGCTCGCCCTGCGCAAGCCGGGACGCCTGCGCGTGTTGATCGCGAACTTGACCCCAAAAATGAAAACCTTGTCGCTACGGGGCCTCGGCAATTCGATTAAAGTCCAACTGCTCAACTCGAAAAACGGGCTGGAAGCGGCGCCGGAACTGCCGATCAAGCTTCCTCCCTTCGGCATCGCCCGGATCGATGGAACCGAGGATTGAGAGATTGTGGCACGACCGTCCCGGTCGTGATTGCGACAACCCTGAAGGCTTGCACGAAGTGCCCGATAGCAAAAACCAGATCCCCTCGTTCATGACCGAGACGGTCATGCCACGAAAGAGCGGAGACCGTCCGACTCAGCTCCACAATGAGAGTTGGTCTTAGTCGCGCCCTGCTGGGGTTGTCCGTTATCTGCGGAATCGCGTTTCTCGTGACCCTGGTCGCGGGGCCCGCCTGGCTGGCGGCGCGCCTGCTGGCGGCCTGTTTCCTCGGCCTCGCGCTGGGGGCCTCCACCGGCCAGGGCGTGTTGCGCCAACTGGCCTTCACGATCTGGATCGCGACCGGCGTGGCGGTGGGGATGGCCTTTCATGAGTCGTTCATCCGGTTTCCGCCGTGGTTCTTCGGGATGGAGGACGTCAAGCTCACCATTCTTTTCGTTCCGATCCTGCAGATCATCATGTTCGCGATGGGCACGACGCTCAGCGTGGCCGACTTCACGCGCGTCTTCAAGATGCCCGGCGGCGTCCTGATCGGGCTCGCCTGCCAGTACACCATCATGCCGTTGATCGGATTCAGTCTCGCCAAGGGGTTCGGATTCCCTCCCGAAATCGCGGCCGGAGTGGTCCTGGTGGGCGTTTCGCCCAGCGGGCTGGCCTCGAACGTGATGGCCTTTATTGCCAAGGCGAACGTGGCCATGTCCGTCACGATGACGGCCTTCGCAACCCTCTTGGCGCCGCTCCTCACGCCACTTCTGATGAGGACGCTGGCGGGTGAAATGATCACGATCGATGTGCCCGCCATGATGTGGAGCATGACCAAGATCGTGCTTCTCCCGGTCTTTGCGGGACTCGTGTTCCACCACCTCCTCTTCTATCGATTCAAGTGGCTCGATCGCGTCATGCCGATGGTCTCGATGGTTGGCATTTTTGTCATGACAGTGCTGACCGTGGCGCTCGGACACGACAAGCTACTACAGATCGGACTGCTTCTCATCCTCGCCTGTTTCATCCACTGCACGGCCGGTTTCTCCCTGGGTTACTTCGTGTGCAAGCTGCTGCGGATGGAGACCCTCACCTGCCGTACCATCGCGCTGGAAGTCGGTCTGCAGAACTCCGGGATGGCCTCGGGGCTGGCCGCCTCGCTGGGTAAGGTCGCCACCCTGGGGCTCGCGCCCATCGTCTTTGGCCCCGTCATGAACATTACCGCCGCCACCCTCTCCAATTGGTGGCGCTCCCATCCGCCCAGGTAGCTCGAGCGACCTGTCCGCACCCCTCACGAGACAACCCCGGGACCAGAATCATCCCCATGAACAATCCAGCCCAGAACCCATCCGCCCGCACGGTGGAGGACCACACCAAGGCGACTTTCCGCATCGCCTTGACCGGAGATTTTTTCGAGAACGGAGAACCGGCCTACCCCGACTTCGACCTGGCGGTTCTCGATGACGCGCCTGGAATCGAATACGCCGCCTTCGCCGAGCGCCACGGCGAGATCGAGCCGGACCAGTTGGCAGGGTTCCAGAGCGTCATCGTCCTGTCGACTCGGGTCACCGCCCACAGCCTCTCGCGCAGCGAGGAGCTCTTGGCCATCAGCCGCTTCGGGGTCGGGTATGACAGCGTGGACGTGGCGGCCTGCACAGACGCGAACGTCGTCCTGTGCATTTCCTCGGGCGCCGTCGATCGTCCCGTGGCGGAGGCCACCGTGGGCTGGATGCTCGCCCTGGCCTACCGCACCCGCGTCAAAGACCAGATCGCGAGGAATGGACGGTGGGACCGGCGCAGCGGCTTCATCGGCTCCGGCTTGCGTGGGCGCACTCTCGGCGTCATCGGCCTGGGAGGAATCGGGCGCACCGTCCTCAGATTATTGGAGAGCTTCGAGATGAACCGCCCCCTAGTTTTCGATCCCCTCTTGGACGAGCAGGCCGTCGCGGAGCTGGGCGGCGAAAAAGCAACCCTGCCCGAGCTGATGGCGCGGTCGGATTTCATTACCGTGCACTGCCCCTTGCACGAGGGTACCAAAGACCTTATCTCCGCCCCCGAACTGGAGTTGATGAAACCTTCCGCCTTTCTCCTCAACACCGCGCGCGGTGGCATCGTCAACGAAGACGCCCTCTTCGCGGCTCTGAGCGACGAGCAGATCGCCGGTGCCGCCCTCGACTGTTTCGTGGAGGAACCCTTCAACGGCCCACCCCGCTTCGCGGAGTTGGAGAACGTCATCCTGGCTCCCCACAACATCGCCTGGACCGAAGATCTGTTCCGCGACATCGGCCAGATGGCTTGCCAGAGCCTCATCGACCTGGCCCACGGCCGCCGGCCCCGTGGAGTTGTGAATCCCGAGGTCTTCGACCGGCCGTCCTTCCAGGAGAAGTGGGAGGCAGTGCGGCTGCCCGGCGAGTAGGAGGGCAGTTGCCATGGAGTCCGGCTGCGCTGCAGTGACGCGGCAACTTGTGTTTCTTGTGACTGGTGCTGGTCTGCTCACTCCTGCTGGAAGAATCCGTAGAAGTTCTTGGGCAGGGTTGGGACCACCGGAAGTATCCACCGGTCCTGGTTCGGGGAGAGGAAGGGTTGGTCCTGGAGCGGCGTCCAGGGGGATTGCAGGTTTGGTGACTCGGCGAGCGACCACCCCTCCGAAAGCGCTGTGTCCCAACTGAGCTCGATGCCATTTGGAGTCTTCTCGACGTGGAGGGAGGGAGCTAATTCCACCGAGTAGGACAAGGCCCAACCTTCGATGCCGGCCTCGGGCGGAGCGACGCCGCTGAGGTCGTAGAGGAAGAGGTTCCAATCACCCTGCCCCTCACCGAGGAGCTGTCCCAACGCGACCCCCTGCGGGATAGGCAGGGGAAGGTTCGGATTCACGCTTGGACCGAAGATACCGCTGCTCAACAGCGCATCCGGCTCGATCGGAGCCGCCGTCATGCTGAAGAGAAGATCGACATTCTCGATCGGTTCCACGCCGCCCAGCCCGGCCAGCAGGATGGTGGCGGCGCCATTGGGAGCCTGCACCCAGATGAGCAAGTCCTCCGGGCGGGGATGACTCAGGCCCCTGACCCGGATGCGGAAGTCCTCGAAGAATGGAGGGACCGGGGAGGCCGGGATCGGGAACGGTCCCGGGAAAGGCCACGGCCAGCACGGTTCGTCGGCCGGTCCGGGGATGCATTCGGCGGGAAACTCGGGAATCGGCCCCCCCTCGTCGTTGGGAAATTCGCGGTCTCCGAAAGCGTCATTGTCGAGGATAGTCACCTCCGTTTCGGTCCGTCCGCTCCAGAAGAGAGGTTCCAAACCCGAAATGTCCAGCACGAGGCGCAACGTTTCCGGGTTCTCTCGAATCGGGTCGTCGATCGCCGCGATGCGGACCCGCTGCGATTCGTCACTCGAGTTGAAGACGAGAACCCCGTCGGTCGCAGGAACGATGTCAGCAGGGGAGGCCGTCCCGAATACGACTGAATAGCGAACGAAGCCAATCGGTCCCGTGAAGTTGCGCCGCAGCACGAATTCGAAGGAGCGTCCCTCCTCCACCGTGAGCAACGGACGCTCCACCCAGATGTGCGGTGCGTGCAGCTTGACGTTGCTGATGGTGATCCCGCCGCCGTCTTCGCTCCGCACCGAGCCGAATTGCTGGAAGCGAATCCGGAAGTTGGCGCTGTAGGCGATCCCGGCCGCGGCTACCAGCGCATCGAGGTCAAGGTCCCGGCTCGCGGTTGTCCCGAGGTCGTCGATGCGGTGCCAGGTCGCGCCATCCTCGCTGATCGAGACGCCATCCGCGTCAGTCCAGGCCTCGTAGGTGGCCGGCATGGCGTCGAGGGTCTCGAATCCGCCGCGCTCGGAATTATAGGAGAGCTCCACATTGGAGGCACCGTTCAGGTTGACGCTCAGCGTTACCATGTTCAACCGAGTGGTCGCCCCTCCGGGCACATCGCGTTTATCCATCGTGAACGAATTGGTTGTGAACTGGCGCACCCGCCCGCCTTCCGGTTCCGCCAGCACCGCCCAGCCGTCGGAGGGATCGAGGGGGGCGTCGAGACAGTAACGGTAGTATCTCGCTCGGAACGGCGCCGGACGCACCGGGATCAGGTCGTCGATGGCGTTGCGCAGGTTCACGTGGGGACCGATCCCGGCCCCGGCAGCTCCGGGAACCCCGGTGCGAACCAGCAAGCTCCGCATCTCCGCGGGAGTGAGAGTCCGGCCCAGGTGAGCCTTTGCGACCGACTGCAGAGAGGCGCAGGCGCTGGCGGTGATGGCGCTGGCACCGCTGGTCCCGCCGAAGGTGGTGGTGTATTCCTGCAGATCTGTAAACGCCGGGTTAAAACCGGTACGGGAAAGGGGTCGGGATAAAACCGGTACGCGCCTAAGAAAGGATGCGTGTATATGGATATGGCCCAATGGGCGCGGGTGCGCCGGAAAGTGCTGATTG
>CAUZKZ010000173.1:0-10373 GCA_963580345.1 Verrucomicrobiia bacterium | reverse complement strand
CATGACGACGATCGATGAGTTTATCGATTCGCTCGCTGGGGAGAACCGCCCATACTTGCAGAGCTTGGTGACAGAGAATTTCCAGACCTTTGAGATTCCGAAATCCTAATGCCGAGAAGTATATCATGCCCCGCCCCTCAATAATCCGTCGTGCGAAATTCTTCCACCTTCCGCTTCTCGATTGCCGCCGCCTTCCCCGGATCCCTCCATTTCTCCAGGTAGAAATACCAGAGCGCCACCCCCAGCAGAATCCCCGGAACCAGGGCAACCTGCATCCAGAACTCGACCCTCGGACTCACCGGAGTCTTCCCAATCTCGGCGTGCTTCACCACCGCGATTTCACTCCCGGCCGGCAGATTGATCCCTGCCATCCCCGGCTCCAGTTTCTCGATCTGGCCTTCCAGCGACTTGATGCGCTCTGAGGCCTTCAGGTATCGCCGCGCCTCCTCCCGCGCCAGGAAGTCCTCCGCGTTTCCCCCTTCCTGCTGCAGCAGTTGCCGGGCGTGCGCCTCCGGATCCTCTCCTGCCTCCTCGATGAATGTCCGGGAGATTCGCGCCTCCCTCCATTGCCTCTTCAGGTCGTAGTACTCGCCCAGTCCTTCCTGTTCCGACTCCGGCAATTCGTTCACCGCCACCCACCGCATCCAGCCGGGATAGAAATGAGCGCAGGCCTCCGCCAGGTCCCGCGCGTCTTGAGCATTCCGGTGCCGAACCCGGATCTCGGTCGAGCGCCCGCGCCTGGAACGCACGATCCGGATCGCCTTTCCCGCCAGGTGCTGGGCCTCTTCATCCGAAATGGCTTCATGTTCCTCCCCGCCCTCGCCCAAACGCCCCCACCGCGAAGGGAGGGCCAGCCGCTCCGAGATGACCCGCAGGCCGTGGGAAGGAACCGTCAACTTCGCGCCGCCAGCCACGGGCGGGGGAGGTCTCTCCTCGAGAACCACAATCGATCCATAAAGCTTGGGCTGCACGTACAGCAGAGTTCCCGCCACCACCCTGCAAAGAATCACCCCTGCGATCACCCAAAGGACGACCGTCCAGGCTCTCTCTTGCAGATTTCGCCGAAACTGCTCCGAGGTCACCCCCACATCATTCTCCATCCTCAACCACCCCGTCAACCATCCCAACCGGCCGGCGAGACGCCGGCATCCGCGACCTGACTCGCGCCACCCTACCCCACCAACCTCCCCAGCTCTTTCTCCGCTTCCTCCACCCACTCGCTCCCCGGCAGGGCGTAGGGCCGGAAGGTCTCCAGGTATCCCTCGTGCTCGTTGTAGAACAGGGCCCGGTGCAGTCCGAGATTGCTTGCAGCCGGGCTGTCCACCAGCGCTGCGGAGTCGTTGGCGCTCATCTGGAAGATCACCCGCATCTCGAACTCGCTCAGCGCCTTGCGGCTCAGGAATCGGTTCACGTTGTTGTAGGTGTCCACCGTCACGATGACGTGCATCCCGAGACTGGTTCCCTCCGTCACGAGTTCGTTGAGCTGCGCCCCCGGATTCGATCCCGAATCGTCGCCGTCGAACGAAAAATCGAAGTCGTCCTCGTGCTTCAGCTTCTTGAACTTCTGCAGATTCTCCACGATCAGGAAGACCGGCGGCGAATCCGCGGAGGCGCGCTCGTCCTCCCCTCTCCGTTTGAGTTCCTCTGCCAGCTCGTTCATGACTTCCGGGATGTCGTGATTTCTCACCACTCGAATCCGGTGCGGAACGGCCTTCACGATCGACTCCAGGAAGGCCCCTTCCGACGATCCCGGCGCGGTCCCATCGCACAGAATGAACCTCACCCCGTCCTTCGGAAACTGCGCCGAGAGGGAGACCAGCGAGATCCCCACCATCGCCAGGGCCGCTTCCTCGCGCTGCCCGATCACGATCAGGTTGTTCCCGCTCTGCCGGTGGAAGGTCGCCTCGGTCGGTCCCTTGATCGAGTTGGGCGCCCCCAGCCACGACTTTGCGGCGGCCGTCTTCGCGACCATCCCGGCCGCCAGCAGGTCGTGAAGGAGTTCGTTTTCGCGCACATCGGCCGGGGCATTGCCTTCAAACACAATCGGCGCCGGCCCCTTGAACCCGCGCTCCCTCGCAATCTCCTGGGCCTTGTCGAGATACATGTCGCGCTCGTCATCCGGCAGCCAGACCACCTGGAACGGGCTGTTCCCCTCGATCGCCCCGGCGCTGTCGTTGTAAATTCCCTCTCCGGGCCGCGTCAGCATCCGCGGGGCCGGATTGGTGTCGTCCATGATGAGATAGGCGTCCGCCTCGTTGCACTGCAGGGCGACCCGGATCACCATCTGCCCCATCGTGGTGCGCGCCATGGTGTAGGCCCCGCCCAGGGTCTGCGATCCCAGCAGAACGTGAATCCCGAAGGCCCGCCCCTGCCGCACAATGCGGTCCAGCAGCACCGAGGCATCCTGCGCGATCCGGTCGTCCTCCACGAACAGTTCCTGGAACTCGTCGATGATCAGCAACGAGCGCGGCACCGGTTCCGTCCCGCCCGCCCTCTTGTAGCCCGCCACATCCTGCACCCCGAGTTTCCTGAACATGTCGCCGCGCCGCTTCAGCTCCTCGTCGACCCGTTTCAGGACGCTCAATCCGAACTCGCGGTCACTCTCGATCGCCACCACCCGCGCATGCGGCAGGCGCTTGGCGGCATAGCACTTGAATTCCACCCCCTTCTTGAAGTCCACCAGGTAGAATTCCACTTCCTCCGGGCTGCACCACAGCGCCAGATTCGTGATGATGACGTGAAAGAGGGTCGACTTGCCGGAGCCCGTCTTCCCCGCGAACAGGGCGTGCTGCCGCGTCGCCTTCCCGATCGCGAGATACTGCATTTTGGTCGCCCCGGTTCGCCCGATCGGGACCCGCAGTTCGCTGGTCGTCCGGCTCGACCAATACTCGCCCTCCTTCGGTATCACGTGAGAGAACGGCACCTCCACCCGGTTCGAATCAACGCTGCTCTGCCCGATCTTCTGGAGAAACTCGATCGCGAGTTCCGGGTCCGGCGGCGCGTCGAACACCAGCTCCATCCCGTTCTGGTCGCTCGGCCCGATCAGGAAGCGCCCGCCCTCGCAGCGCACCCGGATGCTGTTTTCGCGCAGGGTGTCCGGCACGAAGTCCTGCGGCCCGCTCTGCTGGTGATCCCAGTGAATGAGGGTGTAGATCCCGCACCGCGCTCCGCTCATGGCAATGCTCTGCAAGCGGTGCGCAGCCGTCTCGCTGAAGTTCGCGGGAAAATCCGCGGCCACCAGGAAGTGATACTTCTCCGCGATGTTTCCCGCCTTCTCGTTGTACTCCGTGATGGTCTCGTACTCGTTCCGAAGGTACATCTGGATCACCTTCTCGATGTGCTCGTTGAGTTCCGCGAGCTTCTCCTCGATCTGTCCCCGCTGCGTCCAGATCCGGCCGTTGATGACGCTGTCCTCGTAGTCCGCGAGGTGCATGATGCCCGCAAAGTTTTCGCCCAGTCCCACCGGATCGATCACCGTGAAGCTCAGCTTCCCGGGCGGCGTGGTGGCCAGCAGCCGCAGGATGAGGTTGTTCAGCGCTCCGATCGCCGTTTCCCGGCCGGCACCATCCGTCTCGAAGAGGATCGACCCTTCGTGAGGCAATTGCAGCGACAGCGGGACTTCCAGGCCGCTCGCCCCGGGCAGGGTGAGACTCCGCTCTGCGGCCAGGACATCCCCCTTCACCTCCAGGCGCCCGAAACGCGCCAGGTCGTGAAGCTCCGGAGAGGGCGCCCAGGCCTCGAGGTAGCCCCGCTCCCAGGCCGGCGAGAGCGGCGACACCGCCTCCGCCATGCCGGCCGCTTCGCCGTAGATTGGCTGGATGCGCGCCCTCCACTCCGCCTCCATCTCGCTCCGCTTCGCAGCAAAGTTCGCCTCCACCTCCGCGACCTCCGCGTCGTGAGTCTCCTGGAGCTTCGCCATGCGGTCCGCGGCTGCCGCCCGAAGCTCCTCCAACCGCCTCTCGTGCCCGGCACTCAGCGGCCCCAGCACTCTCTCTAACAATTCGTCGTTCTTTGCGGACACCCGCTGGTTTTTTTTCTCCAGCCTCTTTCCGCCTTCCTGGCGCAGGCGCCGCGCCGCCTCGTCGGCCAATTCCCAGCGCTTCCCGCCGCCGGCTTCCTCTTCATCGAGGTGCCGCTTTTCCTCGGCATAGCGCTTCGCGATGCGTTCCGCACAGGCCGCGCACAGCCGGCGGGTCTTCTCGAGTTCCTCGCCCACGGCGCGCGCCGCCCCCTCCGCCCCCTTCCCGGAGACGCACTGTATCACCAGGATCAGCACCACCACTCCGCCGAAAAGGCCCCCGGCCGGGCCAAACGCTGCGGATTCGGAATCCCAGAACCGCGAAACACCGACCGCCAGCCCCGCGCCGAGGACCCCCAGCAACCAGGGCGGCAGGAAACTGAGCAGGCGCGGAAGCCCGTGACTCCTGAATTCCTCCAGCTTCTTGCCAACCTCGCTCACCCCCTCGCGCACTCGCTCCAGGATCTGCGGGGTCTGCCCCGAAATATCCACCACCCCGAGGTCCAGCCTGGCCCCGAACCCCGGCTTCACCAGCCGTTGGAAGCGCAGGTAACCCCGCATCGCTCCGCTCGCCTTCCGCTGCAGGGCCGCCAGCTTGTCTTCTTCCTCCGAAAGCTCCGCCCGCAGGCCCGCGTACATCGCCCCGAGTTGCTCGAGCGTGGCAGCGCGGTGCTCTCTCTCCTCCAGAGCCTTCACCTGCAATTCCGATACGGTGCGCCTTTTCTCCTCCTCCGCCCGTTTCGATAATTGTCGCTTGCTGGCGGTGTTTGCCCGCTCGATCCATGCCGCCCGCGCCGCGTGCCGCCTCCGGGCGTGCCCGCCCGCCGCCTCGCATTCCTCGCTCGCCAACGCCAGCGACTGCTCCAGGAGCGCCTCCTCGTTCTCGCGTCCCTTGTCGAGAGCCCGCTTCGCCGCGATGTTATTGCTGCGGCGCTCCCGGGCCAGCTCCGTTTCGCGCTCCGCAAATTCCGAAATTGCGCCCGTCAGCCCCATCGCGAGTTCCAGGCTACGCTTCGCTCCCAATCTACTCCTCACAGTCGCGGCGGGCTTTGGAAATTATTTTGTCGATCTCCTCTATCACCTTGGCGGCCGCGCTGATCTCGTCGGGAAGCGATGCGATGTAGTTCTTCTCAAATTCCCGGCTCTTCGCATCGCGCCAGTAGCTCTTCACCCGCTCCCAGCTCTGCAGAACCTGCTTGGTCGATTTCCCCAGTTTGACTGCGCTTGCCCTGGCACTCATGAATCCTCCCCTTCTCCCGTCGCGGGCTCCCCTTCTCCCTTCCCCCCATCAGGTTTTCCCGAATCGCTGCCCTCCGGCGCGATCCGAGTATAGGAATCCAGCGTTTCCTCCGCCTGGCTCAGGAACGAAACCGCCTTCGGCATGTCGTTGGTCAGGACATGCTGCATCCCCTCCAGTTTCTTCAGGAGCGGTTCCACCAGGCTGTCGTAATTCCGAATCCATTTCTTGACCACCTTCGCCTTCTCCTCCGTTTCACGCACCTTGCGGCGGAGGCGTGTTACCGCCATCTGCCGTGCCGCGCTGTGACTCGTCATGGCGCTCAAGCGAGAGGTGAACAGCTCGCTCTCGGCCTGCTCCAGTTGCTTCCTCAACCGCTTGAGCTGCCCTTCCCAGAATCCTCGCTGATCGATCTGCAGCCACGTGCGCGTCCGCCGCACCTCGTCACGCACCTCGTCGAGGGCGCTCGTGGCCGATGCCAGGTAGAGGACCAAACTGGAGCGAAACGCCGTCAGGGCGTCAACCGACGTGACCTTGGCCTGACGTTCCATCAACGCTGATCGAGATACTTTTCAATACGCTGCGCCTTCCGCAAAAGGAACGGCGTGTGTTTTTCGGAGATCTCGATGAACTTTTTCAAGGCCTTCATCGTCCCCACGAACTCCTCCGCAAATTTCTGGTTTTCCTGGTCTTTCCAGGTGTCGCTCAGCGCGGTGAAGCGCGCCTGGAGGGACGATGATTTTACCTGGAGGTCGTCGTTGAAACGCTTCAATTCCTTTGCGAAGCGCCGGACCTCGTCCGGATCCATGATTGCCTGGGCCATAATCGTAGTGGTATGCGCGGAATTCTGGAATTTTCGGACCCCACCCCGCAAGGCCCGATCTCCCGGAACACCAATGAAACCATAGCCCCGCAATCTGGTTGCTTCAAGTTCCAGTCATTTCCCGTGCAATTGCCCGGATTGAGGGAACCATCCATTGTAGGGCAGGCGCTTCGCCTGCCGCGTGAGACCCAATGACCGGCAGGCGGGAAAGAAGCCGAATGCCCGGTGCGCGTGCGAAGGAGGGACCGACACCGAGAGGCGCGGCTCTGCACCCGGCCACCCAAAACGTGTTTCGGACTCCACAAAAAGCGCCGGCATGCCAGCGCGCTCCGAAGAACCGGATTGCATTGGGCCGACCCAAGGGGAAGGCTTCCGACAGATTCGATGAAAGGTCTCATCCCGCATGCCTTGCTCGCTTTCTCGGTAGCAAGTCCGGTGCTCGCCCAAACCGGCTCGGTCCCCGGGGAGCGCCCCGCCATCCGCCCCCCGTCCGCCCTGCACGGCTGGGCGGACTGGGATCGCGGGAAAAAGATCTTTGAGAAAATCAAGGTTCCGCCCGCCCCGCCGCTCTCGCCGCAGCAGGAACTCGCCACCTTCCGAATGGCGCCGGGATACCGCGTCGAGTTGGTGGCCTCCGAACCCATGGTCGCCAATCCGATCTTTTTCGAGTTCGACCCGGACGGCCGCATCTGGGCGCTTGAGTATCGGGGCTACATGCGCGACCTGCAGGGCCGCGGCGAGGGCGACCCGATCTGCCGCCTCGTCGTCCTGGAGGACACCGACGAAGACGGGAAGGCGGACCGGAGCACCGTCTACCTGGACAAACTCGTCATGCCGCGCAGCTTTGCCTTCGTGGAGGGCGGCGTCCTGCTCGCCGAACCGCCGCACCTCTGGTTCTGCCGTGACACCAACGGCGACCTTCGCTGCGACGAGAAAAAGAAAGTCGGCAACTACGGCTGGGCGGAAATCCCCAGCATACCGCCAACGGCCTGCGGCGCGGAATCGACAACTGGCTCCACAGCGCCGACTGGGGAAAGCGCCACCGCTTTCGCGACGGAAAGCTCGTCGAAGAGGATGCCATCAAGCGGGGCCAGTTCGGAGTGAGCTTCGACGACCTGGGTCGCTTTTACACCTGCCATGAGAGCAGCGCCGCCTTCATGGACTACCTTCCCGAACAGTACCTGCGCCGCAATCCGAACCTCCTGGCGCTCTCCCGTCAGGGGGGCGGAAATCGCGATCGCTTCGGAGTTGATGTCCACATCTCTCGCCGCGCCCAGGAAGTCTTCCCGATTCGCCCCACCCCCCAGATCACCCTCGGCGGTCTCGAGCTTCGCGACGACGGCACCCTGCGCACCTACACGGTGGTTGCGGGCACCTGCGTTTACCGCGGCGATCAGTTTCCCGCCGACGCCCGCGGAAACCTCTTCGTGCCCGAATCCGGTGGACACCTCATCGGTCGACTCGTGCTCGAGGGCGACCTCGCTCCCACCGCGCGCAGGTTCTACCCGGCCAGGCAGGAACTCCTCGCCTCCACCGACGAGCGCTTCCGTCCGGTCAACGCCCGCACCGGACCGGACGGCGCCCTCTACCTCGCCGACATGTACAAGGGCATCATCGAGCACGTCATCTTCATGGTCCCGTGGGTGGCGGACCAGGTCAAAGCGCGCAACCTCGAGACCGGCAACGACCTCGGCCGCATCTGGCGAATCGTTTCCACCGAGGGGCCGATATCGCGCAAGTCCCCCGCTCTCTCCAGCGCGAGCCCGCGAGAGCTCGTCGAAACTCTCCGCCATCCCAACGGCTGGCGACGAGACACCGCGCAGCGCCTGCTGGTCGACCGACGCCCCGGGGAAGCCATCCCGATCCTGAAGGAGTTCGCGAGGAACGGCGGATCTCCGCTCGGCCGCATGCACGCCCTGTGGACCCTGGCTGGAATGGGCGCCCTCGACTGGAACACCGGCACGGCTGCTCTGAATGATGGTCATCACTTCGTCCGCGCCACCGCCTTGCGCGTCCTGGAACCGCTGGTCACCCCGGGCCCCGCTCCGAAGTTCGTCGAAGCGATTGCAGCCCTGCTCGCTCGCGGTGAAAGCAATCCCATCGTCCTGCAACAGGCGATCCTCAGCCTCGGTGCGGCCAATACCGCCCCGGCCGCATTCGGGTTGCTCCTCGAGCTGTATGAAAAGCGAACCACCGACCTCGGGCATACCGCCATGCTGTCTGCCCTGCACGGACGCGAGGGCGAATTCCTCGACTATCTAGTCCGAGCCAATGCCGGAGCAAACCCTCTCGAAGAGGATCTCTCCAGGTTGTTGCAAGCTGGAGGCATCCCCCGCGATCCCTGGACTGCAGCCCGCATCGACCTCAATGCCCTCACCGCAGAGCAACGCGCGCTAACCAAGCTGGGTGCGGAGAAGTACGCCCTCTTCTGCGCCAGCTGCCACCAGCCGTACGGCACCGGAGCCCAGGGAGTCGCTCCTCCCCTCGCCAAAAGCGAGTGGGTGAACGGACCGCCCCAACGCCTGGCACAAATCGTCCTGCGCGGCATAGTCGGCCCCCTCAAAGTGCGCGGGCAAGAATGGAATCTCCACATGCCAGGCCTCGGAAATGCCGGCGTCGTCAGCGACAAGGAGTTCGCCGCCATCATGACCTTCATTCGCCGCGCCTGGGGGAATCGCGCCGAGCCGATCGATGCCGAGTTGGTGAAAACCGAGCGCGAGCGATCCGACGCCCGCAAGTTTCCCTGGACCGCCGCCGAACTTGCCGGAGAGTCGGCCCCCGCGGATCTCGCCGCGATCAAACCCGGCGCCGACGGCCGGATCGAGCTCCATTCCAAAGCCGCCAAGCTCTTCGCACAGAAACTCCGCTACCATCCCAACCTCGACCTCATCGGCCCCTGGGTGATAGAAGGCGACGCCGCTCTCTGGCGCGTGGCAGTCCCCGCCGCTGCCACCTACCAGGTTGAACTCGTGTTCGCGATGGACGACAAGAACGCCGGCAACACCTGGGTGATCGAAACCGACCTTTCCGAACTCGAGGGCAAGGTCGCCAGTACCGGCAGCTTCGATCGTTTCAAAACCGTGAAGGCCGGCACCCTGAAACTGAAGAAGGGACTCAATCGTCTCCTCATGCGTCCGGCCGGTGCGCCGAAGGGTGAGTTGATCGATTTGAGGGCGATTCGACTCGTCCCGCTCCAGCCCTGAAGAAAGCTCCAACCCACAAGTTCCAAATAAATCTCAACTCCAATTGCAGGCTCCAAGAGTCATGAGCTATCTCAAATGGCGCAAGGTTGGACACGGAAGATGGCCCTTGGAGTGCGGAAGCCCTGCTTCCGCTTTGCGGAGAGGTCGAGCCTTGCGCGACGCGGACGGGGCGGTGCCGCATACCGATGCGAGGCGCCGGGACTGCGACGATCCGCATCTCTCATGCCCCGACCACACGAAGCAAGCTTCGTCTACCACAAAAAGCGGAAGCAAGGCTTCCGCACTCCGACAGAACGAAGATCTTGCTTAACCAAGCGCAATTCGACCCTTATCAGCTTTTGAAAGTTCGCTCTTGGTCTTGAAATTTATTTGGAAATTGGTCCGTGAAGTTTTCGCCGCCCGCGCTTGAGCATCGAACCCATCTCCCTACCCCGAATACCGTTCTCAGCATGTTTCCGGTGAGTGGTGTGCAGAAACCTTCAGCAATCGTTCACCAATCCTGCTCGGCGAAAACCCGAACCCACAATTTCCAAATAAATCTCATCGATCAAAATCCAATTTCCAAAGTCGGTGGCGCAAGGTTGGGCACGGAAGGTGGCCCTTGGAGTGCGGAAGCCCTGCTTCCGCTTTGCGGAGTGGTCGAGCCTTGCTCGACGCGGACGGGGCGGTGCCGCATACCGATGCGAGGCGCCGGGACTGCGATCATCCGCATCTCTCAGCCCCGACCACACGAAGCAAGCTTCGTCTACCACAAAAAGCGGAAGCAAGGCTTCCGCACTCCGACAGAACGAAGATCTTGCTTAACCTAGCGCAATTCGACCCTTCTCAGCTTTTGAAAGTTGGCTCTTGGTCTTGAGATTTATTTGGAAATTGGTCCGTGAAGTTTTCGCCGCCCGCGCTCGAGCATCGAACCCATCTCCCTACCCCGAATACCGTTCTCAGCATGTTTCCGGTGAGTGGTGTGCAGAAACCTTCAGCGATCGTTCACCAATCCTGCTCGGCGAAAACCCGAACCCACAAGTTCCAAATAAATCTCATCGATCAAAACCCAATCTCCAAAGTCGGTGGATGATTTCAAGATTGGAAATTGAT
>CAUZKZ010000172.1:0-10451 GCA_963580345.1 Verrucomicrobiia bacterium | reverse complement strand
CGAGATCAACAGTCCGGAGTTCGCCAAGGCCTGTGCCGAGAAGTTGTTAGAGTTAATCCGTGCCGGCGCTTTGTAAGCGCCAAGCCATTTCCCTCCTCACATGCGCCACGGGAGCGGGCGCTGTATACGCCTCTCCATCGTCGTCGGCTTTCCCATCTTAACGGTAACGGTCGTTTGACCGGTTGTGAGAGGAGACAATTATGCTTCCTGGAAGGATTCGTGGTGGCCGGGGCGACGTAGAATCTTGCGTGCTGATGATCCGATGATAGAAGCGGTGTTGGATCATCTCATGCCAGGTGAGCCAGAATTAGGAGGAGGTGAAGATTATGAGAATGTTTCTTTCAGCGCTGAGCGCAACACTCGCCGCCGCTCTTTGCGCAAGCGGAGCCGATTGGCCGACTTGGCGGGCGGATTCCGCCCGCAGCGGCTATACGGCCGATGTGGTTCCGGAGCAGCCGGTCCTTCGCTGGTCGTGGTATCCCCGCCACGCAATCAGGCCCGCCTGGCCGCGCGATGATCGGATGAGATTTGACCATGCGCATCACCTGGTGGTGGCCGGCGGACTGGTTTGTTTCGGGAGTTCAGCCGACGGGAAGGTGTGCGCGCTGGATGCCGCCACGGGCGCTCTGAAGTGGTCCTTTATTACGGGTGGACCGGTCCGATTTGCGCCTGTGGTGTGGAAGGACCGGCTCTTTGTGGTGAGCGACGATGGCTGTCTTTACTGTCTCCGATTGGCGGATGGCACCATGGTCAAGCGCTGGCGAGGCGGTGCGGGCGAGGACCGCGTTCTTGGCAATGCCCAAATGATTTCGAAGTGGCCGGCGCGCGGTGGACCGGTCATTCATGGCGGCCTGCTCTACTGGGCGGCCGGAATCTGGCAGTCGGAAGGCGTCTTCATTCGTGCCCTGAATCCGGACACAGGCGAAGCCGTGTGGACAAATGATCAGTCCGGTGGCATCGAGATGCCGCAACCTCACGGGGGAGCGAACGCCAAGAGCGGTGTGTCGGCCCAGGGTTATTTGCTCGCCAACGACGATCGGCTCTTTGTGCCCACCGGACGCGCCGTCCCGGCCGCGTTTCGTCGAAGCAGCGGGGAGTTCGAGTACTACCGCTTGCAGCAGAACGGGCAACGGGGCGGCACCTCGGCCATGCTGGCCGGGGAGTTGATTTACAACAGTGGCTACACCTACTGGACCAAGGTGGGATCATTGCTCGGCAGTCGAATTCCGGCCACGGTGGCGGCGTATCCCGGTGGAGTGGTGCAAGGCTCCGAGAACCGCTTGCAGGCGTTGGCGGTCGTGATGAGGGAGAGCAAAGATAAGAAAGGCAATCCGGTCGTAGAGCCCACTCACCAGAGCCGCTGGGAAGTGAAAGACGTCCCGGCTGGAACCTCGCTGATTGTGGCGGGCGATAAGATTGTGACGAGCGGAGGGAACCGCGTTGCGACGCTCAAGGGCCAAGACGGAGGATTGATCTGGTCCACGGAAGTCGATGAGGTAGCGCATGGACTGGCGGTATCGGACCGCCGTTTGTTTGTCAGTACCGCCAGTGGGGCCATTCACTGCTTCGCGGAAGGGGCCGGAAAGCCAATCGTTCATCGTCCGAAAACGGATGACGCTCCCTACGGCAGCAATGAAACTATCGCCAGGTCCGCCGCCGAGATTATCGAGCGTTCCGGAATCACAGCCGGCTACTGTGTGGATCTGGGCTGTGGCGACGGGCGCCTGGCATACGAACTGGCGAAGCAGTCGGATCTCTTCGTGGTGGCCATCGATTCCGATCCTGGCAGGGTTGCGGCCGCGCGGAAGAAGCTCGACGCGGCCGGGCTTTACGGCTCACGAGTGACCGTTCACGTGGGTGATCCGGCCGACACCCACTTTCCGAAATTTTTTGCAAACCTGGTCGTCTCGAGTCGCTCTCTTGGCGGCGGGGCAAGGGTTGTAGACGCCTCCGAGGCGCAGCGGTTGCAGCGTCCCTTCGGGGGAGTGGTCTGTCTCGGAGCTCCGGGCTCCATGTCGGTTCATACCCGAGGACCGCTCGAAGACGCCGGTGAGTGGACGCACCAATACTCCAATCCGGCCAACACACTCTGCTCGACTGATTCGATCAAGGGACCGTTGACGGCGGTCTGGTTTCGCGATATCGACCTCAATCTTCCTCAACGCCACGGACGTGGACCGTCCCCGCTCTTTCACGAGGGACGATTGATCGTTGAGGGGCTCGACGAACTGGTTGCCGTGGATGCCTACAACGGACGGCTGCTGTGGCGGTTCGACCAGAAAGGAGTACTGGCCGCCTACGACGCGGACCATCTGGCGGGGACGGCCATTACCGGCAGCAACATTTGCATCGCGGGCGACAGTGTTTTCCTGCGCAATGGCGCGCACTGCTTTCGCATCGACGCGGAATCGGGGAAACTGAAGGCGACCTTCGAGGCCCCGAAAAATTCGGATGGCACCGCGGCCGCGTGGGGATACGTGGCTTGCGAAGATGGCGTGTTGTTCGGTTCCACTGCAAATGAAGCGCACATCGTCCGTCACGCCTACATCCGAGCCGACAAACAAATGAGTCGGCAGTTCTCAGAATCGACCGCGTTCTTCGCAATCGAGGTCGAAACCGAAAAGCTTCTGTGGCGCTACGATGCGGAGAAATCGATCCGGCACAATGCCATCGCGATTGGTGCCGGTCGCGTGCACTTGATCGATCGGGCGGTGGCCTCCGGCGACCTGCTGTCCAGCGCGCTCACGGGACGAAAAGATCCCAGCAAGCCGAAAAACGAGTCGGGCCATCCTACCGGCAAGCTTCTCACGTTCGATGCGAAGACCGGCGATGAGCTATGGAACTCCGAGGACGATATCTTCGGGACGACGCTGGCTTTCAGCGAGCGCCACGACACCCTGTTGATGTTTTACCAACCGACGAGGTTCCGCTTGCCCTCGGAAACCGGCGGTCGTATCGCGGCCTTTCGTGGCGGCGCCGGAGAACGCTTGTGGGTGAGCAACGTAAATTACGGAACCCGCCCTCTGATCAACTACGATACAATTATCGCTCACCCAGCCGCGCTCGACCTGGTGTCGGGCAAGCCGATTCCGATGAAAATTCCGAAGTCCTACGGATGCGGTCAAGTTGCGGGTTCGCGGAATCTCCTGGTGTTTCGATCGGGAACGCTCGGATACTATGACTTCACGCGCAAGGCAGGCACCGAAAACTACGGCGGATTGCGTCCCGGCTGTTGGATCAACGCTCTCCCGGTGGGAGGTCTGGTTCTGGTTCCCGACGCCTCCTCCGGTTGCAGTTGCAGCTATCAGAACCGAGCGTGGGTGGCGCTTGAAGGAAGCGAGTGAATCAACCCGGCCGCAAGAAATGCCAATAGACTTACGCTGATGAAGCTTTTCGTGGCGTGGGACCTTTCTTCCCCTTGCGAGGATATTTTTGAAATGATTACGTCAGCAGTTCGCGTACGACGGTGGCTTTCTCCACCCCTGTTAATCGTTGATCGAGTCCCTGGTACTTGAATTTCAGCTCTTCGTGATCGATACCGAGGCAGTGAAGAATGGTTGCGTTGAGATCGTGAACATGAACCGGGTCGCGAACAACGTTGTAGGAATAGTCGTCGGTTTCGCCGTGGACGGTGCCGCCCTTTACTCCACCACCTGCCATCCAGATCGAGAAACAGCGGCCGTGATGATCACGTCCGTAGTTCTCCTTGGTGAGGGCGCCTTGGGCGTAGACCGTGCGGCCGAACTCACCGCCCCAGACCACCAAGGTTTCGTCCAGTAATCCCCTGGCTTCCAGGTCGGAGATCAATGCTGCCGAGGCCTGATCCACATCGTTGCATTGGCCGCGCAGTTGGCCGGGCAAACTGCCGTGTTGATCCCATCCCCGGTGGAACAGTTGGATGAATCGAACGCCTCGCTCGCTCAAGCGCCTGGCCAAAAGACAATTGGCGGCAAAGCTTCCGGGCTTTCGGGAGGCCGGTCCATAGCGATTAAAAGTGTGCTCCGTCTCGCCTGAGAGATCCATCAAGCCGGGCACTGATGTTTGCATTCGGTAAGCCATTTCATATTGTGAAATCCGCGAGTGAATCTCCGGGTCTCCCACCTCCCGGGCCTTGATCTCGTTCAGACGCGCCAGACCGTCGAGGATGCTGCGACGGCTGGCCTGGTTGATTCCGGGAGGGTTGCTAAGAAACAACACCGGATCCTTCCCGGTCCGGAAACGAACGCCCTGGTGATTGGAAGGCAGGAAGCCGCTTCCCCACAGACGTGAGAAGAGCGGTTGTCCTTCGGGTCGCCCAGTTCCCCTGGAGATCAGAACCACATAGGCCGGCAAGTCCGCGTTCTCGCTGCCCAATCCGTAGCTGAGCCATGATCCCATGCTCGGTTTTCCCAGTTGCTGGCTCCCGGTGTTGATGTAGGTGATTGCCGGATCGTGATTGATCGCCTCGGTGTGAAGTGATCTGACAATGGCGAGTTTGTCGACCATGGCACTGGTATGCGGCAACAATTCAGAGAGCCAGGCGCCGTTCTGGCCGTGCTGACGGAAATTGAAAATCGAACTCGCGCACGGAAAACTGCTCTGACTCTTCGTCATCTCCGTAATCCGCTGTCCTCGGCGAACCGAGTCAGGAAGTTCTGACCCGTGACGTTTTTTCAGCTCGGGCTTGTAGTCGAACAGATCGATTTGAGAGGGACCGCCGGATTGGAAGAGATAGATCACTCGACGTGCTCTGGGAGGAAAGTGCGGCGGGCGCAAATTGGAATTCCCCTCGCGGCTGGAAGGTTTGGCAGCCAGGCCGGGGTCGCCCAGCGATGCCAGAGCGGCGGCTCCGAGGCCGCCGGCAACCTGGCTGAACAACTTGCGGCGAGTGATCAGTTGTCTGAATTCATCCTGTGGATTCACATCATTGTTTGGTGATTGATTCGTCCAGGTTGAGGATCGCATTGGCGACGGCTGTCCAGGCGGCGTGTTCGACCACGTCGAGCTCCTGGTTCCGGGGAGATTCGCCAACCTCCACGAGCTGCTTGGCGAGTTCGGGCTTGTCGAGAAAGATGGAGCGCTGCTGATGGTACATATTCAAAATCACATCGAGCTCGCCGGCCTTGCATTCGCGGGCGGTGGCCAATCGAAAAGCGAATCGAGCCCGGTTCCGCGGTGAGTCTTCGGCCTCGGTCATGGCACGCTGCGCCAGTGCGCGTGCGGCTTCGACAAACGTGACGTCGTTGAGCAAGACCAGGGCCATCAAAGGCGTGTTGGTTCGCTGGCGGCGCACCGTGCACGTTTCCCGGGTCGGGGCGTCAATCGCAAACATGTTGGGTGGAGGCACCGATCGCTTCCAGTAGGTATAGAGGCTACGTCGATATAACTTCTCGCCACGATCCTGCTTGTAGGGCCGGTTTGAAGTTTCGCGCCAGAGGCCGGGTGGTTGATAGGGTTTCACGCTGGGACCACCCAGTCGTTGAACGAGAAGACCGCTGACGAACAGGGCGCTGTCGCGGATGGCTTCGGCAGGCAGTCGAAACCTTGGACCCCGGGCGAGCAACCGGTTGGCGGGATCGCGGATAGTCAGGGAGTTCGAGGATTTCGATGATTGACGGTAGGTCGCGGAGGTGACGATGAGTCGCAGGAGGGCTTTGGTATCCCAGCCCAGCCGGGTGTATTCGGTGGCCAGCCAGTCGAGGAGAGCGGGGTGACTTGGTGGTTGGCCCTGGGTGCCGAAGTCTTCCGACGACTCCACGATGCCAGTTCCGAAGATCATTTGCCAAAGGCGATTGACCGCGACGCGAGCCGTCAAGGGGTGGGCCGGATCGACCAGCCATTTTGCGAGGGCGAGCCGATCCCCAGGGATTCCACCGGAGGGTGCTGGCAAGAAGTCCGGTATCCCGGGGCCAACTGCCTCACCCGGTTGATCGTATAAGCCGCGCTTGAGCACAAAGGTTTGTCGAAGTTTCGCCATCTCCTGCATCACCATCACGGTCGGCTGGGCTTTTTGAAGCTCCTCCATTTTCTTGTTGAACTCGGCCAGTTCCCGCGTGAGTTCCTGGTAACGAGTGTCGTGGTTCGCCAGGTAATGCTGACGGATGGACCGCTGCTGTTGTCTGGTGCGATCCTTCTTTTCGATTGCCAGAAGTTGTAAGAGCGAATTGTCCGTTGCCACCACTGCCACCTCGGCGGCCTTGAGTGCGCGATTGTAAATCCTCACGTCGTCGATCGCCCCCTGGATGATCGAACTTGGGTTGCGCCGGGCCAGATGCAGCGGCTTCTCCGTCTTGATGGATTCGGTCAGGCTGTCGTGAGTCCTGTCAACGATTTGGAGATTACCGTCGAAATACAACTGGATGCCGGCGGCCTTGCTCGACCCGTCGTAGGTCACAAAGAGATGCGTCCACTGATTGTATGGGATCGATTCCTTGGAAAGCAAGTGGAGTGCGTTGTCCGGCCAGCGGTGGATGATGTGGACTTCGACCTTGTCCCCGACGACGTACAAATCCCAGCCCCGATAATCCGCGGAGTCGTCCATGCGCGAAATGACCGCGCCTCCCGCGGTGGGATGGATCCAGGCACCGTAAGAAAAGGCATCCGTACGCTCGAACGAAATGCTGCCGCCCAGATCGACATAGGTTTTTCCATCGAGCGCGAGCGCACCGCCCAATCGTCCCGTGCGCCACTTGGCATTCCCCTGAACAGTTCCGCTCCGCCCGGGGGGCGCGAGATCTGCGACTTTTTTTCCATCCATCTCGTCGAGAGGCAAATGAGCGATGAGGCCGCCGGGCGATTCGACTGGCGTCTCCTTTTTCTGAAGGGTTTGTTTCTCCCATTCGGCCAGAGCGGGTCCTATGTCCGAGGCGTGCTCGGTACGGTTCATCGTGACCCGTTTGATCTTTCCCTCAATGTCAGCAACGGCTGCCTCATGCTCCGTTGAAACAACCTTGATGAGAGGATCGACGTTGCCAGCCAGGTTCTCGATTCCTTTGTCGGTAATGGAATTGAAATAAGCGAGGAACTGGTAGAATTCCTTTTGCGAAACAGGATCGTATTTGTGATCATGACACTGGGCACAACCGATGGTCAATCCCATCCAGACGGTCGAAGTTGTCCGCACGCGATCGAGGGCGTATTCCATGCGGTATTCTTCTGCGATTCCGGACGCGGTGATTCCGTGATTTCGATTGAAAGCGCTGGCCACTCTTTGACTGTTGCCGGCGCCGGGCACGAGATCACCCGCGAGTTGCTCGATGGTGAATTGGTCAAACGGCATGTTTGCGTTGAATGCCTTGATGACCCAATCGCGCCAGGGCCACATGTCGCGGTGGTAATCCTCATGATAGCCGTGGGTGTCCGCGTAACGCGCCCCGTCCAGCCAATTCAGCGCCATCCGTTCGCCGTAAGCGGGGGAATTGAGCAAACGGTCCACTACCTTCTCGTAGGCGTCAGGGGTATTATCCGCCAGAAACGCCGCCACTTCCTCCGGTGCCGGTGGGAGCCCGGTCAGGTCCAGCGAAAGCCTTCGAATTAATGTGGGCCTGTTTGCCTCGGGCGATGCTTCGAGACCTTCCCGATCGAGGCGCGTCAGGATGAAGTGATCGATGGCATTACGGGCGAGGCCCTTGGGGCCGACAGTCGGCAGGGCAGGTCTTTGAGGCGGCACGAACGCCCAGTGCTCATCGTTGGTGGTCTGGCCCGCCTTGTCGGCCGCGTCGGCATACATCGGAATACAGATCGAAGCGAAGATCATTATGATCGATCTCATACCGAATTGGGAGGTCTGGCCGTTGTTATTCACCCGGTGACGCGCACGCCCTGAGAAGTCTAGGCAGGTCCGGACGCTGCGCCAATCGGAAAGGGAACATTCGATCAGCGCCATTGTTAGCAGATTGCTTTTCCAGGCCGGGTTTCATTGAGGCTCAGGAGCCTCCGTTCTTCGCCCTACGGGGCTACGAAGGGCAGGCTGGGGTTGGTTGGGGGTGCGAATCATGCGCACACCGGTGGGGTTGACCCGCGTGTTGTTCTTCGGTAATTTGCTTTCGTGAATACCACCCAGGCGGCTCGCCACGCCAGATTGAATTGCCATTGGCTCTTCTCTCTTGTCGCCGGAATGTGGCTGTGGCTTGGTGGATTCAATTCCGCAACGGCGGCGTGGATCCTTGCGGCAGATGCTGACAACGATCTTGTGGAAGTGCTGAAAGCATCGGGAGTAAGCCTCGAGCGATTTGACAACGCCGTGGCTGCAGTGGCGAAGGCTGTGACGGGCGACGGAGTGCTGGTGTTGGCCGATGCCTATCCGAAACAGACCACGGCGCTGACTTCAGCGCTTTTCGATGAGGCCCGCAGGAAGAAGCTCCGCCTCTATGTGGAATACCCATCGTTTGTTCCAGAACTGAAATTTGGCGTGCCGCAAACTCTCAAGACCGGCCAGTGGGGCAACATTCTAGAGCGCACCGTGGTGGCCAGCGACGCCTTCGGTGCGGCCTTGAAGAAGTCGCGCATCCTCATGATTCACGACTGTCATTACCTGCCGGTCAAAGCGCACCGGCCCCATCTCGTGGTTGCCCGGGTCGCCGGCTATGATGAGGCGCTCTATGGACTTCCAAAAGAAAACGTCCATCCGATTCTCTTCGAGCATCCCTCTGGCGAGGTCCTGGTGGCGACGACGAAGCTCAGCCAGTTTGTCACCGCGCGCTACGCGCCGCTGGATGCATGGGAGCCCGTGTGGCACATGATTCTGAAGTGGGCTCAGCCGGATGCCGATCTCCCGGTTTTGCGCTGGACGCCGCCGCTTCGGCCTTCCTACGCCCGCGATGCCGAATTGCCGGCGGATGCGGAGCGCCGGGCTCTGCAGCGCGGGGCGGATTGGTATCGCAAGTCGGGCCTTCTAGTTCATCCCTCCTGGCAGGCCCACTATGACCGGCCGGCCAATGCCGGACCACCCACGGCCGACTGGCCGGATGGCCATCGCGCCGGACCGGGGGCGGGGCGCGATGCGTCTATCGGCGACGGCAGTCTGGGCCTGCTGGAGGGCTTTCGCTCGAAAATCTATCACGATGGATCGCAAGCGGTGCTCTGGTGGCGGCGCGCCGACAATCACGGCGAGTCGGCCGGCGCTCTGGCACTGGCCGGCGCAGTTCTCCGGCAACCGGAGTTTTCCCGCATCGGCTCAAACCTGGCCGGCTGGCTGACCGAAAAGTCGATTCTTTATAATGGCGTCTTCGCGGATCCGGAGCACCCCGCCTTCGGCCTCTGCGGGTGGAACGACGTGCCTCGCTACTATGGCAACGCCAACGGATTCGATCAGCTCTGGGGAGATGACAACGCGCGGGCATGGCTCGGCCTGCTTCGTGCCGGGGTCGCCCTGCGCTCCCAGCGATACGACGAGCGCCTCGCCCAGCAACTGCTCGCGATGATGCGCCTGACCGGGAAAAAGGGATTCATGGCGAAGCATTGGGCTGTGCCATCGCTGGCACAGAATGGATGGGAAAATAGTTTTCTCGGGGATCAGGAGGATCTCTCGCCGCATTTTCAGGCATATGTGCAGGCTTGTTTCCTCTGGGCCGCGCGCGCCACGGAATTTCCGCTGCTGCGCGAGCGTGCGACGAAAGCCATTACGCGGATGATGGGGGCCTATCCGCATGGCTGGTCCGCGACCAATGATCAGCACAACCAGGAGCGGGCACGCATGTTGCTGCCGCTGGCATGGCTGGTCCGTCTCGACGACACGCCGCAGCACCGGGAATGGCTGCGCCGAGTGGCCACCGATCTGACCAGCGACATGGATGCCTCCGGCGCCATTCTCACCAGTATCAAGCAGGGGCCCGCCGGCAATGAGGCCTACGGCACGGGTGAAACCACCCTCATTCAGGCCAATGGTGACCCTAACACGGACCTATTCTACACGGCAAATTTCGCCCTCGTAGGCCTGCACGAAGCGGCGGCCGCAACCGGCGAGGCGCTCTATCGGGACGCGGAGGAGAAGCTCGTGCAGTTTTTCTGCCGGGCACAGGTGAAAAGCGAGGCCCTGCCTCAGTTCGACGGCGGGTGGTTCCGGGGCTTTGATTACCGGCGCTGGGAATACTGGGGCAGCGACGCCGATATCGGCTGGAGCCTCTACAGCATGGAAACCGGCTGGATCCAGGGCGAAGTTCTCTCCGTGCTCGCCCTGCGCCAGATGAAAACCTCACTCTGGGACTACACCGCCTCCAGCGGTATTCCGCGCCACTTCAAGACATGGCGTGAGCGCATGTTGCCCGATGACATGATCCGGAAGGCGGAGAACGCGGATAAACCCGAGTTGCCCAAAGCCCCGAATCCTGACACCCCCGCCATGCCGGCGAACCCACCGGCGACCTGGCTCACCTACCATCTCGCCCATCCGGCCAAAACCGCTCCGGGCGATCCCAATTGCATCTTCTTCTGGAAAGGCCGGTATCACTTTCACTACATCATCGAAGATAAGA
>CAUZKZ010000171.1:0-10472 GCA_963580345.1 Verrucomicrobiia bacterium | reverse complement strand
TTGGTCAGAACGAAAATGCGTAAAACGTTGATTTACAGCCATGGGGCGATATTCGATAACAAATTGAATCCGCCAGTGCCGAAAACCTTTATTTTTCGGGGCTCGGGAATTATTCGCAAGACCCCAAATTTTCCGAAAAAAGCCTTGCCGGGGTTGTGATGAGAGAGCTACAACCTATTCCGGAACTGCGGGTATAGCTTAATGGTAAAGCCCCAGCCTTCCAAGCTGGCTATAAGGGTTCGATTCCCTTTACCCGCTCCGCCATGACAGGAATTGTTCGCTCAAACAAAAGAAGCAAAAAAATGAAAAGAACTCTTAACTACGCGCTCCTCGCGACTGCGGTTGCCTCGGCACCCGTTGCCCTTGCCGAGGAGTCCGACTGCTACAAGGTTTCGGAGGCCGTCACGAAGTCGGTCAACGCCAACCCCGATAATGTGCTCGCCGTCGTCGAGCGCCAAATTGCGGCCAACCCGGCCTGCGCCTGTGAAGTCGTCAAGGCCGCCATCGTCGCCACCGAAGCAAGTGGCGAACTCGTCGGACAAATTGTTGGGGCGGCTATCGAAGCTGCGCCGGAGCAGATCAACGTCATTACCAGTTGCGCCATCGCAGTGGCCCCCGATGCCATTCCCCACATCCAGAAGGTGGTGGCCAAACTCAACCGCAAGATCGACACCAGATCGTCGAAGGGCGGTCTCGATTCCGCGAAGGGCGCCGAAGTTGTGCGCAATCCTCTCGAAGAAGTCACCTACCTGCCCCCCGGGGAGGATAACCGCATTCACCCGCCTTTCCCCACGATTCCATCGACCTGTACGCCGTCGTCGTCCGGGTTCGGTCTCGCCAGAGTTACTTCTCCGGGTAGCCTCATCACAATCACCGGGACTGGCTTCCCCAACGGCAACACCAACAACGGCGAATCGCCGGGATTCCAGCAAGACTGAACTCCCAGAGTTTGTCAAAACCACCTGAACGGGTAAGCAGCAACCATTCCTTTGCCTTTATGAAAAATATTGTAATTGTCTCCGCCTTCGCTTTGGCCAGTGGCGGATTCCTGTCAGCGCAGGGATTATATAACATCATGCCGTTCGATGACGAGCCGACGGATTCGCTCCCATTGAACTGGACCGCTGGTGCCAGCATCGGCTGGGACTCCAATGCCTCCCCGCAATTTTCGAAAGTGCCCGGCGTTGATACCGACGATGTGCTCTACGTTGTGGCTTTTGTACAGGCGAACTTCGTCAGCAAGACGCCGCAGACCACCTGGGACGTGTGGGCGCGGGTCGGCGCCACCTACTACCTCGATAACATCGATCAAAACGGGGGAGCGTTTCTGCCTAGCACCCGGGTGGAGACCGATTTTTTTCCGCAGATTCGTGGCGGCATCAACTTCGTGCACCGCGTGAACGAGTGCCTGCGCCTTCGCAGCATAAGCCACGCCTCCTGGGAACAGGAACCGGACTACGACTACGGGATCGCGACCGACCGCCGCAACGGCAGTTACCTCCGGCTCAGTTCCGACAACAGCGCGGGCTACCGGTGGACAGAGCGTTTTGCCACCAATACCGGCTACCGTTTGAGCTTGGTGGACTTCGAAGTAGTGGACCGCCAAGATTACGTGAGCCACCTCTTCTACAACCAATTTCGTTACCGGAGTTCGGAGAGCACGGTCTTGACGGCGGCCTATCGCATCCAGTTCCAGAATAACGACGTGGCCACCGACTCGACCAGCCACTATTTCCTGGTGGGTGCCGAACATGAGCTCAGCCCCGTGACGGTAGTCGTGTTGCGGGTGGGTGGACAGTACTTCGACCCGGATCGGAGAAACTCGTCCTGGTCGCCCTACGCGGAAGCAACGATCCGGACCGCGGTCAGCGAAACGGTCAGCTTGCGAGCCTTCATCCGTTACGGAATCGAAGACCGGAACCGCAGGATCGCGACCCACAGCATCAACCCGCCCGCACCGGTGGTGCAAATGCTCGGGATCTACGACGAGCGCAAGGTACTGCGGATCGGCACGCAAGGCTCCTACGTGGTTTCGTCAAAATTCACAATTTTTGCAGGGGGCCATATCATTCTGACCGATTACGACGGAAAGACGGCGGGATCGCACCCGGGTTCCCCGGGCAGCTTCAACGAGAGCATCTATAACCTCAATGTTGGCGCCAGCGTGGAGGTGAGGGAGAACGTCTATGTGACCGGGTCCTACAACTTTACGCTGTCGGAATCCGACTCCAATATCCGGGACTACGAGCGCCACCGGGCCCAGCTTGGTGTCCAAGCCGCATTTTAAGGGATTTCCTGTCATAAAAATCCGAACAGATCAGCCCCCGCAATGTCTGCTTCCATTGCGGGGGCGTTCTGTCTATACCCCTTGGCCGGGCGCAGAAGCCGCCCGGCCGCAATTTGTTCGAGACAATCCCCCAACTGCCCTTACTCTAATAGATTATGCAAACTGAATTCGATCGTCAGAATTCCGCCAGCGAGGCGTCCCTCCACGCCGTTGATTACTGGCAGGTTCTGAAAAACCGCTACGGGGTCATCCTGCTCACCTTCCTCCTCATCTTCATGACGGCGGCGGTGATCATTTACGTCCTCCCCAAGAAGTACGAGAGCAAGGCCGTGGTGCAGGTGAACCACTCCATCCTGGAAATCGATCCCCTGGCCGGGGCCACCGGACCAACCTTCACGGGAGCCTACCCGAGCCGCTCATACATCCAGAACGAATTCCAGGTGATCGTGCAGGAGCAGACTCTCAAGCGGGTGATTGAGCGGCTCGATCTCTCCAGCCGCTGGAACGGGATGAATCCGGATTCGGTCATCAAGGTTCTCAAGGACATCGTGAAGACCAAGGAGATTCGCGGGACGGACCTGATCGAAATCACGGTCCGGCACCACAACGCGCAGGACGCCCGTGACATTGCGGACGCCGTTTCGAGGGCCTACCAAGAGCGACGGGACTCGGAGGAGCGCGGCCGGGCCGGCAAGGCTCTCAACGCCCTCGATTCGGAGGTGCGGCTCCAGGAAGACCGCGTGGAAGAGAAACGCAAGCTCTTCCACACCATCGTGAAGGCGGTCGGCATTCCCTACATCGAGGAGTCCCAGTACAGTGGAAAGATGGGTCTCAGCGAAGAGCGCATCCTGCAGACCGCGCAGATGGAAGAGTACCAGAGGGAAAAGGAAAAACAGCAGCTTGAGATCCAGATCAAGACTCTCCTCCGGCTCAATAACGACGAACTGATGAAGTATGCGGCCGGTCTCAACCTGCCCAACAACGGCGTTCCGGCGCTGTATGCCGGCTTTCAGGCGGGCATGCGCGGAATCACTACCGCGCGGGCTTCGGGGCTCGGGGAGAAACACCCCCAGATCCAGATGGCCAAGATCGGGCAGGCGGAACTCGGGAAAGATCTGAAAGGCGCCGTGGTGGTTCTGCAGGAGATCCTGCAGACCCAGCTTCAACTCGTCGATAGCCAGTTGCAAAAGATGAAGGAGGTTGTCGTCGAGCGGCGGTTCGACGCGGTCGACAAGGCGCTGCAGTCCCAGGACTACATCGAGGCCAAGCAGGACTATATGTCTTCCAAGGCCATGCTGCAGACCATGAAGATCAACCACTCCTCGAAGCGGATCGCCCTCAAGATTCCGAAGAACCCCATTACGATTCACGAGGAGCCCCAGATTGGACAAAGCCCGGTCAGCCCCAAGGTGACTCTCTTTCTCTCCCTGGGCGCCCTGGTAGGCCTCGTGTTCGGCGTCGCCATCGCCTTCTTCCTCGAGTATCTCGACACCTCCGTGAAGAGCCTGGAGGACGTGGAGCGCTATCTCCAGGTGCCGGTCCTGGCCGTGATCCCCAAGGACGTGGGCGTGCTGCACAAGCAGAGCGGCATGAGCCCGGACGCGGAGGCCTACCGGATCCTCCGCACCAATATCGAGTTCAACCGGAAGAACCCGGAGGACAATGCCATCACCATCGTCTCCGGGGGTGCCGGCGAAGGAAAGTCCACCACGCTCGTGAACCTCGCCTATGTCTGCGCGCAAGGTGGCTACACCACTCTCATGGTCGACGCCGACCTGCGTCGTCCCCGCCTGCACACCTTCTTTGACATCAACAACTCGGTGGGCTTGACGAACTACCTCACCACCGATCTCATGTTGGAGGACGTCATCCTGCAGACTCCGGTCGACAATCTCTACTTTCTCCCGTCGGGGATCCTGCCCGCCGACGCGGCCGGCATTCTGAACTCGCGACGCATGTCGGAGTTGCTCCAGGACGTGAAGCAGCGCTTCGACCTGATCCTGGTGGACTCCCCGCCGATTCTCGGTGTCAGCGACGCCTCGGTTCTGGCTTCGGAAGTGGACCTCACCATGATTGTGGTGCAGCACCGGAAACTTCCCCGCAATATGCTCATGAGGGTGAAGCACGCGGTGGAGAACGTGGGCGGCCAGGTGATTGGAGTGGTGTTGAACAACGTGGATGTGCGCAGCGACAGCCAGTATCAGTACTACACCAGCTACTACACCTACTACGCACCTTCTGCGGATGCCGAGACCGGACCAGGACCGTCCGCTCCCAGCGCCCCGGCGCTGAGCGCGCCGAGAGCGGGGGCGGCCTCGCCAGCACCCCCTCCCGCGGATGACGATGGTCTCTACTAATCCCCCGAACCAGTCAGCTGACCCGACCAACCAAACCCCAAGCATTATGAAATCACTTCTCTGCCTTGCAGTCCTGGCCATGGCCGGGCTGCCCTCGACGGGCCTGGCCCAGATCATCGAACCCGGCGCCGCAATCCAAATTACGGTTCAGGGGGTGCCGCTCGGCGAGCAGGGCCGCATCAACGCAGTCTATCCCGTCTCGAAAAAGGGCTACATCACGATGTGGCATATCGGGGCCATTAGGGCCTCCGGATTCACGCCTGACGTCCTGGCCCGCAAGATCGAGGTCGCTTACCGGAACGCCGAGATCTACACCAGTCCCACCATTCAAATCCTCTCGGATTCGACCCAGAATATCACCCAACAGATTATCACGGTCGGTGGAAAGGTTCGCGCCCCGGGGCCGAAACCCTTCGCCCGCGGGATGACCCTCTACGACGCGGTCATGGCGGCCGGGGGCCCCACGGAGTTTGGCGCCATCAGCCGGGTCAAGCTCTACCGGAACGGGAAAGCCTACGAATACGATCTCGGCAAGGGCGCCCACAAGCTGCTCAAGATCTACCCGAAGGATACCATCGACATTCCTCAAAAGGATTGGCTGGGACGCTAGAAGCGCCAAAGGCCCGTATTTTTCCATGGCCGGGGGGGAATCCCCGGCCATTTTACGTTTCATGCGGTTGCGTTTTGGTCTTCCTGAGTTTAGGAAACCCTATGCGAGCACGGGCCCGTCTCCTCCTCTGCCTGCTCTTGGGTGCCGCCATGGCAGCAGCCCAGCTGCAGAAAGACGAGGCTGTCGAGCCGGAGACGGTTCCCGGCGAGGGGAAAAAAGAGGCTCCGGAAGTGGAACTGGATCCGAGGGCAGCCATCCGGCTCCTCAACCACGAGGAGTTCAAGCAGCGCAAGGCCGCGCAGGACTCGCTCCTGAAGTGGGGAGCAGGAGAATTGGACAAGGGAATCGAGTTCCTCTACGAAGTTTACCGCCGCAGCGATGATCCGGAAGTCCGCCTCCGGAGCCGCGAAGTCCTGAAGCGCCTTGTGATCATCAAGCAGCCCTTCGACGGGGAAGGCTATCTCGGCATCCAGATGGATACCCGCCAAGTCCAAGTCAAGCTGGAGGACGGAGAATTGCACCCCGCGGTGCGCATTACGCAGGTGCGGGAGGGAACCGCGGCGGAAGTCGCCAAGTTGCAGGCCAACGATCTGATCACGGGGGTGGACCGAGTCGTCTTCAACGATCCCGCCCCGAACAGGGTCTTGGCGGATTACATCAAGTCCAAGAAGCCCGGTGACATTATCACCCTGCACGTCAGGCGCGGGGAGGAGGCACTGGATCTCAAAGCGTCGCTTCGGCGGCGCTCGCCGCTCTTGAATCAACTGACGCAATGGGGAACGCAGCTGCAGCTCCCCGCCCAGGCGGAGTTGGACGAGTCCGACTTCCAGGACTGGCTGCGAACGAGGGTCACCCGGGAGGGCAAGGCCGGGAAAGGCCCAAAACCGCCCAATCCAGCTCCCTGAGACTGGAAAGAATTCGACAAAAGGGGGCAAATCGCCGAAGCTAGCCGAGACATTTGGCGCCTTCCCTAACGGTATTTTTCAAAATGGCTGGAAATTCAACTCTCCTCACCACCGCGCTGTGTGCCCTGGTGAGCTGTTCCTCATTCACCCTGCAAGCCAAGACCGACTTCAATGTGGTCGGACGCGAGATGGCCGGGATGTTACAGAACAGCCACTACGCACGCATCCAGTTCAACGCCGATCTCAGCGAGCGCATTCTGCAGGATTATCTCTCCGACCTCGATCCGGCGCGCCTCTATTTCACGGCGCAAGATGTGGAGGCCTTCCAGAAAAAATATGGCCGGCGGATTCACGAGTTGCTGATCAAGGGCCGCTGCATGGAGCCAGCCAACGAGATCTACAAGCTCTACTCGCAGCGGGTCAAAGAGCGTGTGGTGTTTGCCCAGAAATCCCTCAAGACCAGCGAGATCAATTTTGACTCCGAGGAATCCGTGATGCGGACCCGCAAAGACGCGCCCTGGCCTGCGAGCGAGCAGGCAGCCCAGGAAGTCTGGAAGCGGCAAATCGAAGAAGCTCTCCTCTCCGAGATCCTTCGGCGCGAAGCGGTGCAGAGGCTCGCCGAGGAGCAAGGCAAGAAGAATCCGTTGGATGACGAAAAGGCCCCGAAGGAAAAGATCGCACAACGCTACGAGCGCTTCCAGCGCAGCATCGAAGAAGCCGACGAAGAAGATATCGCGAACTACTTCCTGAGTGCAGTCGCAGCCGCTCACGATCCGCATACGGATTACATGAGCAAGCGCGAGATGGAGCGCTTCCGTTCGGGGATGGCAAACTCGCTGGTGGGGATTGGTGCGCTGCTGCAGGCGGAAGACGACGGCGCCACCAAGATCATGGGAATTGTCGTGAATGGTCCCGCTGACAAGCAGGGGGAGCTGAAGCTCAACGACCGCATCGTCGGGGTCGATCCGCTCAACTCCGGTGCCATGATCGACATCATGTACATGAAAATCGATCACGTGGTAGAGAAGATTCGCGGGAAGGAGAACACGGAAGTGGGCCTGAGGGTCGAGCCCTCCGGAGGAGCGCCGGGAGAGGTGAAGGTGATCGTGATCAAACGGGGGCGGGTGAATCTCAAGGACGAACTCGCCACCGCCGAGATCGTCGAGACGGCCCACCAGGGGGCGAAGCGCCGGGTGGGATGGTTGCGCCTGCCGTCCTTCTACATGGATTTCGATGACGGGGACCCGAGCGTTTCAGCCGATGTGCAGAAGCTCGTCACCCGCCTCAACAAGGAGAAGCTTGACGGGCTGGTCCTCGACCTGAGGAGGAACGGAGGGGGCTCTTTGGAGGAGGTCCGCCGCATCACGGGGTTTTTCGTGGGCCGCGGGCCGGTGGTGCAGATCAAGGATACGATTGGACGCGTCGAGGCGAAGGAGGCGCTGTTCCGGCGCCCGCTGTATGACGGGCCGCTGGTGGTTGTGACCGACAAGTCGAGCGCCTCCGCGAGCGAAATCCTGGCCGGCGCGCTGCAGGACTACAATCGTGCTGTTTTGATCGGGGACAGTTCGACCTTCGGCAAGGGCACTGTGCAGCAGCCGATGGAAATCGGCCGCTTTTTCCGATTCTTCGAAGACAACCGCCGGGCCGGCTATCTGAAGGCGACCATTCAGAAGTTTTATCGCGTCTCGGGAAGTTCGACCCAGAAGCTCGGGGTGGAGCCGGATCTCGTTCTGCCGTCGCTGACCGATGCGCTCGACGTTGGCGAGGCCTTCCTGAGGCATCCGCTCGAGCACGACCTGATCCGCAAGGCCCCGGATTTTCGTCCGTTGGACCGCGGGGGTCTCTTCCTTCCGGTGTTGAAGGAGCGCAGCGAGAAGCGCGTGAAAGTTTCGAAAGATTTCCAGTACATCGTAGAAGATGTGGAACGGACCAAGAAGCACATCGCGGACAACTCGGTCTCGCTCAATCGCACCAAGCGCGAACAGGAGCTTGCAAAGTCCGAAGAGCGCCGCAAGACGCGCAACGTGGAACGCCGAAAGCGCTTCGCAGCCCTGGAACAAGCGGACAGGAAGATCCTCAAGTTCTTTCGCCTGACCCTCGATGACCTGGCAGCCGAGAAACTTCCGGTGGTCGATCGCGAAAAGGACGCCGAAGCGTTCATGCGCCGGGCCAAGGACAAAGCGGACGATCTGGATGACACGCCGCTGTGGCCGAGCGGGCTTGACCCCGTGAAACGCGAAGCGATCGCGGTCCTCGGGGACCTGGTGGAGCAAACCGAAAAGGCGCGCACGGCCGGACTCCTGGTGCCGGGGCGCTAGAAGCGATCCGATGGTGGACATCCCCGCCAATCTGCGGGAGGTCAAGGCTCGCCTTGCGAATGCTGCGGAGAGATCCGGCCGGAACCCGGACGAGGTGGAACTGGTGGTGGTGACCAAGACCTGGCCGGCGGAGACGGTGCGCGAAGTCCTGGAAGCGGGCCACGGTCTGTTTGGGGAAAACCAGCTGCAGGAAGCGGCCGCTAAAATCCCCCAGCTGCCCTCCAGCGCCCGTTGGCACTTCATCGGGCATCTCCAGCGCAACAAGGCCCGCAAGGTCCTGGAGCTCTTTGAGGCGGTTCACAGCGTCCATTCCCTCCGCCTCGCGAGTGCCCTGGACCGCCTGGCGTGCGAACTTGGGGTCGAGCCCCGGGTGTATCTCCAGGTCAACGCCGCGGAAGAGGCGAGCAAGGGCGGTTTCGGCGAGGCGGAGCTGCGGGAGGCGATTGGAGAACTGAGTAGGCTGAAGCACCTGCGAGTGGCGGGGTTGATGAGCATTCCGCCGGTGGTAGAGAGTCCCGAAGCCGCTCGCACTTCGTTCCGGACCCTCCGGAGGCTGCGGGATGAACTCCAGGAGTGCAGCGGGGAGGCTCTGCCCGGGCTGAGCATGGGAATGAGCCACGACTTCGAAGTGGCGGTCGAGGAGGGCGCCACCATCGTGCGCGTGGGTTCCGCGGTGTTCGGGCCGCGGGTTGCAAAACCCGGAACGCGAGCCCAGGAGAGAAGGTAATGTTGGGAATCGAGAACATTGCGGTGGTCGGATCCGAACTCGCCATTGTGTGGACGGACGGATCCGAGAGCTATTTCCGCCCGGAAACCCTGCGCCGGGCTTGCCCCTGTGCCAGCTGCCGGGGCGAACCGGATGCGATGGGACGCGTGGTGCGCCCCAAGGTTTCCTATAACGAGCGCAGCTTCCTGCTCACCCGTTTCGAACCGGTCGGCGGGTATGCGATCCAGCTCACCTTCGCGGACGGGCACGGCTCCGGGATTTACTCCTTCGACTACCTGCGCGGACTCGCCGGGGAGGGGTAGGAGGAACGGATCGGCCTACTTTTGGGCCCTGACATCCCTGGCGATTCCCCGGACCGACTTCGAGGGCGCGAGGGGAGAGGCCGAGCGGGCCCGGCGGGCGTGGACTTCGAGCGGGATTTCGATCGCTTCCCGCTTCCCGTTGACGGCGGCGACTTTCCAGAGCCGGATCCTTCCGGTCAGGCAGGAATGAATCATCATGAGGTTGTTGACGGCTTCACCCTGCAGGTCGGCCTCGCCGGGCACGGCGATACCGGACGGGTGGCTGTGGAAGGAGCCGACGAGGGCGGCGCTTGTCATGCCCGCGACCTCCCTCATTTGGGACAGGCTGCCATGCGAGATCTGAAAAGAGTGCGGGACATGGCTGTCATTATCGGCAAAACACAGGGCAAGGGATCCGTCCCCGGAGCGCACGAGGGCACCGCACACCTCCCGGTTGCCCGCTTGCTTCGCACGCCGGGCTTCGGCCCTGAACCGGTCGGTCTCCGGCACGGGCAGGACGTACTTGGTGTCTGCAAAACGCAGGTTGACGGCAGTGGTGGATCGTGAGGGGGTCGGGTGGCCGCAGCCGGCGAGCAGCAGGCACAGCGGAACCCCCGCGAATAGGCAAAGCTTCGGATTCATGACAGGGCAGGTAGAAAGACAGGCTAGAAACCAAAGCCCAAGGTCCGGCAGGGACACAAGAATTTCATGTTTGGCGTGATCGATCCGTGCCGGGGGAAGGGGGCCAAACTCCCTGAACCACACCGGAATGCGCGCACAGCAAGAGCGCCTCGCCAAAACCGGATTGCAAAGGGTGAACTATCTGGATAGTTTAACCTTTAGTGCAGTCCAGGTGACGACCTCTTGAAAGTAAGCACCCGACCAATCCCCATCGATAGGATCTCGGCGCGACCTGGTCGGCGGGCTATCGTGGCGGGATGTCTAAACGATTCAGTGAGAAGCAGCGGGCCGGGTTGTTGGCGAGAT
>CAUZKZ010000170.1:0-10489 GCA_963580345.1 Verrucomicrobiia bacterium | reverse complement strand
TCGCCGAAGGGGATCGCCGGTCGCTACCGGAGCGGACCTAACACCATTTATTGCGAAATAGTCGCATTACCGTTGCCATTTTATTGCCCGTTTCTGACCGCATCGAGCCGCATTTCCTCGCATCTGCATGACATATTGAGGTTCTCCGCAGACGGCTTTTCTTGGTCATAATCTGCTCAAAAAGAGAGAGTTAGGAGAAATCCCCCTGGAGGCGGCGGGCGGATTCGAACCGCCGAATAACGGTTTTGCAAACCGTCGCCTTAGGCCACTTGGCTACGCCGCCGTCACAAAAGGGTATGCTAAGTAATTCCCCCGTCCGGCCCTGTCAACCGCTCAGTCGCGAGAGGTCGTTTCAACCGCCATTCGCAGCGCCTTGCAGGCCTCTCCGATCTCCTCCGGGGAACTGCAGAGCGGCGGCATCAGGACAATCGTGTCGCGAATGGGCCTCGTCAAGAGCCCGAACTCCCGCGCCGCGAGGCACACTTTCTCCCCCCTGCGCACCTCCTCCGGGAAGCGCTCTGCGGTTGGCCGGCGCAACTCGATCCCCGCGATCATCCCGCATTGCCGCACCTCGTAAACCGATTCGTGCGCGAGGGCCAGGTCCGCAAGTCCGGATCGTAGCGCCTCCATCTTCGGTGGCAAACCCTCCAGGACCCGCTCGTCCCGGAACACATCGAGACTTCCAAGAGCGGCCGCGCAGCCGAGCTGGTTCGCAGTGTAACTATGTCCGTAGTAAAAGGTGCGCTCCGCGCCTCCGAGGAAGGCTTGAAAAATCTGAGGGGTCGTCAGGGTCGCGGCGAGCGGCAGGTAGCCCCCGGTCAAACCCTTGGCGAGGCAGAGGAAATCCGGGACGACCTCTTCCTGTTGGCAGGCGAACATGGTGCCGGTTCGCCCGAATCCCGTCATCACCTCGTCCAGGATCAAGTGCACGTCGTTCGTATCGCACCAGCTCCGCAACTCCGCCAGGCATCCGGATGGCCAGGGACGCATCTCGTTCACCCCCTGGATCAGCGGCTCGATCACCACGGCCGCAAGGCTCGCCGCCGTTTCCTTCGGCAGGGCGCCGAGCTCTTCGACCGAGGCCACGCGGGTGACCGGAAACCCGAATCGCTGGAACCTCTCGAAGAAGCGCCTCACCCCGCCCAGCGAGGCCGCGCCCATTGTGTCGCCGTGATACGCATTCTCAAAGGCCAGGAAGCCGGTCCGTTGCTCCTGACCGCACTGCTGCCGATACTGGATCGCCATCTTTACCGCCACTTCGACCGCGGTGGAGCCGTCGTCGGAAAAGAAGACGCGCTCCAATTTCCCGGGAGGAAAGAAGTCCACCAGCCGTTTCGCCAGTTCGGCGGCACGCGGGTTGGCGTACCCGAGAAAAGAAGTGTGCGCCACCCGGTCCACCTGCGCCTTCACCGCGGCGTCAATGACGGGATGGCGATGCCCGTGCAGGTTGGTCCAGATGGTCGAATTGCCGTCGAAGTAGCGCCGGCCATCGGCATCGATCAGCCACGCCCCCTCCCCTCCAACCAGCACGAGAGGTTCATGACCGGCCGCCTCCCACTCCGCGTGTTGTGTGAACGGATGCCAGCAGTGCAACCGATCCCACTCGCTCCAAGGCCCGATGTTCTCGTCGCGGTCCACTTCGCGTCACTCCCCGGGGTGGTCCGATGGACGGGACGTGGACGAATCCGTCTCCGCTCTCTTGTCGCGGCGGAGCCCATCGGGCGGGGAGGAATCGCCCGCCCTCCCTTCGCCCTCTTCCAACTCCGCGAGGTGCTTGTCGATCTTCTCGATAAATTCCCACGGACCCCGCCCCCGCTGGTATTTCCTCCACAGGACGTCGCGCAGGGCCCGCCATTCCTCCTCCGAAATCGGATCGTGGGCCGCCCAGTCCTCCTCGCCCTTCAGCTGCGACTGCAGGGTCCAGGTCCCGGAGTGGTGGGAGGCCCGGAAAAATCGGAGCCCGTCCTCGCTCCTCTCCCTCCAGGTGTGCCGTTGCATGCGCCCTTCCCATAAGGTCACCGGCCCAAATCCCAAGAACAAAACACAAGTTGACCTTTCGGTGTGGAAACCTAATTATCGCGCCACGATGCGGATGCTGAGGAGCGACGTCACCAAGCTCTTGCTCTATCTCATTTCCTGCTTCCTGCTGGCAGCCCTGCTGACCCCGTGGGTCTACAATGCCGGGACCTTCCTCGGCGAGGCCACCGCCGATCGCAGCATCAACCCCTTGGTCGACTACGTCGGCTTGCACGCCCGCAAGGCCGAATTCCCGGATTTCTTCAAACGCAGCCTGCTGGCCTCCGCCCTCCTCCTGCTGCTGCCCCTCCTGTTCTCGATGAGGCTGCGCACCGATCCCGCCCCGCTGCGCGAGTCGCCGTGGTCGGTCTACCTGCCCAGCCGTGCCGTGGCGCACGTCGAGGGCCAGCGGCTCCGCAACCCGAGGTTCGGCTGGCTCCAACTCTTCATCGGCTTCCTTCTCGCGGCCGGCCTTTTCTTCGGAATGGGCTGGCTCCTCCTCACCATGGAATGGTTCTCGCTGCAAGATCCCGTCCCGTGGGAAAAGGCCTTGAAGAAATCGGCGGTGCCCACCGTCACGGCCTCGCTCCTCGAGGAGATTGTCTTCCGTGGCGTGCTGCTCGGAATCTGCCTCCGCACCTTCCGCCCCACCGTCGCGATCCTCATCGTATCGCTCCTCTTCGCCGCTCTCCACTTCCTCCAGCCGCCCGACGACGTCGCCGTCTTCGTGAAGAACGCGCCTGTCCCGGAAGGGGCCATGTTCATCGATCCCAGCAGCGGCATCTCCGGTTTCCAGCTTCTCCAGGCCATCGGGATGCGTTTCCGAGACTTCGAACTGGTTCTCTTCGAGTTCATTTCCCTCGCAGTGGTCGGCCTCATCCTCGCCCACGCCCGCTACGCCACCGCCTCCCTCTGGTTGCCGATCGGCCTGCACTCGGGCTGGATCTTCGCCTACACTTTTTTCGGCCGCATCGCGCTGCGCAACCCGGACTTGGACACCAACCTCAACTACCTCATTGGCAGCGACCTCAAGGAAGGCCTGGTCCCTCTCGTCACCCTCGCCGTCACCGCCTTGCTCGTGTTCCTCTTCACGCGCATGTTCCGTCCACCGGCGAGCTATCGTGACGGCGGACCATTGAAGGCGAAACCGGCGTGACGCTTGACCCGTGAAGGCCTTGACCGGAATTTCATCCTGCTCAGACTCGACGGCCCAATTTCCAAATAAACTTCACGGACCAATTCCCAAGGCCAACGATTAGCTTGCGAACTCCATCCTTGGGGTTTCTGGCGACTTGAGCTGAGTTTTATCTGGATACTGGAGTGTCGAATTTTCCGGGCGCGCCCATTACAAGCTGATTCGCTCATGTTCTCACCGCGCTGGCTCGATTTTCTCTACCCGCCGGCCTGCGCCCTCTGCCGGGAACCTCTCCGCGACGGACGCTACCTCTGTGAGTCCTGCCGCCAGGATCTTCCCCGCATCGAAAAGCCGTTCTGCATCCAGTGCGGCGAACACATCGAAGGACTCGTCCCGGACGATGTGCTCTGCTCACAATGCCGCGGAAGCGTCTTCACTTTCCAGTTCGCGCGAGCTGCAGCCGATGCCCGTGACCAGGCTCGCGAACTCATGCACGCCTACAAGTACGCCCGGCAGATCCACCTTCACCGCGAACTCGCCATGCTGGCCGAGGAGGTCTGGGAAGATCCCCGTGTCGCCGCCCAGACCGACCCGCCCTGGATCCTCGTGCCGGTCCCACTCCACTGGCGCCGTCAGCAGTGGCGCTGGTTCAACCAGTCCTACGAAATCGCCAGGACTCTCGCCCGGATTCGCAATCTGACCTTTCAGCCCGCCCTCCGGCGCATCCGGAATACCAGCCAACAAACGCTCCTGAGCCGCGACGAACGCCTCGCCAATCTGCGCGGCGCGTTCCGTCTCCGTCGCCGCGAAATGCGCTGCAGGACCCTCCAGAATCAGCCGGTATTATTGGTCGATGACGTGTTCACAACTGGTTCAACCGCAGAGGAATGCGCCCGCGTGCTGGTGGAAGACGGGCGTGCCGAAAAGGTTGTTGTCGTGACCGTCCTGCGCGGATAACATTTAGCTGTTCTCCGGCCCCTTCAGCCCGTCCCCGTCTTCACACTGCCTAGCACGATCCTTCCAGACGCGGCCGCCCTCTCAGGAATCAGACTTCAGAATTCAGCGCTTCTCGCAATGGGTATCTTCGACAAGCCGAAGCTCCGCCGCGGCAAAAAGAAAAAAGACAGCGTCCCCGACGATCTCTGGACCAAATGTCCGGACTGCGGGGAAATGATCCACACCCTCGATCTCAAGCAAAACTTCCAGGTCTGTACCAACTGCGCCCATCACTTCCTGATGGACTGCGCCGACCGGATTGCCCTCCTCACCGATCCGGATAGCTTCCAGGAGTGCGATGCTGACCTGCAATCCGGCAACCCGCTTGGCTTCGACAACTACGACGATAAAATCGCCCTCCTCAAGGAGAAGACCAAGCTCAAAGAAGCGGTCCTGACCGGCCGCGCCACGATCGGTTCGCACCCCGTCATGGTGGCCGTGATGGATTTTAAGTTCTTCGCCGGTTCGATGGGGTCGGTGGTCGGCGAAAAGATCACCCGCGCCATCGAGACCGCCTGCGACGAAGAGCGCGGCCTCGTCATCCTTTCTGCCTCCTCCGGAGCACGGATGCAGGAAGGCATGCTCTCTCTTATGCAGATGGCCAAAACCTGCGGCGCCCTCTCCCGCCATAACTCGGCCGGATTGCCGTTCATTTCCGTCCTCACTCACCCCACCACCGGCGGCGTGACGGCCTCCTTCGCCACCATCGGCGATATAAACCTCGCCGAGCCCAAGTGCATGATCGGATTCGCCGGCCCGCGCGTGGTCAAGGAAACCACCCACCAGGACCTCCCCCCCGGCTTCCAGACCGCCGAGTTCATGCTCCAACACGGCCTCATCGACGCCATCGTGGAGCGCCGGCATTTGAGGGACCGGCTCGTGCAGTTGCTGGGCTATTTGATGCCGGAGGCGGCCTGACGGCGCAGTGTTCTGGGTTCGGTATTCGGTATTCAGACTGACTGACTCACAGTCTGAACACTGAACACTGAACACTGAATACTGAATACTGAATACTGAATCCTTCCCTCCGTGCGACGCCACCTCCTCCACCCTTGACCTACTCCGAATCCCTAGACTGGCTCTACTCCACCCAGCTGTTCGGCATGAAACTGGGGCTGGAAAACCCCAGGCGGCTCTTCAAGGAGTACCTTGCTTATCCGCCCCGCCACACCAGGGTGATTCACGTGGCCGGGACCAACGGGAAGGGCTCCACCTGCGCCTTCATAGACTCGGTGGCACGCGCCGCCGGACTCCGCACCGGCCTCTTCACCTCCCCTCACCTGGTTCGTTACAGCGAGCGAGTCCGCGTTTCCGGCGTTGAAATCACCGAAGACGAGCTTGCCGATCATCTCACGGCTCTCCGCACCCTCGTCGAAGGCTGGGAGCACCATCCCACCTTCTTCGAACTCAGCCTCGCCGTCGCCCTCAAGCACTTCATCAAGAACAGGTGCGAGTTGCTCATTCTCGAGACCGGGATGGGCGGCCGCCTCGATGCCACCACCGCCGTTCCCGCCGATATCGCGGTCATCACCCCCATCGCCCTCGACCACCAGAAGTGGCTCGGAGACACCCTCCCGGAAATCGCGGCCGAGAAAGCCGCCATCATTCGCACCGCCAAGCCCACCTTCTCCGGCCCGCAGGAACCCACCGCGCGGACCGTCGTCGAGCAAACCGCCAACGAACGGCGCTCACCGCTCCAGATGGTCGAGGAACCCCTCCTCGGCTACTCCCTCGGGCTCCCGGGTGATCACCAGAAATTCAATGCGGCCCTCGCGCTCGCCGCGCTCCACGCCGTCGGCGCCAACCTCAATTACGACACCGTGCAGGCCGGCCTCTCCTCCACCTGCTGGCCCGGCCGCTTTGAACGCATCCCTCCGGAATTCTCCCACCTGGACTCCGAAGTGATCCTCGACATCGCCCATAACCCCGCCGCCGCCAAGGCCCTCGCCGCCAACTGGCGCCGCGCGTTTGGTACCCAAAAGGCCAATCTCATTTTCGGCGCCGTGGAGTCGAAAGACGTCCCCGGCATCTACGACAACCTCCTGCCGGTCGTGGAAGGCATCCTCCTCGTCCCGGTCAACTCCTCCCGCTCCCTTCCACCCGACGACCTCCTGGCCCTTCTCCCTGCCGCCCACCCCCCGGTCCAGACCTTTGCCAACCTCCTCGACGCTTTCAAGGTGCCCACCGAGTCGCCTACCCTCGTCACGGGATCCGCCTTCCTCGTTGGCGAGGTCATGGCCCTCCTCGAGGAGTCAGCGCACCGGAGCAGCGCGCAGTAGGGCGCCAAAGCAACGACGGGCCGCCCCGCCCTGGCAAAGAGCCTATCTCCCGCTGCCGGCCATCGCATTCCGAATCAGGATCAACTCTCCGACGTTTTCCGCGGTGAGCAGGCCCAGCACCCGGCGCTGGTCCTCCGCCACCACCGGCAACGACTCGATCGGACTGGCTCGCAGAAGCTGGAATGCCTCCCGGAGCGGATAATGCAGTGGCACGGTCGGAACTTCCCGCAGCATGACCTCTTCGACCGGAGTCGAGGATCCCGCCTTGGTGATGGACTCGAACAGGAGGGCACGGGTCAACAGTCCCTCCAACCGGCCGTTGCCATCGAGTACCGGAAAGTCGTGCTGCGAGCCGGCCAGAAGGGCGGCCGCGGCATCGCTCAGGGAGTCCCCGGCTCGCAGGACGTGAAAGTCCGTCATCATGGCGCGTTCGAGCGGTATCCCTTCCAGGGCAAACCGGGTCTGCACCATCTGTGCCTCTCCGCGCGCCGCCATGAAAACGAAAATTGCAATGAGCATCAGGATCGGATTCATCACCGCGAGCCCCCAAAGGCCACCCAGGACCGCCAAGAACTGCCCGATCGTGGCTGCCACCTCGGTCGCCCGTGTGTAAGGCAGGACCATCGCGAGGAGCGCTCGCAGGACCCGGCCCCCGTCCATCGGGAAGGCCGGGATCATGTTGAAGATCACCAGGGTGAAGTTCACCGCCATGAGCCGCTGACCGAAAGGAATCTCGAGCATGCTTTCGAGGCCCGGGGTGAGAGCCGGCACTCCGAAGCGCGCCAGCAGCGCGAAACCGATCACGACATTCACGGCCGGCCCGGCGATCGCCACCAGCAGTTCCTGCCACGGCCTCTCCGGCATGCGCTCCAGGCGCGCCAGGCCCCCGATCGGCAGGAGGGTGATGTCCGGGGTCCGGATCCCGAACTGCTTCGCGGTCAGGACGTGGCCGAACTCGTGCAGGACCACGCAGGCAAAGACCGCCACGATGAACAATACCCCGTCGAGGGCCGCCGCCGCCCCTCCTTCCGCGTGAAACATCCACCCAAAGGCCGCCAGCAGGATGAGAAAGGTCACATGCACGCGGACCTCCGTGCCCGCAAACGTCCCAATCCTGAACGACCATCTCATCTGCTCTAAATCTAGCGCAGGATCTTGAGGCTGCAATCTCGGTTGAACCAATCTATGTATTCCGTATTCCGTGTTCAGACTTCCGAGGAAACTATTCTGTACACTGAACACTTTACCCTGAAATGCTCATCTCACTCGAGACGCGCCACGGGCTCTACCTGCCCGAACTCGATCTGTGGCTGGACCCCGGCCGCAAAAAGGAGAACGCCTTCGTTTCCCATACCCATGCCGATCACTTCGCACGGCACCAGAACATCCTGTGCTCCCGGCCCACCGCGCACATCCTCCGGGCCCGCTACAACGTGGCGAGAGAGCGTCTCCGTCCGCATCCGTTTCACGAGTTGCTCACAATCGGCGGCTTCCAGCTGCAACTTCTTCCCGCCGGCCACATTTTCGGCTCCGCCATGCTGCACGTGACCCGCACCGCGGATGGCGCCAGCCTACTCTATACCGGTGATTTCAAGGTGCGCCGCAGCCTCACCTCGGAGGAACCCGTCTTCCGCCACGCCGACACCCTCGTGATGGAAACCACCTTCGGAAACCCCTCCTGGGTTTTTCCGCCCGAAACCGAACACAGCGGCTCGATCCTGAATTTCGTCAACGAGTCCATGGAGGCCGGACGGGTCCCCGCCCTCCTCGCCTACTCGCTCGGCAAGGCCCAGGAAGCCTTCGCCATCCTTGACCAGGCGCGAATCCCGGTCGTGCAGCACCCCGCCGTGGCCAAGATGACCACTGCCTGTCGCGAGGCGGGTTGCGGCCTCTCGGAACCAATCCCGTTCCAGTCCACCGTCCCGGAGGGTCACGCCCTGCTGTGCCCCCCCAACGCGATCCGGGCCGACCCTTACGCCGCCATAAAAAATCTCCGCACCGCGATGTTGTCCGGCTGGGCCCTCGACCCCAGCGCCATCTACCGCTTCGGGGTCGACGTGGCCTTTCCCCTTTCCGATCACGCCGATTTTCCCGGGCTCCTCGAGGCCGTCAAGCGCGTCGATCCCCAGCGCGTGCTCACCGTCCACGGTTACACCCGCGAATTCGCCGCCGAACTCCGCCGCCAAAATTACGACGCGTGGTCGATCGACGGGGGTGACCAACTCGAAATGAATCTCCAGCCGTAGCTGCAGCATCCTGCCGCAGGCCGTCACCGTGGCGTCCCGCCGCGGGATTCACCCACCGCACCGCAGGTCCGATAGGTTGTTTGTCACCTCTTCGCCGCCCGCCTCACCGCCCCGTCGAAGGCCCGCAACATTTCCGCGCGCTGTTCCACTCCCAGCCCCTTCGAAAATTCCGCCCGCACCTTGCCCGGGTCGAGTCCCTTCTTCCTTGCGAGCGGACTCTCCCCCAACACCCCGCTGCCCGCCAGGTATCCCGCGATCACACCGGCCATCACGCCGGCCAGCACCAGCCAGATCGAAAAGCGAGGAGGCATGCTTGCACCCTAGGACCCGCAACCGGTCGAATCAACTGAAAGCGGCCCGGCGGTCCCTGCCGACTCGTTCCGCGACCCGACTTCGACACTGCTCTCGATGTCAGGCGGGCTATTCCACGATGAAATACGGGTTCAACAAGTTCTCCTTGTTGTAGCGCAACGGTTCCCGGGTTTCGGCATTGAGAACCTGTTTGCCGGCGGCCGTCGCAACCGCGTGGGCTGCGGCCGTGTCCCATTCCATGGTGGGACCGAATCGGGGATAGACGTCTGCAGTGCCTTCCGCCACCAGGCACAGCTTCAGAGAACTTCCCGCCGAAAGAAATTCGACCCGCTTGCCCTCTTTGCGCAGACCCTCCACGAAAGCTTCCACCTCCGGAGTTAGATGCGAGCGGCTCGCCACCACCCGGACCTCCTCCTTTTCCGAGTAGGGCGGACCGCCGGTGATCTGCTCGGTCTCGCCACCCTTCCCGATGCGCCAGGCGCCCTTACCCAACGCACCCAGGTACATGGTGTCCGTCACGGGCCGATAAACCACCCCGAGCACCGGCCTGCCATCCACCACCAGCCCGATATTCACCGTAAACTCCCCGTTTTTCTTGATGAACTCCTTGGTCCCGTCGAGAGGATCCACCAGCCAGAAGCGCTCCCATCCGCGGCGCTCCGCGTAGACAATCTCCCTGTTTTCCTCCGAGATGACGGGCGTGTCGGGGTGGGCCGAGTGCAGGAACTCCATGATGACCTCGTTGGAGGCCTTGTCCGCCTCGGTCAACGGCGAAGCGTCCTCCTTGTACTCCACCTCGATGTCCCGCCCGTAGACCTCAAGAATCTTCTCCCCCGCGGCCCGTGCCGCCTCTAACAACGGACCCAGCTCCACTCCCTGTGCCTCCTCGATCATCCCGCTCATTTCCGAAAACTGACAACTGACAACTGACGACTGGCAACCGCCCACCGCGCCGCAGCCATCAATGCGAGCGGCAGAACTCCTCGAAGCGCGTGATTCCTTCGTTCAGGACGTCGAGGGTGGTGCAATAGCTGAGTCGCAGCGAGGCGTCGTGCCCGAAGGCGATCCCCGGCACGGCGGCCACCTTGTAGCGGGTCAGAAGCTTGTCGCAAAGATTCTGCGATTTCAGCCCAAGGTCGCTGCAGTTCACGAAGAAATAGAAGGCCCCATCCGGATTGGTGACGCTGACATTCGGAATCGCAGCCAGGCGCCCATACACGAATTGCCGCCGCACATCGTACTCGTTGCGCATGTCTTCCACGAAACTCTGCGGCCCCTGTAGGGCCGCCAATGCTCCGTACTGCGCGAAAGAGGTGGCGTTGGAGGTGGTGTGACTCTGAATTTTCGCGATAGCCGCTCCCAACTCGGGCGGGGCGGCGGTGTAGCCGAGGCGCCAGCCGGTCATGGAGTAGGCCTTCGCGAACCCGTGACAGATCACGGTGAGGCTTTGCAACTCCTCGCTGATCTGCGCGATGCTGACGTGCTTCTTGTCACCGTAGACGAGC
>CAUZKZ010000169.1:0-10509 GCA_963580345.1 Verrucomicrobiia bacterium | reverse complement strand
AGTTGAGCTGTTTTCCATTGCCACTGCTCTCTCGAACCATAGCTTCCGGAAGCACCTCGATCTGTCTGCGTTCATGCTCGTTTCATCACTTCCAGCACAAACGCGATGGCTCTGGATGGTGCCGCTGGTTTTGTGGTCGGCTGTCGAGGCGCAGGAGGTGACCGTTGTTCCGGAAACGATCGTGACGGCAGAGCGCATGTTCCATGGTGACCCGGCCGTCTTTTCGTGGGTGAGGGACGAGATCGTGGCGAGGTCACCCCGCACCCTCGACGAACTACTGGCATCCGAGCCGTCCTTCTCGCTCTACCGCCGCCAGTCTTCAGTCTTTGGGAATCCCACCTCGGCTGGCGTGAGTTTGCGGCGGACCGGAGCCACCGCGGCGGCGCGGACTCTTGTTCTGCGCGATGGCATACCGCAGAACGATCCCTTTGGCGGATGGATCTCGTGGGCCCGCTACAATCCGGAGCTGCTCTCCTCGGCCCGTATCGTTCCTGCCGCACAGGCGGCGGCCTGGGGAAATCAAAGCCCCGCCGGCATCGTGCAATTGACGAGCCGGGAACCGGACGAGAACGCGACCAGCCTGCAACTTGCCGGGGGAAGTCAGAATACGTTTGGGCTCACGGCCGTGACCGACGTCGTTTCGCACAACTCCAAGTTCGCGATGCAGATTGCCGCCTTCACCTTGCAATCGGATGGCTTCTTCGGATTGCAGGAGAGCCAGCGCGGTGCGGTCGACCGGTGGCTCGATCTCGAGACGTATGGCGCGGAGGTGCGCGTGGTGTGGCGCCCGGCGGAAGATCTCACCATCGAGCCGTCGCTTTCCTTCTACGACGAAGAGCGCGGCAACGGAACGGTCCTTGCGCGCAATGCCACCGAAGCCCTCGACTTCTCTCTGCGGATCACAAGCGAGAAGCCATCGCAGACCTGGCAGGCACTGGCCTATTACCAACGCCGCGACTTCGCAGCGCTCTTTTCGTCGGTCGATGCCACGCGAAACAGCGAGTCGCCCGCACTCGATCAGTTTGATGTTCCGGGCGAGGGATTCGGTGGTGGAGTGACCACCACTCTTCACCCGACTGAACAATTCGATGTGATCGTGGGTGCAGACCTGCGTCACGTGCACGGTGAAACGAACGAGCACGCGGGATTTGTGAACGGTGCCTTTCTTCGGCGCCGCCGGGCTGGGGGAGAGCAATTCTACGGTGGCGTATTTGCGCGCGCGGCCTATCGACCGGAGTCGGGCCTCTCTCTCGACGCCAGCGCCCGTCTCGATTTCTGGGCCCTGCGGGATGGTGAACGGGTGGAGCATCGTCCCTCCACCGGAGCCCTTCTGCGCAATGATCAATTCGGCGCTCGCGATGGTATTGAACCGTCGTTGAGCGTTGCTCTCAGCTATCCTGTCGCAGAGACTGTTATGCTGGCGGCCTCTGCTGGCACGTCGTTCCGACTTCCCACCATCAACGAACTCTACCGTCCCTTCCGCGTCCGCAACGACATCACGGAAGCGAGTGCCGGCCTCGATCCGGAGCGCTTCTTCAGCGTCGATGCGGGGGCTCGGTGGACGCCTTCGGATGCATTCTCGTGCGGCCTGGATCTCTTTCACCATTGGATCCACGATGCCATTGCGAACGTCCCGATAACCGACGCGGGCGAGGCGATGGCGATCGCGGGCTTCGTGCCTCCCGGCGGTTCCGTCGCGCAACGCCGCAACGTCGAAGAGGCGAGAGTTTGGGGAATCGAGAGCCAGGCGCGCTGGCAGGTCTCTCCACTTTGTGCGCTCACCTTGAGTTACCTGCTATCGCAGTCTGAGTTCACGAAGTCTTCCGCGCAGCCCTTGTTGAAGGGAAAGCGCTTTCCTCAGGCTCCCATGCACCGGGTGGTGGCAGGAATCGAGAGCGACCCCCTGGATCGGGTGCATCTGTTCGCACAGGTCGATTTTGGAAGCAGTCAATTCGACGACGCGTTGGAGCGTCGCCGTCTCGACTCCTGGTGGAGCACGCGGATTGGAGCCCGGGTCAAGGTGAGCGAAGATCTTTCTCTTCACGCGCAGGTTGAAAACCTGTTCGACGTTGAGATTCCCACCGGCCTGGGAAGTTCCGGCCTGCAGTCCATCGGCATCCCGCGGTCGGTCTGGATGAATCTGCGCTATCAGTTTTAGATTCGACCGAAGCACTAGCCTCACAGTGGCGGGACGGGAGGCCCCCGCTCGAGTCAATAGTTTTGACCCCTTCTCCTTTCCCTGGCTGTCACTCGCCGGCTGTCACTCGCCGGCGGAACGTGGTCGCCAGCCCGCCCAGGGCGATCACCACGAGGAAGGCCGACGACGGTTCGGGGACCGCCGCGTTGAGCTCCCCCTCGGTCGGCGTTTGACCATCGGTCACAAACGCGAAGGCGTCATGCCGGAGCCCGCCTTCCCGGCTCATGAGGGAGAACGTCTCCGTGCCCCCCGCGGTGGTGTAGGACGCCACCGGGTCAACACCTGAACCCGAGAGCCCGTTCAAGTCCACGCCGTCGGTCAGATTGATCCACGCGTAGGCGTCACGGATATTGGCTCTTCCGTCCACGCCGTCGAACCTGCCAGTACTTCCGTACCCGTTCCCTCGGTCCTGATCGACGGCGGGATCGCCACCAAAGGTGAAGGCGACGAAAAAGCTGTCGTTCTCGAATGCAGCGGCGGTTGGAACGAAGGGTGGGTCGTCATTAAAGTTGGCGTCATAGTTGAAAACCACCGGGGCATAAATACGCCCCCAAAGATCATAGGTGCCCGACGGGAGCGTTACCGAATAATCGCGGAAAACGGCAAATTCACCAAAAGGAGAGGCCGCGTCCCGGTGGTCGGTATCGATGTAGCGGCCACCCAGGGCGGCGGGGTCATTTTGCACCCGGTATCCAACGCCCGCCGGAGTGCTTCCCGATTCTGCCTCGAAGCCGACAATGGCGGCTGGCGCCAACGTGGGAAGGAGCCAAACCACGGTCGCCAATAGCGTTACTGTCACGGGTGTCGTTTTCATGAGAATGCTTCCCTTTCTCCCACTTGTCGTTTCCCAACGCAAGTCCCTTTTTCGCAGGCCGATTGTCTGGGGTGCTTTAGCTTTAGTAGTAGCATTACGAGTTAACGTTTTTCGTTTCCGTACACACTTGACGGGCCCTCGCCGGACGAGGGTTCGACCTGCGTCCGGACGGATTTGCACCCGTGCCATTCAAGCACGATCCGGCGTCGCGGCAGGCGACGGTGGGGCGGGAGGTGCGGTCCGGGTGACTGGCGGATACGTGTTGGCATGACCGGGACGGCCATGCCACGGTTCGCTTGATCTCGCGGACTCGGCATGCGACATCAGCACCAGCTCATGAGATCGGCCCGTCATCCTTTTGTCCTCTTCCTGGCAGCCTGCTCCGCAGCCCTCGCCGAGCCCGCAAATCGCCCCGTCGAGAAGAACCCGGCCATCGAGCCGCTCTCTCCGGAAGAGTCGATGAAGCGCCTCAAGGTTGCCCCGGGCTTCCGGATCGAACTGGTTGCCTCCGAACCGCAGATCCGCGAGCCGGTGGCCCTAACCTGGGACGGGAACGGGCGCATGTTCGTCGTCGAGATGCGAGGCTACATGCAGGATATCGAGGGAACGGGTGCCCGGGAGCCGGTGGGCAGGATCTCTTTCCTCGAGGATACCAACCGGGATGGCAGGATGGACAAGCATTCCGTCTATCTGGACGGGCTGGTCGAACCGCGTGCCATCCTGGCTGTCGACGATGGCCTCCTGGTGGGGGAGCCTCCGGATCTCTGGTATTGCCGGGACACCAACGGTGACGGGAAGGCCGACACGAAGGAGCTGGTCTTCGACAAGTTTTCGCTCCGCGGCAGCAACGTGGAGCACAAGGCCAATAGTTTGGTGTGGGGAATCGACAACTGGATCCATGTTTCCCAGCACGGCCGGCGCTATCAGGTCATCAAGAGAAAGGTTCGCAACGAGCGCGTTCCCACCGTCGGCCAGTGGGGCCTGGCGCGCAACGACGAGGGGTGCTTCCTCTTTTCCACCAACGGAAATCCGGCGATTGGGCTCTTCGTGCCACCGCGCTATCTTGGGGGCGAAGCTCACAAGGACGCTCGTCGTGGTCCCATGTCGGAAGCGGTGCGCCGCATGGGCGACTACCACAGTGTGTGGCCCGCCATGGTGACCCCGGATCTGCAGAGTGGTCCGGGCACGGCCCGTCCGAGCGATGGATCCCTGCGTCACTTCACGGCAGCCTGCGGACAGAGCTTTTTTCGCGGCGATCGACTGGGCGATGGTATCAACGGCGACTACTTCATCTGTGAACCGGTCGGCCGTCTCGTGCGCCGCTCGAAGGTCAAGTACCCGGACTCCGGCCACGTCGAGCTGACCAACATGTACGAGAACGATCTCGGCGAATTCATCAGCTCGACCGACGGGAACTTTCGGCCGGTGAACTCCTACACCGGGCCTGACGGCTGCCTCTACATCGTGGACATGTACCACGGCATCATCCAGGAGCGCGGCTTTATCACCCCCTACCTGCGCGGAGAGATCCTGAAGGCCGAGTACGAGAAGAACATCGGTCGCGGACGGATTTACCGCGTCGTGTGCGAGGGCGTGAGGCCCGGCCCGAAGCCGAATCTTCTCGATGCCAAGCCTGCGGAGCTCGTGAAGCACCTCGCGCATCCCAACGGCTGGTGGCGCGACATGGCGCAGAGCATTCTCGTCACGCGCGGCGTTCAAACCCTCGATCCCGCCCTGCGGGAGATGGCGTTGAAGCACGAGAATCCCCTGGGCCGGCTTCACGCCCTCTGGACCCTCGATGGGCTGGGACAGCTCGATGATGAAACGGCCTTCGCTCTTACGAAGGACATGGATCATCGGGTTCGCGCGGCGGCCGTCCGCACCATGGAGCATGCGCACCTGAATCAGATTCCGGTGGCCCACTACAAGCAGCTGGATGGCTTGATCGGCGACCCGAGCCCCCTGGTGGTTGCGCAGATTGTTCTGACGGTGGGTCAAGGCGACAACGAGGAGGGCAGGAACATCATCGCGAAGTGCATTGCGAAACACCCGGTGCACGAGAAGGTCCTCCGTGCGGTCGCGGCCGTGACCCCTCGCGAGCGTCTGGTCGACTCGGCCCAGCAGGCTCCCTCGCTGAGCGGGGAGGAACGAGCGATCTTCGAGAAGGGCAAGGCGATCTACCGGGAGCTCTGCACCACTTGCCACGGCCCCGATGGCCGGGGAATGAAAGCCCCGGAGGGGAAGGCGCTCCTCGCTCCGCCGCTTCCGGGATCCCCACGCCTTCAGCAGAACCGCGAGGCGGCGATCCAGGTCATGCTTCATGGTTTGATCGGGGACCTCGACGGCAAGAAGTATGAGGGACTGATGGCGCCCTTCGGAGCGAACAACAAGGACGAGTGGGTTGCCTCGGTCCTGACCTACGTGCGGCGCGAGTGGGGAAATGCGGGCTCCACAATCCTGCCGTCCGACGTGGCCTTCGTGCGGGAGAGATTCAAGGATCGCAAGAAGCCGTGGACGCAAGCGGAGCTGAACTGGAAGCTGCTCGGCAAGAAGCCATGAGGGCCCCGGAGTGAAACGTCGTCGTTCCATGGTGCTCTTCCTGCATCGGGGGGCGCCAAGAAGCAGCAATCCCGTGATTGCGTGATTGACCCAACCTCCAGCCTGCCGCCAGCCTGTGCCACCGCTCCTGGATAGTTTTTCATTTAGACCAGGCGCCCCTCATCCCCACTAACCACCATGAAAAGACGGACTTTCCTGAAAACGGCAAGCGCCGTGGCTGCACCCACCATCATTCCGGCCAGTGCGCTGGGAGGCGGACCGAAACCTTCCCCGAGCGCACGGATTTCGCTCGGATTGGTCGGCGCGGGCGGCAAAGGCTACGACCTGATGCGCGACTTTTTTGCGCAATGCAAGGACGTCCAATTCGTGGCGATCGCCGATCCCGACCAGAAGCATGCCGCCCGCGGGAAGGCGCTTGCCGAGAAAAACTGGGGCAAGGGCTGTGCGACTTACAGAGACTTCCGCGAGTTGTGCGCCCGCGACGACCTCGACGCGGTCGTGGTGGCGACCCCCGACCACTGGCACGCCCTCGCCGCGCTCGAGGCGCTTCGCCATGGCAAGGACGTCTATGGCGAGAAACCGCTCACCCACCTGTTTCGCGAGGGCAAGGTCCTCTACCAGGAGGCCGCGAAGCACAAGCGAATCTATCAGGTGGGCTCGGAACAACGATCTGCGGGGAACTTCCGCATTGCGGCCGAGGTGATTCTGAATGGGCTCATTGGTAAGATCACGGACGTTCAAGTCGGCTTGCCCGCCGGCGAGACCACCGAAGAAGAAGGCAAGGTGGCACAGAAGATTCCAGAGCATCTCGATTACGACCTGTGGTGTGGCCCGAGTCGTAAGCTCCCGTACCATCCGGACCGAGTCCACTTCAAGTGGCGCTGGTCGCTCGACTACGGAGGCGGCAGCCTGATGGACTGGATCGGACACAACAATGACATCGCCCACTGGGGACTCGGCGCAGAACTAACTGGCCCAATTGTGGTCGAAGCGAAGAACTTCCGCTATCCCGAGAAGGGGATGTACGACAATCCGGTCGACTATGAAATCCACTCGGAATACGAGGGCGGATACACGGTGGTGATCTCTAACAAGTTCGGAAATGGCGTCAGGTGGATCGGGGAAAATGGCTGGGTCAGGGTGAGTCGCGGCCAAATCGAGGCCTCTAACAAGGAATGGATCCGCGAAGAGACCGACCGGGGCAAGATTGTGGCCTACAATTCCCCCGAGCACCGCCGCAACTTCGCGGACGGGGTCAAGACCCGCAAGGAGTGCATCTGCCCCGCCGAAATCGGACACCGCTCCGTCACCCCCGGGCACCTCGCCTTCGTCTCGGACGCCCTCAAGCGCCCTCTCAAGTGGGACTCGAAGAACGAAAAGGTCATTGGCGATGCCGAAGCCGACAAACTCCTCAACAGGCTCGACTACCGCGGCGAGTGGGCTCTGTGAATCGAGCTTGAGGACCGGGAGTCCAGCTTAGGGTCGACGACCAAGGCACTTGATCTGAGCCTTGAATTTCTTTTTTACTTTGCTAAGATTTCACATAATGATGATGAGCAATGAATGGACGGCATCATAGCCGAATCGCTGGGCGTAGGCTGAAGCCTCCTCCGACCGCTTTGGTCGTTCTGTTGGTCACATCTCTGGGCGCGCTCTTGTTCGGCGGGCTGACGGAATCCCTCGCGGCGGAAGAAGCCATCCCGCGACACTGGTCCTTCGTCACTCCGCAGGCCGCCGCGCGGCCCGACGTCGCGAAGGAAGCGTGGCCGCGAAACGAAATCGATCGCTTCGTCTTGGCGCGACTCGAGCGCGAAGGACTCTCCGCGTCGCCGGAGGCCGATCGCCCGACCCTCATTCGCCGACTAACTCTCGATCTTACCGGTCTGCCGCCGACCCTCGAAGAGGTGGACGCTTTCCTCGTGGACAAATCGCCGGATGCCTACGCGAAGGTCGTCGACCGGCTCCTTGCCTCTCCTCGTTACGGCGAGCGTATGGCGGTGATGTGGCTCGACCTTGCCCGCTACGGAGACACGAGCGTCTGTCACACGGACGGCAATCGCGACATGTGGGCATGGCGGGACGGAGTGATCGCAGCCTACAACGCAAACAAGCCGTTCGACGAGTTTTCCATCGAGCAACTCGCCGGAGACTTGCTTCCGAATGCCAGCTTATCTCAACGGATCGCGTCCGGATTCAATCGCAATAACGGAACAACCAACGAGGGCGGGGTGATCGAGGAGGAGTACCGCGTGGAGTACGCAGTCGATCGGGTCAAGACTACCTCGATGACATGGTTGGGCTTGTCGATGGAATGCGCGCAGTGTCACGACCACATGTACGACCCGATCTCGCAGGAGGACTACTACCGCTTCTTCGCCTTCTTCAACATCAGCGCCGATAAGGGCAGGCAGTCGGGCGCGAGGAACGCTCCGCCTCTGGTGGAGATTCCCGATGAAGAGGACGAAAAGAAGATTCCGGGCGTGATGGCTCAACAGGCCGAGGTGAAGGCGCTGATCGATGCTCATCCTGCGAAGGTCGAGCCGGGTCTGCGACAATGGATCGCGGAGCTCGGGAAGAAGATCTCGAATCCGGAAGCGAAGTTCGATCCCCGCGACGCGACGTTTCACCTGGCGCTCGACGAGACCGAAGGGACCCTTGCGAAGGACCGGGCAAATCCGGAACGCACGCATCCCATCGCGGGCAAGCCCCAGTGGACCCCGGCCAAGACCCTCGGTGGGCTGCGATTGGTCGACGGTGGGGACACGTTCATCGACGCGGGCGAGGTGGGCGGCTTCGAGCGGGATCAGCCCTTCTCGCTGAGCCTCTGGCTCTACCCCGCCAAGGATTCGAAGGGCAAGGAATCGCAGGGCAGCTTGATCGCACGCCTCGAGGACGAGGAGACCCTTCGCGGATTCGATCTCTACTACCAGTCGAATAAGCGGCTCTACTTTCAACTCGCCCACGACGCAAAGAGCAACGCCATCAGGGTGATATCCGAGCGCGAGCTTCAGTGGAAAACCTGGCAGCACCTGTGTGTCACCTATGACGGATCTTCGAAAGCTGGAGGTATTCGGTTCTTTGTCGACGGAGAGCCCTGGAGCCTCAAGGGGGAGCAGGACAATCTCACCGAGTCGATTCGCACCGGGAAAACCTTGCGGATCGGCGGCCGCCCCGATGGATTTCGGCCGATCGGGATGCTGGACGAAGTGCGGATTTTCTCGCGCGCCCTTGAAGAGGACGAGATCAGGGCCCTCTTCCTTCGCGACACCGTGACCACCGCTCTTGCCCTCCCGGAGTCCGACCAAACGGAAAAAAACGCCGACTGGAAAACGCTCCTCGATCACTACCTGCGTCAGGATGAGGAGTTCCAGGACCTGAGCAAGCGCGCCAACGAGCTCGTGGAGGAGGAGAAGGAGCTGCGCAGGCCGTTGACGACCGTCATGGTGATGGGCGACCAGGGAAAGCCGAGGACAACCTACGTTCTGCGGCGTGGCAAGTACGACGATCGCACGGAAACAAAAGTGGAGGCCGGAATTCCCGCGAGTCTCCCTCGGCTTCCGGCTGACGCGCCACGCAATCGACTTGGTCTCGCGCAATGGCTCTTCCAACCGGAGAATCCTCTGACCGCCAGGGTCGCGGTGAACCGTTACTGGCAGATGTTCTTCGGCGTGGGACTGGTGGCGACGCCCGAGGACTTCGGCACGCAAGGCGAACTCCCGAGCCACCCCGCCCTGCTCGACTGGCTTGCTTCGGACTTTCGTGACAACGGCTGGAACGTGAAGCGCACGCTCCGCACGATTCTCACCTCGGCGACCTATCGCCAATCTTCGGAAGCGTCTCGTGAGCTTTACACCCGGGATCCCAAGAATCGGCTCCTGGCACGCGGTTCGCGCTATCGGCTGCAAGCGGAGTTCCTGCGAGACAATGCGCTCTCTCTAAGCGGCCTTCTCGTCGACGAAATGGGTGGACCCGGAGTGAGGCCGTATCAACCGGAAGGGCTCTGGCACGAGATCTTGCAGGGCGGGGATCCTCTCTTTGTGCAAGACCACGGCAAGAGCCTCTACCGTCGAAGCCTCTACAGCTTTTGGAGGCGCACCTGCGCTCCGCCGAACATGCTGCTTTTCGACGCACCGACGCGAGAGAAGTGCATCGTGAGACGCTCACGCACAAACACACCCCTCCAGGCGCTCGTGACCTTGAACGACGTGCAGTATGTGGAAGCCGCCCGGAAGTTCGCCGAGAGAATGATCAAAGATGGTGGCTCAAACGCGCGGGATCGCCTTGCCTGGGGATTTCGCCTCGCGACCTCGCGCCCGCCCGGCACGAAAGAACTCGCGACGTTGTTCGACGTCTATCAGCACAGCCACGAGCGCTACGGCACGGATACCGAGGCGGCAACGAAGCTGATTTCAACCGGCGAGTCCGGTCGGGACGAGTCGCTCGAGCCGGCAGAGCACGCGGCGACCACGATTGTGGCGAGCGTGATCCTCAACATCGATGAGACGCTGACGAGAGAGTGATGCGGAGCCTTTGGCGAACGATCAATGTCCAACTTCCAACTATCAACGTTCAAGGGATTGAGCCCGACGGGCTCCCTCAACCTAGCCTGGGGCAACGCCCCAGGAACTGGCATCCCATATGGAACAGCGCTGAGAGCGCGATTCAAATCGCCCCCGAAGCCCGCCAAGATGCGATCATGCCGCAGTCGCTATCCAATGTCATTCTCCATATCATCTTTTCGACGAAGGATCGCTCGCCGTTCCTCGATGAAAGTGTTCGCGAGCGCATGCACGGGTACTTGGCAACGCTATGCCGAGACCTGGATTCAATTTGCTACAAAGTCGGCGGTGTTGCTGATCACGTCCACATTGTCACTTCTCTCCCGCGGACTCTCACGCAGAGCAAGCTTCTGGAAGACATCAAAAAGAAATCGTCGAAG
>CAUZKZ010000168.1:0-10541 GCA_963580345.1 Verrucomicrobiia bacterium | reverse complement strand
CTTCACCGCTTCCGCCGGAAGGGTCGAGGCGATGGTGGTGCGGGCCGGAAGCAGGCGGTGCGAAAGGAGGAGCAGGTAACCCATCCCCACCGCCACAACCGCGAGACCCACCCACGCGAATTCAAACATCCCGATCTTCCCGAACCCCGCCTCGTCCGAAATCGACGAGACCAGGATGTTCGAGGAGGTTCCGATCAGCGTGCAGCTTCCGCCCAGCATGGAGGCGAAGGAGATCGGCATCAGGAACTTCGACGGGCTCTCCCCCAGCCGCGCGCACACCGTCAAGACCGCCGGGATGAAGACCACCACCACCGGGGTGTTGTTAATGAAGGCCGACAAGAAACACACCGCCGTCAGGGAGAATACCATGAAACGCATCGGGCTTCCCCGCGAGAGATCCGTCAGCTTCCCCCCCAGGGCCGCAACCAATCCGCTGCGCATCAAGGCCGCACTCAGCACGAACATGGCCGCGATCGTGACCAGCGCCTCGTTTCCGAAACCCAGCAGCAACTCCTTCGGCTTCAGGATCCCCAGCAGCCCCAGCAACACCATGATCATCAAACCCACCAGATCGGTACGGACCCGGTCGCTCACGAATAGCACCACCGTGAGGGCCAGCATGATATAGACCGCAACTATCTCCCAAGTCATTCTTCGCTGAACAAGCAATGCACGGCGCCCGAATGGCGGTCAAACCAGAACCGTTCCGCCGGCATTACAAAGTACGAAGTTGACAGGGAACCAGCCGTGGGAACCGCGTTCCCGCATCAGTTCGAGGTCTTCTTGATCGTCGCGGCCAGTTCGGCATTCGCATCGAAGACTCCCCGCTCGTGCCCTTTCGCGTAATCGAACAAGTCCTTGTGGCCGTATTCCACGAAGGCCTCTTTCTGCTCGTCGGCGAGCCGGCGCCAGATCGCGATGTTGAAAGCCCGGTTGACCTTCATCATCATCTTGAGGGTCAGCATGCGGCCCGTCCGCGCGCGGCGCACCTGCCTGTGAGTCAATCGCTCCGGGGAGGCCTCCACCAGGTCGTGGTTCGTCAGCCCCCAGGTCTCCATCAGGCCGTCCAGCGGCTGCGTTCCAAGGTCCCTCTCGCTCACACCCGCTCCCTAACAGTCCGGGGCCCGGAGAACAACGCAGGAGATCTCCCACCCTCCATCCTTTCTCGCCCTACACGCTGCGAACCGCACGCCACTCCATCCTTTCCAATTCCCCATTCATGGCTACCTTCTCCCCATGCCCAACAAGATCGACATCCTCGACCTCTATTTCATGGATGCGCGTTACAAGCTCATCGACATCGCGGCTTTCCTCGACCGGGTCGACCGCCACGATGGGGAGACCGACTTCCGCCATGCCGGATTCTTGAACGCTCTCGACGCCATGCTCAACCCCGGTGACCAGCCGCGGGCCAAGGCCGTCCTCGATTCGCTCTCGGACCACTCCACCGAACCCGCCGAGAACGCCCAGATCCAGTTCGCCTTTGGAGCACCGCAGGGCGGTAGTCGGTAGTCGGTAACATGATCAACAACCCGGAATCCTGCCTTATCTCCAAGTAAGCTCCCCCCTACCGTCCGCCGTCCACCGTCCACCGAAATGCGCTACATCGAACCCCACGCCCACATGGTCAGTCGCACCACCGACGACTACCAGGCCATCGCCCAGGCTGGCTGCCAGGCTCTTTGTGAGCCGGCCTTCTGGGCCGGATACGACCGGGGGTCGGTAGAAGGCTTTCGCGACTACTTCCGGCAGCTTACCCATTACGAACCGGCCCGCGCCGCAAAGTTCGGCATCCCGCATTTCACCTGGCTGTGCATTAATCCGAAAGAAGCGGACGATGTCGTCTTCGGGCGCGAGGTCCTCGCCATGATCCCCGAGTTCCTCGACCGGCCCACCGTCCTCGGAATCGGCGAGATCGGTCTCAACAAGAATACCAGGAACGAGCACACCATCCTGGAAGAACACATTGCCCTCGCGATGGAGCGCGACCTCCCCATCCTGGTTCACACCCCGCACCTCGAGGACAAGCTCAAGGGCACCCGCCTCATCGTGGACGCCATGAAGAACGCCGGCGTCAATCCCGACTGCGTCATCATCGACCACGTCGAGGAACACACCGCCGCCATCGCTCTCGATGCCGGCTTCTGGGCCGGGATGACCCTCTACCCCGAATCGAAGTGCACTCCCGCCCGGGCCATCGATATTCTTGAAACGTTCGGGACCGAGCGCATCTGGATGAACTCCGCCTGCGACTGGGGAATCTCCGATCCCCTCGCGGTCGTGAAGTGCGCCCTCGAGATGAAAAAACGCCAGCACTCCGAGGATCTCGTCCAGAAAGTCATCTACGACAATCCCCGCACCTTCCTCAGCCAGAGCCCCAACTTCAAGCTGGCCTGAGGAGGCCACGCGCTGCGCACCGCGACCCGCCGACCGCTTCGCAGCACAATTTGTAAGTGCGCGGAGGCGGGAGAGGGTGTAGAAAAGATAGGGGCCCGCCTAGTCCCCGGACCCGGCCGATCCTCCAGAACAGCCCATTGCAATGCGGATTCTCCTTCCCCTTTCGCCCGGCATCCTGATCCTCCTCACGGGGGCGTGGGTCCGGGCGCAAACCACCCTGCGGATCGGCGATCTCTTCCTCTCCGAAGACAAGCGCATTCATTTCGAGATTCCCTCCACCGCCGACCACTACTACGTCCTCTTTTATCGCCGCGAACTGGATCAACCCACCGGCGAGTTTCCGGTCGCCGCAAAATTGGGCGAAGCGGGCAGCACCACCATCTCCGAGCCATTGGGAATCGGCCCCGCCGGGGGCTACTACCGCGTCGCCGAATTTCTGCGGTCGCAACCCGGGGATCTCGACCTCGATGGTCGGGACGATGTCACCGAGCTCCTCGATACTGCCGACGGAAGAAACTCGCCTCTCAACGGCTCCGATCCGATCGACTTCATCGACGGAACCTGCATGATCCCGGATCGCCAGACCTTCCGGGACCTCTCCTATCAAGGAGAAGACGTCGTCATCGACTTTCACCTCGAAGGCCTCGAATTCGTGAAGTTCTTCGTCCTGAATTACGACACCGACCATCCGGACGTCTACTTCATGAATACCAACACCCACCGCGCCCACTTCCTTTTCGGCCGCGAGGTCGTTCTTCCCGGAGGGCCCTTCGGCGGACCGTTCGCGATGCGCGGCGAGCTTGTGTACCACCCCTATCTCACCGCTCCAAATGGCAAACCCGGCGTCTATCGCTTCGAGTTCGAACCGGACGACGAGTACCCTTTCCATCTCGTGCAGATGGCGCACGAACTCCTCGCCGCCAACATGCCGGTCGTGGAAAACAATCTCGCCTACTACCCGATGCCCCTCGCCGCCCTTCCCCTTTACCTGCAGGAGAAGGCCCACTACGACGCCTCCCGTATCCCGATCCTCTTCGAGGAGGAACTCTTCGCGGACATCAGTTTTCTGCCACTCAACATCGAGGAGGGCTACGGACGGCTGCGACTCATGGGCCCGAATGACCGCCCGAATTCACGCGACATCGTGATCTACCAGTCCCTCCCCAACGAACTTCCCCGCGTCGGCGGCGTCATCACCACCGTTTCCCAGACTCCTCTTTCCCACGTCAACCTGCGCGCCATCCAGGACAGCATCCCCAACGCCTTCATCGCCGGAGCGGTGGAGGACGAAACGATCTCCGCGCTTCTGGGCAGCGACGTCTACTATCGGGTCAACGCGGACGGCTACGAGATTCGGGAAGCCACCCTGGAGGAGGTCGAGGCCTTCTACGAGGACCTGCGCCCCTCCGATCCCCAGTTCCCGCCGAGGGATCTGAGCGTCAAGAGTTTCCTGGACCTCGACGTCATCAACTTCGCCGACTCGGACGCCTTCGGGGCCAAGACCGCGAACCTCGCCGCCCTCCGCAAGTTCGCCTTCGGTGCCGCCGTGGCCCCCGACGGTTACGGACTTCCCTTCTACTTCTATGACGAGTTCATGAAGTTCAACGATTTCTACGATGAGCTGGCCGATATGCTCGCGGATCCCGGCTTTCAATCCAACGTGGAAGTCCGCGAAGGTATGCTCAAGGATTTCCGGGAGGATCTCGAGGTCGGCCTCATGCCCCTCTGGATGGTGAATGATCTCACCAACCTCCAGTTCTCCTTTCCGATCGGGACCTCGATCCGTTGCCGCTCCAGCACCAACAACGAGGACCTGCCCGGATTCAGCGGGGCCGGGCTCTACGACTCGTTCACTCACCATCCCCGCGAGCACCACCTTCAAAAATCCATCAAGCAGGTCTACGCCAGCCTCTTCAATTTCCGGGCCTTTGAAGAGCGCGACTTCTTCCGCATCGATCACTTCACCACCGCCATGGGCGTCCTGCTCCACCCCAGCTTCAAGAACGAGCAAGCCAACGGCGTGGCGGTCACCGACGATCCTGTTTACCAGACCATCGGTTATTACTACATCAATACCCAGGTGGGCGATGACCTCGTCACCAACCCGCAGGCCGCGTCCATTCCCGAAGAAATCCTTCTCAACATCTCCGCCCTGAACAGCACCGACCACATCGTCGTGCGCCACTCGAACCAAGTCCCGGAGGGCCAACAGATCATGACGCCCACCTATCTCCAGCAAATGCGCTCCCTCCTGCAATCCATCAACCAGCAATTCCGAACCCTCTACGGAGTTTCAGGGCAGGACCAGTTCGCAATGGAGGTGGAATTTAAAATCACCAAGGCGGGCGATCTCGCCATCAAGCAGGTGCGCCCCTGGCTGTATTGAGTCCTCCGCCGCGGCAGGTTCCCGGATTTTTCTCGTCCCTTCGCTTGCCATTCGTGCTTAAAACCCCGGCGTGCGACTCGATCACGACCACCACCTCGCCTACTGCACCAACATCCACCCCGCCGAGACGTGGGAAGAAACCCTGGGCGCCCTCCAGGAACACACCCTCCGGGTGCGGGATTGCGTGACGGCGCTTTCCAAGCGCCCGGCCCAACCATACGCCATCGGACTCCGCCTCTCCGCCCGCGCCGCCTCCGATCTCCTGCGGGGCGACAATCTCCCGCCATTCCAGGACTGGCTCGCCGCCGAGAACTGCTACGTCTTCACCATCAACGGCTTCCCCTACGGCGCCTTCCACGGCACCCGCGTAAAGGAAAACGTCTACCGTCCGGATTGGTCCACCCCGGAGCGCCTCGCCTACACCAACCAGCTCTTCGAGATCGTCTCGCAGCTCGCGCCCGAGGGCGTGGAGGGCTCCGTTTCCACCCTCCCCGGCTCCTTCAAGCCTTTCGCGGCCGGCGAAGCGCAGATCTTCGCCAACCTTTCAGCCTGCGCCCGCCACATCGAGGAGCTCTCTAACAGCTCCGGCCGCGACCTCCACCTCGGTCTCGAACCCGAACCGCTCGGCCACTTCGAGAACACGGAGGAAACCCTCGCCTTCTTCGAGCGCTTCCTGAGCCAGGGGGACGACCCGGACCTCCTTCGCCGCCGCATCGGGATCAACTACGACACCTGCCATTTTGCGGTCGAGTTCGACGACTGCCGCGAATCCCTTGACGCCTTTCGCTCCGCCGGCCTCCGCCTCTCCAAGGTCCACCTTTCCAATGCCCTCGCCTTCGATCCCGCCGACCCCACCGCCCTCCTGGCCATCGAACAATTCGACGAACCCACCTACCTCCACCAGCTCATCCTCAAGCAAGACGGTGACCTCACCCGCTTCACCGATCTCCCCCAAGCGCTCGAAAGTCTGAACACCAAAGACCATTTGCTGAACACCCGGTCCGAATCGCGAGTCCATTTTCATATTCCATTGTACTCCGATCCCACCCCGCCCCTCCGCTCCACCGCGGACCACGTCACCGACCTCCTCGACTACCGGCGCGGCAATTCGGAGTTCTGCACCCACTTCGAGATCGAGACCTACACCTGGGGCGTTCTCCCCGGCGACCTCCAGAAACCGATTGTCGACCAGATCGCCGAAGAATACCGCTGGGTCCTCGCCCAACTCTGACCGTGGCGGCGCTCTTCCAGCGCCATGCCTCCATGCCCCTTACCATCCGCCAACGACTCCTCGATCTCCTCGCCATCGGCCGCGTGGCGAACCTGCCCACCGTGTGGTCGAACCTCGTGCTTGGAATCCTGCTCGGTCTCGCTGTGCCTTCGCACATCCTGACGGTCGGTCCCGTGGGGCCCAGCGGCACCAGCTACTGGTCCTGGAATCCGGATGTTTCCCTGCCGCAGATTCTCAGCGCCCTCCTCGGCGTCACCTGCGCCTATCTCTGCGGAACGTTTCTCAACGATTGGAAGGATGCCGAGTTCGATCGGAGCCATCGGCCCGAACGCGCAATTCCCGCCGGCCGATTTCTCGGCGGAACCATTCTCCTCGCAGCAATCGGCTTCGGAGCCGTCTCGTTGGCCGCGTTCTTCCTGCTCTCGGTTGCCGCCCTGGCGGCAGGGTTGGTCCTCATCGCCTGCATCCTGACCTACACCTGGATTCACAAGCGCACCCCCCTGGCCATCATCCCGATGGGCCTGTGCCGGGCCTGCCTTTATGTCATCGGATTTCTCACCGTCGCCTCAGACCAGTTATGGCAAGTCGTCCTGGAGGATCTTCTCCGTCCCGCCCGCCTGCTGGGCGATCCGGTCCCGGGCACCGTCTTCCTGCAGACGTTCTTGATGGCTCTCGGTATCCTGGTTTACATCGCCGGGCTCACCCTCGCAGCACGCTACGAAAGCCGGCCGGAGGGTTTGAAAGCCCCCAGAGTCCTTCTCTGGTTCCTCATCTTCATCCCGTTGCTCACCCACACCTGGTGGTGGATCTTCCACCGTCCCCCCTTTCTCGAGGGCTGGCATCTGGCCATCCCCGCTCTCATCGGCCTCCTTCCCTTCCTGCTCTGGACCACTCGCGCTCTCGTGGTCCTGAAAAAATCGATCCCGGACTTTGTCTCCCGAACCCTGGCGGGTTTGTGCCTGGTCGACCTGCTGGCCCTCCCTGGAATCGCAGCCTCGATCCAGACACCCTGGCCCTTTGTCAACGCCTACTCCCTCCTCCTCGCCATCATTCCGCTCTCCCTCTTCCTCCTCGCCCTCGTCCTTCAGCGCCTCGCCCCGGCCACGTAGGAACCTCGGCCTTCGCCCCTCCGCGGTTCACCTCAACGCCACACCTCGAAGGAGTGCGCCGCAAATCCCGCCCCAAAACTCGTCAACCACAACCGCTCGTCCTCGCCGTCGTTTCTCATTCTCTCCTCCAGGGCGAAGAGCACACAGGGACTACTGCAGTTTCCGTAGTTTCGCAGGATCGTCCACGTCTCCGCCAGCTGGAAATCGGGCAGCTCCTCTTCGATGGCCTCCACCACGTCCCGTCCCCCCGTATGCGCCAGGATCTGGTTCGGGTCACCGGCCCGCTTCGCGAAGAGATCCTTCACGGCGCGCCCGGCCACTTCCGGCACGCTGCGGTGGAGCTTGTTCTTCAGTTTCCCGCCTGCATTTACGAACCGGATCTTCTCGCGATCCTCTGGACGATGCACGGTGTGAAAGGCCCCGGCCTGGTACTGACCCTCCACCCCGCTTCCCTGCCAGACCGCCGCCGCCGCTCCGTCCCCGAAGAGGCACAGGCTGACCAGCACGCCCGGATCGTTATCCATGTAAAACGCCGCCGAACAGATCTCCACCGCCACCGTTACCACCGTCGCCTCGGGATGAACGGCCAGGAAGCCTTGTGCAGCACGCAGCATCGGCACCGCCGCCCCGCACCCGAGCCCGACCACGTCGTTCAGGTAGGCGTCCGGCCGCATTCCGAGATCCTCCGCCAGGTGGCTGCTGATCCCCGGACACAGGTACCCGGTGCAGGTGCACACGAAGAGGGCATCGATCGCCCCCGCTTTCAGTCCCGTCCCGTCCAACGCCTTCACAACGGCCTGCCCGGCCAGCTTCGGCGCTTCCTCCTCAAACTCCTGGTTCAGTTCCTGGGGCCCGCGCTCGAATATCAAGGACGGATCGCCCAGCGCGAAGTGCCGCTTCTCGATGCCGGAATCACCCGCAAGAATCTTGAGCAGAATGTTTCGCGACCTTGGCTTCAGTCGTTCCACCACCGAAGAGTTCTTCGCAAGCTCCAGGCACTCGGCCTGCGAGTAGGCATCGGACGGAAAAGCGCTGGCGAGGGATTGCAGATACATGAAGGAGATGACTTCCGAAGCCAATCTGGACCATTAGCCGGTCCTGTAAAGAACCGGATTCCCCCTCGGAGCAAGGTGGTAATTGCCTTGGCTCCCCCGGTTTGTTACAGAGAGCCGTGGCAGCACAACGCAGGCGAGTTCCGGGGATTGCCGCCGTCGCGATACCCGCCCTCCTCTCCGCCTTTATTTACTGCAGTTGCCACACCATCGCGGTGGCCCATCACCGCGAGAAGAAACCCTCCGGCCGCCCGACCGGAAAAAAACTCGTCACCGTGCACTGCCTCCACTGCCACTCGGGATCGCCCGACGCCATTTTCCCGCGCCTCACCAGGACCTCCCCCCCGCTCTTCACGCCTCGGGAAAAGATGACCGCCCTCGGACGGGAGTACCTCACCAGCATCATCCGCGATGGCGGTCACAAGGTCGGACGCAGCCGGTTCATGCCGCGCTGGAAAGAAGTGTTCAATGACGAGGAAGTCGACCGTATCGTGTCGTATCTCCTCGGGGAAGAAGATGGCCCGCCCGCCAGCTCCAAATGAAACTCGATACCGACGCAACCATCATCGGAGGCGGCCCCGCAGGACTTGCCGCGGCGGTCACGCTCGGCCGCCGAGGCGTCCACGTAACTGTCCTCGACCGGCAGTCACTGCCGGCCGACAAGGTCTGCGGGGAGGGTATCATGCCACCGGGACTGCGCTTCCTCGAGGATATCGGCGCCGACCGCCTGCTTCCCGCCACCGACCGGGCTCCCTTCGCAGGAATTCGCTACATCGCTTCGTCCGGCCAATCCATCGAGGCCGAGTTTGAATCCGGTCCCGGTCGCGGGATCCGGCGTCCTGCCCTCTCGGCCGCCCTCCGCGAGGTCGCCTGCGCGGCGCCCAATGTCTCCCTCCGCGAAGGCGTGCGTGTAACCGGGGTGGAGCGGACCGGCGGTGCCATGACAACCCGCTGCGAAGATGAGCCTCCCGTCACCAGCCGTCTCATCGTGGGCGCCGATGGTTTGCGCTCGCGAGTCCGTCGTTGGGCCGGGCTGGAAGGACGGCCGGCGAAGAGGCGGCGATTCGGCATCCGCCAGCATTTTCGCATCGCGCCCTGGAGCCGCTTCGTGGAGGTGCACTCCGGGCGCGGCCTCGAGGCTTACGTCACCCCCTGCGGTCCGGACTGCATCGGCGTCGCGATTCTCTGGGAGCCCGCCCGGCATCCCCTCGCCGCATCGGGCCACCACCTCTTCCCATCTCTCCTCGAAGCGCTTCCGGTCCTTCGCGACCGCCTCTCCCGGGCCGAATCCGCCGGCACTCCGCGCTCTACCGGACCGTTCCACCAGCGCACCACCCGCCGGACCGCGGACGGGATTGTGCTCCTCGGGGATGCCTCCGGATACCTCGATCCGTGCACCGGCGAAGGCCTTACCCTCGCCTTCAGGCAGGCCCTCGCCCTCGAAGGATGTGTCGTCCCTGCTCTGCAGTCGACTTCCGGAGTCCTCTCCACCAGGTCCCTGCGTCCCTACGAGCGCTCCTGGCGCAGGATCATGCGGTCCTACTTCCTCTGTACCCGCGTCATGCTCTTCTGCCAGCGACACCCGGCCCTCTTCGGTAAATTGGTCGAGTTCATGGTCCCCCGCCCCGATCTGCTCCGGCACTTCTTTTCCTTCAACATGGGAACCGCTCCCCTCCTCCCCGGCGTGAAACGCGCTGCCAGCTGGTTCCTCCCCCCCGGCGCGACCCATGCGGAAAACTCGTGACGCCCTCGCCCACCCGGACTCCAAGCGGGAGTTGAATCGGTCCCTTTTCGATCGCATCGCCGGCCGCTACAACCTCGCGACCCGCGCCCTCTCCCTGGGACGGGATGCCGCCTGGAAGCGGAAACTGGTGGGTGCCCTGCCCGTCGAGAACCCCGCCACTTGCCTCGACCTCGCCACCGGCACCGGCGACTTAGCCGCCCTCCTGGCCGCCAGGTTTCCCGACGCCCGTATCCTGGGTCTCGACCTCAGTAGTGAAATGATCGCACGCGCCCGCCAGCGCCTCCCCGGCTCCTGGTTCGAGTTTCAATGCGGCGACATCGGCGATCTCCCCTACGGTGACAACAGCGCCGATCTCATCACCGGCGGATATGCCCTTCGAAATGTTCCTGACCTTCCCGGCGCCCTTCGCGAAATCCACCGTGTTCTCAAACCCGGCGGCTTCGCTTTCTTTCTCGAATTCGTGCAGCCCCCGCCCGGTCTCCGCCGTTTCATCCATCACGCCCTCCTCCACACCTGGGGTGCCCTGGTCGGGTTCGGGTGCAGGACAAAAAAGTTAAGATGGTCTAGTTTAATGAAGAAGACCAGCGGCGTTTCTCTTGACGTCGCGTCTTCAGGATGTCGC
>CAUZKZ010000167.1:0-10545 GCA_963580345.1 Verrucomicrobiia bacterium | reverse complement strand
CCAACGATACCACGGAACGATAGAAAGGGATGTTTCTTTCCGTTTCGAAAGAAGCATAGTATGATTCCCCGCCGGGTTTCCGCTCCCCCGTTCCGGTTATGGCCTACGACCCTTATGAATCTTCCGAATCCCGCAGTACCTTCGGGCTAATTGCCCTCGTTGCGATTGTGGCGGTTTGCGGGATCCTGCTGTTCTTCCTCGCAAAGTTTTTCACCTCCTCGGACCAGGTTGCCGACGATGGCGGGGAGGCCGTGGAAGAGAGCGAAGAGGTGGTCCGCGTCCCGGGCAAACTTTCTGATCCGCCCGACCCGGCCGCCACCGTGCCGGAGAGTCCCAGCGAAATTCTCGAGTCGCTCGGAATCGGAATTAGTGCCGCCGATCCGGCCCTCCTCGTCCAGCAGATCGGCCGCAACCTCGAGGCCGGAGAGGTCCGTGCCGCCGCAAATATCATCGGCCGCAAGGCGCTGACCGAGGCCCAACTCGAGCGGCTCCACAAGCTGGCCGGCGACGCCCGGCTCAAACTGAACATGGACCGCCCCATCAGCGAAATCGGCGAACTCGAAATTAACAAGCGGGCGCGCTGGGCGTTGAACCTCGCCGACGACTACGGCTCCCGGATTTATCTCGATCTCCTTCGCAACCAGGGAAAATGGGCCGTGCAAAAAGTGGTCCTGCCAGCCGTCGCGGTGGAGGGTGACGTGCCGCGCGCTGTCCTGGTCGATGCCCTCGCCATTACCGACGCCTTCCTGCAGGCCGCCCTCAAGCAGAGATTCGAATCTGCCAAGTCCTTCGTGAACTCCTCGGAAGTTTCGGATGCCAAGATTGCGGGGCTCTGCATCGTTTTTGAGGAAGGTCAGTACCGCCTGCGTACCAAGAAACCGCTCCGGGCCGTTTTCAATCGAGACAATACGGCCGCCTTCATTGCCAACGTGGAAACCGCGGAAGGTTCAGCGGCCGCCCAGTTCGGAGTGAGCGTGCAACGGGAAAACGAGAACGCCCCGTGGCGTGTCAGCGAGATCAACCTTGACGAGCTTCTCGCCGACTATGCGCAACGGGTGGCGGGCGGCAATGTCTACTACACGCCCCTGGTGCGCAATCCCAAGGGCGGCGACACTCTCATTCTCTACTTCGGATTCGATGAAGAGCTCCTGAACCGGCGCACCCAGCGGCAACTCGAGATCGTTTCGCTCCTTCTTCAGACCGACACCGGGAAGGAACTGACTCTCAGCGGCCACACCGATGCGATCGGTTCCGAGGAATACAACAAGAGTCTTTCCGGACGCCGGGCCGAAGCGGTGCGGCAATTCCTGGTCGATAGCGGGGTAGATCCCGGCCAGATCAAGACCATCGCGCTCGGGAAATCCAGGCCGCGGCGTCCCAACACCACCGATTCCGGGGAAGATTATCCGGATGGCCGCCGCGCCAACCGGCGCACCGAGATTTACCTGGAGTTCTAGCCGCCTGCCGGGATCGGGGATGGGGAGAGGATTCAAGAGCGAGGTGCTGGTGGGTCTCTGCGTCTTGGTAATTTTTATCCTCGGGGCGATTTTTTCCAGTGGCACCCCGCCGCTCGACGAGATTCAGTCCCTCCGGACCTGGCAGGAAGCAGACGCCCCGCCGGGCTATGCGGTCGAAATCACCAAGGATCGTCCGGACGGCCGTCTCCCCGCTTTCGACCGCAAGTTCGTCCTGCTGGATGCCTTCGCGCGATTTGTCCTTCCTCCGGTCACGCGTCTCGACCTGCCGCTCGGGTCGGAACACGGCGCGCTGATCTACAATGCTCAGCCCTTCATGGAGAGGAACGAGCGAGTGGGCGCAAACCACCTCGGCGACGACCTCAATGGAATCGGCGGCATGAATACCGACCTGGGCGACCCGGTGTGGTCCGCCGGGAACGGGGTCGTGGTCTATGCCGGCTCCCCGAGCGAAGGCTGGGGAAACGTCATCATCATCGGGCATCGTCTCCCCGACGGCCGGCACCTGCACACCCAGTACGGCCATCTCGACAAGATCGTTGTGGCGCGGGGTGCTCTCGTGGCGCGGGGACAACGGATCGGCACGGTGGGAACTGCAAACGGATTCTATCCCGCCCACCTGCATTTCGAACTGTACGAGGGAGCCCTGATCGACCCGGGGGGCGGCTACGCGCTCCGAAAATTGAATCGCCTCGATCCCTCCGCGATGGTGGCAGCCCACCGCCCCCGGGCCGCCGACGATCTCGCGCCCGAACCGCTCGGCGTGGTCGAAGTGGTCCGGCAGGTCTTCAAGCTGGGCCCGTAGCAGCGGCTGCAAGGAAAGAGTGCCAGGGAGCCGCGGCAATGGCGGACAGGCTACCGTTGCTTCTGTTAAGACCTGGCGGGATTCACCAGCCGTCACTCCACGGCCCCTGACGGGGGCACTCTAGGGGCCGCCAATCCTGATGCAAGCGAGATCCGGTCGTCCCGCGAGGGCCCGCGAACGCCCGTAAATTCAGGGAAAACCGGCCTTCCCGGTCCCTCGCTCGGCCCGTTGGTTCGTCACCCTGCGGGTCCGGCCTGATGGACAATCCGGAAACCTCGCTGATCTTGTTGCTTCAACCACGGACGAAAGCCCGTATGCTCTCTACCCTCACATGGGACAAATCCTTCAGAGACTCGTCGCAAGGATCGCGCTCTCCTGGATCGCGGTTTCCTGCGGCGCCTCCGCGGTGGCCGAAACGCCGGCCGCCGGCCACTGGGCCTTCCGGCCGCTTTCCGAGGCGGCCGTTCCCCCGATCGACGGCCAGCCGGCCGCCAAGCCGGTCGACGCCTTCATCCGGGTCCGCCTGGCGCAGGCGGGCTTGTCGCCGGCCCCCGCTGCCGATCGCGGCACCTTGCTCCGGCGCCTCTACTTCGACATGCATGGGCTCCCTCCCTCTCTGGCGCAGGTCGAGGCCTTTCTTGGAGACGAGGATCCGGCTGCCTATGCCAGGCGGGTCGAGGCGGTTTTGGAAAGTCCGCGCTACGGCGAGCGCTGGGCGCAGCACTGGCTGGACTTGATCCGTTACGCCGACACGCATGGATTCGAGGTCAATACCGAGCGCGCCAACGCCTGGCCGTTCCGGGACTATGTGATCCGGGCCTTCAACGAGGACAAGCCCTACGACCGTTTCGTGTTCGAACAACTGGCGGGCGATTCAGCTGGGGAGGACGCCGCGACCGGATTCCTGGTGGCCTCCGCCGTCTTGCTCCCCGGGCAAATCGGCAAGGATGAAGAGTCCAAGCGCCTGGCGCGGCAGGACGCCCTCGACGAGATCATCGTCGCCACCTCCGATACCTTCCTTGGCCTCAGTGTCGGTTGTGCGCGCTGCCATGATCACAAGTTCGATCCGATCCCGCAGCGCAATTACTACGCCATGCAGGCCTTCTTTGCGGGGGTGGAGTACGGTGATCGTCCCATGCGCAATCCCGCCGCGGCGCGGGAACTGCAGGAGTTCGGACCGAAGGTCGCGGCGATTCGGAAACGCCTCGACGGATTGGAGCCCACCGCGACCCCCGGGTCCGGCCGCCTCCTGCTCATCGACGAGAAGGATGCGGAGCGGACCGAGAAGCATGCCAAGGAAAATGGGGATGGGGCCAATCCGGCGGGCAGCGGGCGGGGCTATCGCGACGACCCGGGGTCCGGCGAGCGCCTGCCCAACCTGGGCCGGGGCAGCTACAAGTGGTGGGACAACAAGCCGGGGGAGGATGTCTTCAGCTACGACCCGGGGGTGGAGGGAACCTTCCGGATCTGGCTTTCCTGGGGGGTGCACGGAAGCGGGGTGCACACTCGTGATGCGCGCTATGTCCTCGACCTGGACGGCGACCTGGCCACGCGCGACGACCAGCTGGAAATCGCCAAGGTCGACCAGTACCACTTCGCCGGGGTGAGCTCGGGCGTGAGCGAGAAAAAGCCGTTGTGGAGCGGCCTGTTCGACGCGGGCCTTCACGACTTGAAGGCCTCCAGCCGCATCGTGCTCCGCGGAGGTGAGACCGGAACCGCCATCACGGCGGATACGATCCTCCTGGAGCGAGTCGCCGGGTCAGCGGACGAGCCTTCCCTTCCAAGGTTCCGTGCTCCGGTGAATGCGAAGCGCAATGTCGAGCGCCTTGCGCCCGTCGAGGCGAAGTATGTCCGCTTTACCAGCATCGCCACCGTCGACAACAACAAGCACGAGCCCTGCATTGACGAGCTCGAGATCTACACGGCCGGTCCGGAAACGAAAAATGTTGCACTCGCGGAGCACGGCGCCAAGCCCTCCTCGTCCGGAAACTGCCCGGAAACAGAGGATCATTTGCTCAAGCACATCAACGATGGGCTCTATGGAAACAGCCGCAGCTGGATCTCGAACCAGCACGGCCGCGGCTGGGTCCAGATCGAGCTGCCCGAGCCGTCCGTCATCGACCGCATCGTGTGGGGCCGCGACCGGGAAGAAAAATTCAAGGACCGGCTGGCGGTGCGCTATCGCATCGAGGTGGCGGTCGAACCCGGGCAGTGGACCACGGTGGCCTCATCCGACGATCGGGTGTCCTACGGCGGAGCCTTCGATTCCATTGCGGCGCTGCAGAGGAACCTGCCGGCAGGTGCCGATGCGTCGGTGAAGAAGGACGCCGAAGAGCTGCAAAAACTCGAGCGCCGCCGCCGCAACCTGGAAAACACCCAGCTCGTCTACGGCGGAATCTTTCGCAAGCCCGATGTCACCCACCTGCTTTATCGCGGGGACCCGGAGCAGAAGCGGGAAAAAGTCGGTCCGGCCGTCCTGGATCTATTCGGCTCGAAGCTGACGCTGGCCGAGGACGCGCCCGAGCAGGAGCGTCGCATCGCCCTGGCCCGGTGGCTCGGCCGTCCCGACAACCCGCTCACCGCCCGCGTCATGGTCAACCGTGTCTGGCAATGGCACTTCGACCGCGGGTTGGTGCGGACCGCGAGTGATTTCGGGCTGAACGGGACCAAGCCGTCCCACCCGCAACTGCTTGACTGGCTGGCGGCGGAATTCATACGCAGCGGGTGGTCGGTGAAGCACCTGCACCGCTTGATCCTTCTCTCCGACACCTACCGCCAGTCGAACCGAATCGATGCGGGAGCCGCGAAGGTCGATGCCGGCTGCCGGCTGCTCTGGCGTTTCCCCTCCCGGCGCCTGGAAGCCGAGGCGATTCGCGACAGCATCCTGGCGGTGAGCGGCATGCTGAACCTCGAGGCGATGGGGGACCGGGGATTCGACTTCTTCAAAAAGCGGGGCGGCCTCGACGGCTACCCGCCGCTGGAGACCTTTCCGGCGGACGGCCTGCGGCGCATGATCTATGCTCACAAGGTCCGGATGGAACGCGTTCCGGTGTTTGGGGCCTTCGATTGTCCGGATGCCGGACAGGCCACCCCGATCCGCAGCCGGTCCACCACCGCCATCCAGGCCCTCAACCTCTTCAACAGCCCCTTCGTGAACCAACAGGCCGAGGCCTTCGCGGCGCGGGTGACGAGAAAACTCGGCGAAAACTCCGAGGTGAAGTCACGGGTGGAGCACGCCTACCGGCTCGCTTTCGGGCGTCTCCCCAGGGCCACCGAAGCCGCCCGGTCCGAGGCCGCGGTGCGCGATCACGGGCTGGCCACCCTCTGCCGCGTGCTGTTCAATAGTAACGAATTTCTTTTTCTGCCGTGATGGGTAGGGCACGTCCATATCGATTCGACTCGGTGAGCGGGCCCGCGGAACTTTCGCGGGCGGGGCGGAACTGGCTTGACCGGCGCGGCTTCCTTGGGCGGACTGGGACGGGGCTGGGTGCCATCGCGCTGACCTCCCTGCTGGGCCGCGACGAACTTCTCGCCAAGCACGAGCCCTCCCTCGATCCGACCCGCCCCCATGCCCCGCGCGAGTCCCAGCACGCCGCGAAGGCCAAGAACGTGCTCGTGATCTTTTGCGCGGGGGCCTGCAGCCAACTGGAAACGTTCGACTACAAGCCCGAGTTGATCAAGCACGACGGCAAGCCGCTGAAGGGGGGGCCCCCCGTCACTTTCCAGGGGCCGTCCGGAAACCTCGCCAGGCCCCAATACGATTTCAAACCGTACGGGGAGAGCGGGAAGATGGTCTCCGACATGGTGCCGCACCTCGCGAAACTTGTGGACGACTTCGCCTTCGTCCATTCCCTCACCAGCAAGTCGAACACGCACGGTCCGGCCGAAAATTTTCTTTCCACCGGCTTCGTCCTGGACGGATTCCCGAGTATCGGGGCCTGGGTGAGCTACGCGCTGGGCACCCTCAACCAGGACCTGCCGGCCTTTGTCGCGATTCCCGATCCGCGCGGGGTCCCGCAGGCCAGCATCAACAACTGGGGGCCGGGATTCCTTCCCGCGGAGTTCCAGGGCACGCCCTTCAGCGCCAAGGACCCGGTGCGCAACCTCGCGCCACCGGCCAAGATCTCCGCCGTCAACGACGGCGCGGCCCGCTCCCTCCTGAGACACCTCAATGACGAGCACCTGCAACGTCACCCCGGCGATCGCAACCTCGCGGCACGCATTGCGAGTTACGAACTGGCGGCGCGCATGCAACTCAGCGTGCCCGAAATCAGCGACCTCTCAACCGAGCCCGCCCATGTTCTCAAGGAGTACGGCGCCGACGATTCGAAAAACGCCCTCAAGGCCGGGTTCGCCCGCAATTGCATCCTGGCGCGCCGCCTCATCGAGAACGGAGTGCGCTTCGTGCAGCTTTTCAACGGGGCCTACGCCAGCGGTGGCGCCCTCAACTGGGACGGCCACAGCAAGTTGCGGGAGCAGTACGACGTGCATGGCCCGATCCTCGACCAGCCCGCCGCCGCGCTCGTCCGCGATCTCAAGCAGCGGGGACTGCTCGACGACACCCTCGTGGTCTGGTGCACCGAGTTCGGGCGCATGCCCATGTTCCAGAAGGGAGCCCAGGGCCGGGACCACAACCCGGACGGATTCACGGCCTGGCTGGCCGGGGCGGGCGTCAAGCGGGGCGTCAGTTTCGGTGCCACCGACGAGCTGGGCCGCAAGGCGGTGGAAAACGTCCTCTCGATCCACGACCTGAATGCCACCATCTTGCACCTGCTCGGCTTCAATCACAAGGACCTCACCTTCCTGCACAACGGAATCCATCGGCGCCTCACCGATGTGCACGGGCACGTGATCAACGAGATTCTGGCGTGAGCTCCCTCCGCGCTCGGGGAAGCAACAACGAACAGGCACCCAGGTGGATGCCGGCGTCCCGTCGGCATGCGGGCCGAAGGCGCGCCGGGGACATTGGCTCCGGGGCCGAGCCTTGCTCGGCATGCCGGCGGAGACGCCGGCATCCACCAGTCAAACGATGAGCATGCAGTCGCCGTAGCTGTAGAAGCGGTAGCGCTCCTTGACCGCCTCGTGGTAGGCGCGCAGGATCAGGTCGCGCTCGGCGAAGGCGCTGACCAGCATGAGAAGGGTGCTCCTGGGAAGGTGAAAGTTGGTCAGGAGGGCGTCCACCACCTTGAACTCAAAGGGCGGGTAGATGAATATGTCGGTGCGGCCGCTTCCAGCGCCGGGTGCGCCCTGCCTTCCGAGGTGTTCGAGGACGCGCGTGACGGTGGTGCCCACCGCAATGATTCGTTGCGCCGCATTGATTTTTTCCGCGGCGTCCGCGGCGAGGCGAAAGGCCTCCTCATGCATCTTGTGCTCGGCAGGATCGTCGACCTGGACCGGGCGGAACGTCCCGGGGCCGACGTGGAGGGTGAGGAAGGTGTGCGGAAGGGCTTCGATCAATTCCGGAGTAAAGTGCAGCCCGGCGGTGGGAGCCGCCACCGCCCCGTCTTCCCTCGCATAGACGGTCTGGTAGCGTTCCTCGTCGGCCGCCTCTTCCTCACGGTCCATGTAGGGCGGCAGGGCCAGTTGTCCGTGCGCGGCTTCGTCGACGGGCCGGTCCCACGCGATGAGCCGGTAGCCGAGCTCGTCAATACCGGTGACGGTGCCGGTGCTCGCCCCCACCTCCACGGTGCGCCCGATCTTCATGCGCTTCCCGGGCTTGACCAGACAACGCCAATGGAGGGGATCGGCGCTTTCGACGCGCAAGAGTTCGATTCGGCCGTCGTGTGAGAAGAAACGGGCCGGGACGACCCGAGTGTCGTTGAAAACGAAGAGATCGCCGTCCTGCACGAAGGACGGAAGCGCTGCGAAGCGGAGGTGTTCGATCCCCCCGCTCTCGCGGCGCACCAACATCATGCGGGAGGCGGCGCGTTCGGGAAGCGGGTGCTTCGCGATGAGCTCGGAAGGGAGCTCGTAGTCGAAGTCGGTGGTGAGCAAGGTGGCTACTCGATTGGTTGATCCGCGAGCTCTTCGGAGGCATCTCCGAGATCCCGTCCTGTTCGTTCGGGCTTCGCCATGGCGGCACTCTAGATCCGCTCCAATCCCGCTTCAAGTGCGGCGCGCTGGAGTTCGAGCAGTCCATCGCGCCGCATGCCGGGAGGGTGGAGGAGGCGGACCTTGACCAGGAGGAAGTCAGGCCCGTGCTGCTCGTTGGTGGTGAGGAGGAGGTAGGGGATATTCTCGAGGTCCCAGCCCGAAGTCTCCTTGCACGGCCGCCATCCGTCCCGGCGGAGGGTGGCGAGCAAATGTTCGCGTCCCCGGCCCTCGTCGCCGAGGAAGGCGCATTCCACCGCCTCGCGGAGGTCGTCGCGATAAATCTTCGGCCTGGCCCGGCGGGAGCCGAGCGAGGGAGTGGGACCGCCGTGAAACCACCGCGAAAGAGCGCGGGCGAGGGGCTGGGCGACTTCCGAGATGGAGAGGAGCACACGCGGGCCGAGGCCGTGCTGGTGCCCGGCGAGGCCCCGGCGGGGCATGCCGTGCACCCGGAGCCCCTGGTAGCCGGCCAACCCCATCGGGCCGAAGTAGATGACGGAGTGCGCGTCGGCCGTGACCGCCCCGCCGCCGTAGACACCGCCCAGCCACTTGATCCCGGAACTGTTGAAGCGGTCGGGATGGACCTTGTAGAGCAGGGCTTCAGCGCGTCCGTAACCGTACTGTTGTTTCAGGTAGTGGAGAAAACTGGTGCGGCGGCGGTGCCACACGAAGGCACCCGGAACGAAGGCGAGTATCCAGCCGGATTCGAGGAGCCGCCAGCAGAAATCGACATCGTCGCCCGCTGTTTCGAACTGGGGTCGAAACCCTCCCAGCTCCTCGAAGGCTGCCCGGCGGACCGCGAGGTTGCATCCCGGCAGGTGCTCGGCCTGCAGATCCTCTAACAGAACGTGAGAGGGAGCACCCGGGGCGGCGGCTACCACCGCTTCCTGCACGCCCTCCGGTTCGGGGGGGATGTTGGGTCCCCCGGCCGCGCCCACCTTCGGATCGGCGAAGGCGCGAGCGATCCAGAAGAGCCAGTCGCGATCCGGTTCGCAGTCGTCGTCGGTGTAGGCAATAATCTCGCCGTCGGCGAAATTGGCGCCACAGTTGCGCGCCACCGAAAGGCCGGCGTGTTGCTGGTGCACGTACCTGGTGGCGGGAAAGCGCGCCGCGATTTCGGCGGTGGCATCGGTGGAGCCGTCATCGACCACGATGACCTCGAAGTCCGGGTAGTCGACGAGATGACAGGCCGTGAGGCAGTCGGCCAGCTTGGTTTCTCCGTCGTAGGTGCACACCACGATGGAGATGCGCGGTGGATCGGTGAGGGGGAGAAGGTCGCGGTGGGTCTGCAGGCGCGGAAGCGTTTCTCGGAGCTTCCCGACCACCGGCTTCTCGGATCGATCCGGGCGGGTCAGGCCGAAGGCCCAGTCCTCGACGTCGCGACCGCCGCTGGACCAGCGATCGGACCAGGCGAAAAAGGTGGTCCCCGCCAGGCCGGCTTCGAGACACTCTTCGAGGTGCCAGGCGTGTGTCTCGGCCTGTTCCGCCTCGCTGTGGCGGACCGTATCGAGACCGAACTCGGTAATCAGGACGGGGCGATCGCCGGCGATGTTCTGGAGACGCGGGAGGTAGCGGCGCAGCTGCTGGCGGTCCTCGAGGTAAACATTAAAGGCCGTGAAGTCGGCGTTGCGCGGTTCGAGGTACTCGGTGCTCGGGTAGTTGGCATAGGCGACGAGGAGGTCGTCGGCTTCGGCGCGACAGGCGGCGAGGAGGTCTTCGATCGACTCCCGGACCGCCACCGGTCCCATCCACCGCGCGAGGTCGGAGGGGATTTCATTCGCCACCAGGAGGGCGCCGAGGGCGGGATGGGCTCCGAAACGATTCACAAACTCGAGAAGCCGCAGCTCGCCCTCCGTGCGCAACTTGGGTTCGTGCAGGAAGTCGCGCCCCCATTCCCACGCGAGGCCGGCGAGGACGATGAGTTCGTGCGCCGCGGCCGTATCGAGCAGTTCCTGGTCCGGAGCGGTATAGACGCGAACGGCATTGAATCCGCAGTCCGCGATGCGGGGGAACTCTTCAGCCGGGGAGAGTTCCCGGCCTGCGGGGAAGGGACCGAAGGTGACACCCTTCAGGAAGACCCGGTTGCGGCCACGTGCGAGAAAGCGTCCGTCGATGCGCAGGCGTTGTCGTCCGGAATTGGACACGCGGCGAGGATGGCGGGTGGGGAGGGAGGGG
>CAUZKZ010000166.1:0-10561 GCA_963580345.1 Verrucomicrobiia bacterium | reverse complement strand
GAGAGGAGCCTTCTTGGGAATCTTTTCTTGGTAGGCATCGACTTGCTGCCGGGTGCAATGCTCGACGATCCTGATGAGACCCTGCTCTCCTAAGAGTTCCTCGGCCGATTGGACAAAGGCGAGGGTCAGATCGCCATGGCGATCGACGAAAAAATCGTTGGCATTCGGAGTGAGGCTCCAAATCTTCGCGGGACGTCCAATCGGCCGGGCCTCTTCGGTAGAGGTGACCAGGTTCTCCTTGGCAAGGGCGTAAAGATGGTGGCGCACGGCGGGGCGGCTCACCTTCAGGGCCGTGGCGAGGGATGCAACGTCGCTGGGTCCAAGCCTTTTCAGGGCTTGGAGAACACTGCGCGGGCCCGCATCGAGATTCGAGTCGCCTCCCCTCGCAGCCACAGGGCTCCCTCTCTTCGCCATGAGCCCAAAATAGCCCCGGCAGGGCATCCGGCCAGTCTTTTTACGCTCCCACTTTCGTAACTATCATCTTTACAAAGCCATTTCTTATGAAAAGTTCTCTACGAGCGAGTGGGGTGCATCCGGGGGGAGCGCTCCCCACAAACCGGGAGCAAAGAGATGGCCGAGTTGGAGGACAAATACCCCGACAATGTGACGGGAAAATTCTACGTCGATGAACAGTGCATCGACTGTGATCTTTGCCGGGAAACAGCCCCGGAGAATTTCACTCGAAACGAGGATGAAGGATACAGCTTCGTCTACAAGCAACCCGAGAACGATGAGGAAGAGGCGTTGTGCCGCGAGGCGCTGGAGGGGTGTCCGGTGGAGGCCATTGGCGACGACGGAGAATAACATAGAAAGGATCAATACCATGAACGCTGCAACAAACGAAGTTCTCGAAATTGACCGGGCAGTCGGGAATTTCCATTACCCGGAACAGCATCGGCTTGACGCGGGTAACGGCCTAAGTGCGAGAACCGTCGATTACATTTCAGAGGTCAAAGAAGAAGATCAGTGGATCCGTGACTTCCGACATGGAGCCCTTGAAGCTTTTAACCAGAAGCCCATGCCGACGCACTGGGCCAGCAGAGATTTGGAAGCAATCAATTTCGACCGGATCCGCTATTATCTCGCCTCGGGCGATGCGCCGAAGCGAAGTTGGGATGAAGTTCCCGAGGATGTTAAGAGAACTTTTGAGCGATTGGGAATACCCGAACAGGAGCGAAAGTATCTGTCGGGGGTCGAGGCCCAGTTCGACAGCGAGGCCGCTTATTCCAATGTCAAGGAAGCGGTCTCGGAGCAGGGCGTGATCTTCGTCAACAGCTCCGAGGGATTGAGAGAGCACCCGGAGATTTTTCGAAAATGGTTCGGACGAGTCATTCCAACCCGAGACAACAAGTTCGCCGCCCTCAATAGCGCTGTCTTCAGTGGAGGCAGCTTCATCTACGTGCCTCCCGGGGTGAAAGTGAAGCATCCTCTTCAGGCCTATTTTCGAATAAATGCGGAAAACTTCGGGCAGTTCGAACGGACCCTGATCATCGCGGACGAGGGATCAGAGGTCACCTATATGGAAGGGTGCACAGCTCCAAAGTTCGAAACGACCACGCTGCACAGCGCGGTGGTGGAGCTCGTCGCGTTGCCTGGTGCCAAGATCCAATACATCACGGTGCAGAACTGGAGTGCCAACGTATTCAACCTGGTGACGAAACGCGGCCTGGCCCACGAAGATGCAGAGGTCCGCTGGATCGACTGCAACATTGGCTCGCGTCTGACGATGAAATACCCGGGAGTGATTCTCAATGGTCGAAAGGCCCGGGGCGAAGTGATCAGTATCGCCCTGGCGAACGATGGGCAGCACCAGGACACCGGCGCAAAGATGATTCACGCGGCCGATGAGACCAGCTCGAATGTCGTCTCGAAGAGTATCAGCGTTGGCAAAGGGCGGGCAACTTTCCGGGGTCAGGTGCATATTCCGAAGAATCTGAGAGGCTGCAAGAACAACACCGAATGCGACGCATTGCTGATCAACACCAACAGCCGCACGGACACTTATCCGGCGATAACGGTCCATGGAAACCGGCACGCGGTGCAACATGAGGCCAGCGTGAGCCAGGTCAGCGAAGAGCAAGTCTTCTATTTGCAGCAGCGCGGACTCAGCGAAGCTGAAGCAATGAGTCTGAGCGTGAACGGATTTGTCAATGACCTCGTGCGCGAGTTTCCTATGGAGTACAGCGTGGAACTAAAACACCTCATTGACCTCGAGATGGAAGGGAGCGTGGGCTAGTCAGCTATGGGGGAATTCATCAAGGTCGCGAGCGTCACGGAACTTGAACCGGGCGAGGGGAAGTCGATTGAGGTTAATGGAGAGCGGATTGCTCTTTTCAACATGGACGGAAGATTCTATGCGATTGGCGATACGTGTACGCACGCGGAGGCGTCGTTGGGTGAGGGGGAGCTCAGAGAATTTGAGGTGGAGTGCCCCTTTCATGGCGCGTGTTTCGACATAAGGACAGGTGAGGCGAAAACGCCTCCAGCCGTCACACCGGTGGAGACTTACGATGTGAAGGTGTCGGGCAATGACATCGAGATCAGGGTCGGAAAATGATAGTCGATTCAATGCTCACGGTGACTCGATCTCACGGTCGGGGCCGAGCGGCACTTGAAGGGTGCCCGCTCCGAATCTCAGCGAGAAGAAAAGATGCCACAAGTCGATTTTGAAATCGGAATTGGAGGAGCGGCCGGACAGGGCATTGCCACTCCCGGAAACATCATGGCCCGCATTCTTGCGCGTCGCGGACTCAGCATTAACGCCTACAACGCCTACCAGTCGATCATTCGTGGGGGCCATACCTTCCTGACGATTCGCGCTAGCGATAGGCCGATCGGGAACATAAACACCAAATACGATGTTCTGATCCCGCTCAACCAGGACACCATGGACCGGCATCTGGGTCTCATGAAAGCCGGTTCCACGGTCCTGTTCGATGGCAAGAGCATTGAGCCCGGGACGGCTGCCGAGGGCGTCCAGCTCTGCCCGCTGCCGATGAAAGAATTGACCGGCGGAAACAAGCTGGGCGGAAACATGGTTGCCCTCGCTGCGACCCTCCGGCTTCTTGGCATCGAGTTCCAGGCCCTCGAGGATGCCGTGACCCTGCAATTCAAGAAAAAGGGGGAAGAGATCATCGCCGGGAACGTGGAAATTGCGAGAGCCGGATACGAATACGCCGAGGCAAATCTCAACCCCTTCTCTTTCAATGTGCCGAACCTCGGAAAGCGCATGGCCCTCCTGACCGGTAACGATGCCATCGCCATGGGCGGCGTCGCAGCCGGCGTCAAGTTTTACGCGGCCTATCCAATGAGTCCCTCGACCGGAGTGCTGATGTGGATGGCCCGCCACGCCCGAAAGCTGGGCATCATGGTTCGCCAGGTGGAAGACGAAATTGGAGTGGTGAACATGGTCATCGGAGCCGCTCACACCGGGTGCCGGGCCATGTGCGCGACCTCCGGCGGCGGCTTCGCCTTGATGACCGAGGGGCTGGGAATGTCCGGCATGATCGAAACGCCCATCGTCTGCGTGGACGTGCAACGGGCCGGCCCCGCCACCGGTGTTCCAACCAAGACCGAGCAGGGCGATCTCTGGCAGATGTTGGGGGCTGCGCAGGGCGATTACCCGAAAATCATCGTCGCTCCCACCAGCCAGCTGGATCTCTTCAAAACCGTCCCCGAGCTCTTCAACCTTTGCGATAAATACCAGTGCCCCGGCCTCGTGCTGTCCGACCTGCTGATCTCGGAAGGCACTGCCAGCATCGACCCGGACGAACTCGATTTCCATCCCGAGATCGACCGCGGCAATTTGATCCTCCCTGGCGGCAGCGAGGAAGCCGACAACCCTTACGGCGGTTACAACGATAACGCCTACCTCCGCTACAAGAACACCGAGAGCGGCATCTCTCCGCGGGCGGTTCCTGGCGTCCCGGGCCATATTCACATTGCCGCCACCGATGAACACGACGAAGACGGCACCCTTATCAGTGACGAGTTCACCAACCCGCATAAAAGGCAGATGATGGCGGAGAAACGGCAGCGCAAGATGGAAACCGCCCTCTCGCAAATCGGCCCGCCCGTGCTCGTAGGACCGGAAGACGCCACCGTCACCCTCGTCGGTTGGGGCTCCACGAAAGGCGTCATTCTTGAAGCCGTGGAACAACTCGCCGGTGAGGAAGGCATCGTCGCCAACCACCTCCACATCAAGTGGATCGTCCCTTTCCACAGCGAAGAGATCACGGGCATCCTCTCCGACAGCAAACATGTGATCATGGTGGAAAACAACGCGAGTGGCCAGTTCGCGCGCTACCTCCGATCGGAGACCGGATTCTCCGCCCACGGACACATCCGCAAGTACGACGGCGAACCATTCATGCCGCACCACATTGTCGAAGGGGTGAAAGCACAACTGGAAAGTGAGACGCAGCTTTCCGTGCCGACCCACGAAATCATGGTCTAGCCGCTCCACCCGCGGCACCCATTTCTTATGAGCACGACAGTAGAATCAAAACCTCAACCAGCAGGGCAACCCAGCGGGGACAGCTACAAAGGCAAAATTCATCCCGATTGGTGTCCGGGGTGCGGCGATTTCTCAGTCCTCTCAGCCTTGCAGAAAGCCCTGCTGGAATTGAATCTCGAGCCTCACAAAGTGATCGCCATCAGCGGCATCGGGTGCTCCTCCAACCTTCCCGGCTTTATCAATACCTACGGCATGCACACTCTGCACGGCCGCTCCCTCGCCGTCGCCACCGGCGTCAAGCTCGGCAACCACGAACTGAAGGTCATCGCTACTGGCGGCGACGGAGACGGATACGGAATCGGGGGCAACCATTTCCTCCATACCATGCGGCGCAATGTCGATCTGACCTATATTGTGATGGACAACCAAATCTACGGGCTGACCACTGGGCAGATATCTCCCACCAGCATCAAGGGCATGAAGACCAAGAGCACCCCCGAGGGGAGCGTGGAAAACCCGATCAATCCGATCCCGCTCGCCATGGTCGGCGGAGCCACCTATGTGGCCCGCGGCTACAGCGCCAAGCTGAAACACCTCGTCGAACTGCTCAAGGGCGCGATCATGCATGAGGGTTTCGCGCTGGTCGACGTCTTCAGCCCTTGCGTGACCTACAATCTGGACAACACCTATCAGTGGTTCAAGCCGCGGATCAAAATCCTCGAAGACGAGGGCCACGATCCGACCGATTTTCACGCCGCACTCGATAAGGGCTACCTGTGGGGCGAGGAAATTCCCATCGGCCTCTTCTGGCGGCGCACCGACCTGCCCACCCTCGAACAGTCCGAGGCGGTGCTCGAAGAAGGAGGTCCTCTGGCCTACCGGCAGCTCGGCCTCAGTGAGGAGCAGGTCCGCGATCTCAAGGAAGAGTTGTATTAATATTGGAAGGCTTCCTGCAGTAGAGCCGACCTTTCCCGAGCACATGAAGGCAACCATTATCGGCGGCGGCGGTCGCGTTGGGTCGACCGCCGCGTTTTGCTTGCAGTGCGCGGGCATCGTGTCGGAGATCCAGCTCCTCGACGCCAACAACGACCTAGCTGACGGGGAGGCCCTCGACTTGTTGCACGGCGCCTCGTCGCTCGCCGACCAGCGGATCTATTCCGGCGACTACGAGCGGGCCTGCGACTCGGATGTCTTCATCGTTACGGCAGGTCTGCGCCGCAAGCCGGACGAGAGCCGCCTCGATTTGATCAACCGGAATGTAGGCCTCTTCTCCCAAGTTATTGGCGATATCAAGTCGGCGGGGATGAGAGAGGGAGCTATCGTGCTCGTGGTGTCAAACCCGGTCGATATCTTAACGCAGTTGGCGACGAGCTTCCTCGATCTTCCTGCCGGGCGCGTCATCGGACTTGGCACGATGCTCGATACCGCCCGCTTCCGGTCCTTGATCGCCGAAGAGTTGCGTCTCGCTCCGACCCAGGTGAAGGCCCTTATTCTCGGCGAACACGGTGACACGATGTTACCTGTGTGGTCGTCGGCCACGGTGGGTGGGCTGCCGCTGACAGAGGTCCCTGCGTGCGATGCAAACTTTCAACGCCAGATCTTTGACCGCACCAAAAAGAGCGGGGCGGAGGTGATTAGCCGCAAGGGCGGCGCCGGTTGGGCGGTCGGCGCAACCATCGCGGAGGTGGTGCACGCTATTGCGCTCGACCGCAAGCAACTCCTGCCCGTCTCGTCTCTGCAGACCGGTGCCTACGGATTGCGGGATGTGTGCCTCAGCGTGCCATCGACAGTCGGCCGCGGCGGAGTAGAAGAACACTTCGAACTGAATCTCTGGCCGAAGGAAGAGCAGGCCTTGAAGGCTTCCGCGAAGGCTCTTCAGGACATGCTGGCGACGGTCGCCAGACAGCTGACAGTTTGATTTGCAACCTGCGCCTCGAAGACGAGGACCACGATCCCACCGATATTCACGTGGCTCTCGGCAAGGCCTACCTGTGGGGCGACGAAATTCCCCTCGGCCTTTTCTGGCGGCGCACCGACCTGCCCACTCTCGAACAGTCCGAGCCGGTGCTCCAAAAAGGAGGTCCTCTGGCCTACCGGCATCTCGGCATCAGTGAGGAGGGGGCCCGAGATCTCAAGCGAGAGTCGCTTTAATTGCCAGTGTGCCGATCACTTCGTCAGAAGAGGATCGGCATGGTAGGATTTCGATCAATGGCAGGAGCGGAAACAGCTGAGCTTGGCCCGTGCGACGCGGTGCTGATCGTGGATGCGCAGAGCGATTTCTTGCCCGGCGGCGCCCTGTCGGTGAAAGAAGACGGTGGCGTGATCCCCGCGCTCAACCGGTCGATCGAAGCGGCCACGGCTGGCGGCGCGACAGTGATTGCTTCCCGCGACCGGCACGCCCAAGGACACGCCAGTTTTCAGGGAAGTGGGGGACCGTGGCCGGAACACTGTGTGCAGGAGACGCCGGGCGCGGCGTTTCATCCCGAGTTGATGTTGCCCGCCCAGGCGTTGATCGTTTCGAAGGGCGACGATCACGATCGGGACGCTTACCCGGCAATTCAGGAGACCGGTTTGGCGGACCAAGGCGAAAAGGTGGATTGTCGGGTGCACAGTCAGACGCTAGAGCATAGGCGATGCGCTTGTCGATGATCGTCACACCGTTCTCCGACGAAAACCTGCAACTGGCCGCGCAGGTCGGCGTGGAGGAGATCGTCATGCTGTATCCGCCTGGCCTTGCGCCGCTGCTCGAGGCGAAGCGGCGCGTCGAGGCGCAGGGCATGCGGCTGACGCACATCGAGCGCAAGTTGCCGCACGACCAGATCCGTGCACGGCCTGCCGGGCCGCGACGCGCAGGTGGGCACGATCGTGGCGCTGGTCCGCGACATGGCCGAGGCGGAGCTGGAGGTGCTGTGTTACAACTGGATGCCGAGCGAGGACTGGTGCCGGACGACGGGCACCAACCCCGAGCGCGGCGGTTCGCTGACCACCGGATTCGACGTCGATGCCACGAGCGCAAACGTCACCGATGCCGACGGCACGCCTGTGGCCGCGACCCCCGCGGCGCAGCTCTGGGACAACCTCGAGCGCTTCTTGAACGAGGTGCTGCCGGTCGCCGAGGACGCCGGAGTCAGGCTCGCTCTGCACCCCGACGATCCGCCGCTAACCAATCTATGGGGACAAGACCAAATTGTCACCAGCGTCGATGCGTTACAGCGGGTGATCGATTTGGCCCCGAGCCCGAGCAACGGCGTGTGTTTCTGCACCGGTTCGCTCGGACCCGCGGGCGAGGACCTGGTCGTCGGCGTGCGCCGACTCGGCGATAGGGTCCACTTCGTCCACCTGCGCAACACGCGCGGGACGGCCGGGCGTTTCGTCGAGACCTGGCACGACGACGGCGATCTCGATCTGCCGGCAGTGGTGGGCGCCTTGCGCGAGATCGGTTACAGCGGGACGGTCCGCCCCGACCACGCGCCATCGATGCTCGGCGAGCCGAACGACACACCCGGTTACGAGATGATGGGGCGGCTGTTCGCGGCGGGGTACCTGCGCGGCCTGATGGAGGCTTGCGGCTAGACTGTCGCTGGGGGAACGTCCGCCGTGACCGACAACCTCTACCAGATCGATCCGGACAAGGTTCTGGCCAGGCTCGATCGACTGTTCCGCCGGATGTGCGCGCCGGAGTAAATCCGGAGCAGAGCAACGTCGCAGCGTCTCCGAAAGTCGGCGGATTGCATCATTGTTCACCAGAGATGCGGCATGATTATGGTTGCAGTCAGTTTTCAGGACCACACTGTAGCGGGACAGCCGCTTTTAGCAAAAGTGACAGAAGTTTTGAAAAATCGGACTCAATGCGGAGGGTGCCTTCAAGCCTTCAATTCAGTTACTCATCCGGATATGACGGGAGGGTTGTTAGACGAGTGTCCTCGACGGGGCCGCCGATCGTGAAATGGTAGAGGTCCTGGTATTTTCGGTCTTTGAGGCCGAGAACTTTGTGCACAGGGTCGTCGAAGTAGCAACCGATGCCGGTGCTGCGGATGCCGGCAGCTTCAGCTTCCAGATAGAGCACCTGGCCGATGACGCCAGCTTCCCAAAAGAGGCGGGGATAAAACCAGGGGCCGTAGAATTCCAAGGGTTTCTCGTATTCAGCAATCATTCCAAGGCTGAAACAACCATCACTCGCAATTTCCTGGAAACAGGAAATCTGCCAGGCGGGTTCCCGCACATCCGCTTCGATGAGGCAATAAAGCTCCAGTTGCTCCGGACATCCGAGGGGTCGCCGCCACTGGGCAGCCTGTGTGAGCGCTGCTTCCAGAGCCTTCCCCTGTGAAGAGTTGCGCACCAGGAAGTAAAGTCCGGGAGGGAGATCATCCACCCGGTGGACAAAAATCGCCAAGTGAATGTGGGGCTTCCAGGGAAGCGTGCTGAAGGGTATGTTGCCAGGGACTGCCAAAGTCTTCTGAAGGATACGATAGAACGAGTCCCGAGAGATTTGAGTCTTTCCGTCCATGGCCACTGCACTGCGGCGCTGGCGAATCATCTTGCGAAGAGCAACCGGACGAATTTCCAAAGGCCCCTGCTTCGGCGGACTTTGAAACCGCTCGTGCTGACCCGAACCACGCGGTTTCCATGCCGCTTCTGCCATGTCCTCCACCCCCCAATCAACGTGAGAAGAACTTAGTTGATTGGGACGGCCCCGCCAGTCAAGAGACTCGAAAATCTGAACATGATCTTCGGGAAGACCGATCTCATTCATTTCTTCATCAAACGGCCCCAAGGCCATCAGCACATCCGGCTTCTCTGGTTCGGCATCGTCCTCACGAAATGTGCCCGTGAGTAACGCCAACTCATCCGTGCCCAAGTCGTCCAGGATCCTCGTCTGCCATCCCAGCCCGGCGGCGGCGATACTGATAGCGCCGATTGCGTGACCCACATCGTGCTGGCAGTAGCGATAGGCACGCTGACCATACTTCCAGGCCTCTCGCCAGTGAATGGAAGTGAGTCCTATGAAGAACGTGTCCTTGGAAAAATTCACACCAAGTCCTTCCCACAACCCTAACTCAAACTCTGCCCGAACTTCCAACCCGTGTTCCTTTGGTGCATAATGGCAAACCATGGGCTTGTCGCATAGCCCGTCGATGGGAGGGCAGATCAGGTAACCCTCCGTCGGATGCAGATTCCCACTTGAGGGATTGACCCGTAATGCCCAACTGGTCTCCCCCGTGCTCTTCCAGGCCGATATCGCCAAGCTGTCGTAGAAGAGTTGAGAAATGCTCCTCAAGTTCAGCGGCACAGGGGGTATCCGACCCGGAACAAAGGCATCGTCGTAGGGCAGCTCTTCGGTTGGCGGGTTTTTTTCCAGATGCATCAGCCGTGCACCCTCAAACCGACGAAAAGGATTTGGTTGAGTGGCCCAATCCAAATACCCTGGGCTCTTGGCATAGCTTTGGAAGTAATGTTTCGTGGCCTGGTGATAATCGAAAACCTTCTGAAGCGGGTCTGGCCTGTTTCCGGGATCTTGTTTCATTCCGATCGTTTCCGGCCAACTTGCGGTACGTGGCCGACATCTTTCCTGCCGTGATCCTCTACCGACGCCAAACTCGCTTTCACAGTTTTCTGATTTCTCTTCCTGTCATTACAAGCTTCCGGGTGGCTGACTAGATCCCGTAGTTTCATAAATCAAGGGTGAAACCGAAGCGCAGGCCCACCGGGGAATTCCGATTCCGGCTGTCCGAACTCGATTCCCTCCTCGACTAATGCAAACCGGGCCGACCCATGCATCGGATCGACCCGGCGGATTTCGAATTTCTGCTTGGAGTGTAGTCGGTGCGTGACGGCCTTCAATCTTGAACTGGAGCTTGAAGATGGAACAAGTCATCGAAATAGCCGCACCTGGATTGATTACCCCTAAAGCGTTGGAGAGTGCCGCAGAGGCGGCGGATAGCCACAACGTCGCTGCGACCGACGATCCCGATCGCGTAAGGTCAAAAAACTCATCTGAACCAAAAACACCTGGATTCTAGGACCTCACTCCGGCTCTCGGACCTCGATCTCAGCCGAGGTAATCGCTGACCAATCGACCAATCCGATCCTTCAGTTGTTTGGAAA
>CAUZKZ010000165.1:0-10563 GCA_963580345.1 Verrucomicrobiia bacterium | reverse complement strand
CGGACAGTGATCTACGAAGACGTATTGACGCCCGAAGCCGAGTCGGAGCGTCAACGAACGCGATCCAAAGCGGTGCAGAGCCCCGCACTCCACAGGCCGACGCTCTGTCTTATCCTTGCACCATTCGGGGTAGGCCGGCGGCATCCTTGGCGGCTTGTCGAAACGACAGGGATCAATCCGGCCGGAGGATGACTTTCAGAAAAGGTTCCTTCCCTTCGTGGAGGCGGGCGAACCACGCGGCGCCGTCCTCGAGCGGAGCCACTTCGGAGATGAGGGCTCTGACGTTGATGTCGCCCGCCGCGATGGCCGCCAGGGATTCGGGGTACTCGCCGTTGATGGCGCAGGAGCCCAGCACATCGAGTTCGCGCGTCACGACCGCCTGCAGCGGAAACTCGACCTCGGGCGCGAGGTTGCCGATGAGGCAGACCCGTCCGCCCTTGCGGGCACAATTGACGGCAAGTTTCACGGTGGGATTGATTCCGACCACCTCCATCACGACGTCCGCACCTTCCCCTTCGGTGAGTTCACGCACCTCCGCCACGACGTCGGTCCGGTCGGAGCGAAGCCCGGCCGTGGCGCCCAGTTGCAGGGCGAGCGCGAGACGGGACTCGTTCAGGTCGACCGCGATGATCTGCGCACAACCGGCGCGCGCCAGCCCCTGCACGACCAGCAGTCCGATCAGTCCGGCGCCCACCACCACCGCCGCGTCGCCGGGCTGAATGCGGGCGCGGTTCACGGCGTGGAGGGCCACCGAGACCGGTTCCGCAAAGGCGGCCTCCTCGAAAGGGACCCCCTCGGGAACGCGATGGCAGATGCGGCCGGGCACGATCACGTAATCCGCAAAGGCGCCCTGCCGGCGGAATTCCGGAGTAGACACTCCGAGGACTTCGCGGTGTTCGCACAGGTTGACGTGGCCCGCGCGGCAGTAGTCGCAGTCCCCGCAATAGATCGTGCTGTCAAAGGTCACGCGATCGCCGGCGGTCCAGTCCGTGACGCCGGCGCCGCATCGTTCCACCACTCCGCTGGCCTCGTGCCCCATCACGATGGGCGGAATGCGGCGACCGCTGCTGCCGTCCATGCCATGGATGTCGCTCCCGCAGATGCCGCATGCTTTGACCTTCACGAGGAGATCGCCAGGGCCCGGATCGGGGACGGGCATCTCGATCAGGTCGAAGGTGGAGGCGGCGATGAGTTCGAGGGCTTTCATGGGTGATTCAGTCTCCGCGGAAGTCGTAGCAGATGATGCGGGGCGGGGCGTTGGTGAGAAGGTCGGGTTCGTTTTGGGAAACGTAAAGGAGGCCCTTGTGGAGGGTGGGGAGGGCCCAGGTGGAGCGGGCCGCGAAGAGGCGCACCCGTTGCAGGGTTTTGGGGCCCTTGGGCGACAGCTCCAACTCGGCCAGGACACCGTCTTCGCCGAGGCAGAAGACGCGGCGGTCCGCATGCAGGAGGGTGGCACGGAAAAGGCCATGGGTGCGCCTCGTTACCGGATCCTTCCATTGCATGTCGTCCTCCCACAGAATCTTCCCGGTTTCGGCGTTGGCGCATTTGAACTGGGTGTCGGGGACGTTGCGTCCGGCAAAGCCATAGAGGTGGCCGTCGATGAGCAGCGGCATCATCCAGTGCATGCCGAACCAGCGCTCCTTCCAGAGCACTTTCGACTTCAGGCGCGCATCGAATTCCAGCATGACACCGCCCTTCGAGTAGCAGTCCCCGAAGTAGACGCGCTTGTCGCCGATCACGAGGGGGGAATTGGCGAGGACCGATTCGTAGAGGTCGGCCCGCCACGGGAAGCGGTCGTATACCGCGCCCGTCATGGCGTCGATGGTGAGAAGGCCGCCGTGCGTGGGACGGCTCTCGCCCGCCGCCGCCACGATCGCGCAGTCCTTGCCGCGGAGTTTCGCGACGGTGGGGGAGGCGTAACTGGCGCCCCAGGCATCCTTGACGACCCATAGGGTCTTGCCGGTGGCGGCCTCGAGGGCGGCCACGCAAACCCCATCGCCCTCCTTCTCGGCCTTGCCGCCCACATTGACGATGACGCGGTCCTTCCACACCACTGGTGAGGGGCCGTAACCGAAGAAATACTTCGGGATGTTGTATTCCTTCCCGAGGTCGCGCTTCCAGATCACCTTGCCGGTCTTGAGGTCCAGGCAGTGGAACACGCCGGTGACACCAACCACGTAGACCTTTCCCTTGTGCAGCACCGGACTGGAGCGTGGTCCGGGGCTGAACCCGTAGCGATCCCGGTAGCGGACCGGGTAATCGAAGCGCCAGAGCCGCTTGCCGGTCTCCGGCTCGAGACAGTCGATGGTCTCCTTGCCGCTGTCGCGACCCGCGGCATCGGCATCCTCCAGTCGATGAAAATAGATCAGCTTCCCGTCCGCGAAGAGCGGGGAGGAATAGCCTTCGCCTGTGGCCAGCTCCCAAACCTTCTTCGGTCCGCCCTCCGGCCACTTCTTGAGGAGCTTGCTCTCCTTCGAGGTGGCGTTGTCGTAGGCGCCGAGGAAGCGCGGCCAGTCCTCCGTCACCGCCCCTTTGGGGAGGGGCTTGGGAGCGGCGTGAAAGGTGAGGGCCGGGTCCGCAGCGAAGACCCCGGAGGAAAACAGCGCGAAGGCGAGGGAAATACAGCGGCAGGGGGCGGACATGGGACGACTTGCTTTGGTGGGAAGCTTCCACGGGCGCCGGGGGAGGTCCAGACGGAATGGGGCCCAGCAAGATAGTTAAGAAATGTTAATTAAATCATGGATTTTGACGGGTGGGTGCGCTAAAGTGTCCCCCGTCTTCAGGGCGGCCCATTTCACCCCCGCCTCTCTGCAATTGTCCTCCCACCTCTTCCTGCATGAAACTACTACCCTTGGCCCCCTCCGGGCACAAAGCCGGGCTGACGCTGACTGAGCTGTCGGTGATCATCGTCGTTCTCATCTTCTTCGTCTCCCTCTCCTTCATCGGGATCAACGCCTGGAAGCGGGGCTCCGATCGCGCCCAGTGCCTGGCCAACATCCGGCAAGTGCAACAAGCGGTGCGCGGTTACTCCAACCTCTACAGCCTGAGGCCCGGTGATCACACCGGGAGAATCTCAACCGCCATCGACCTGGAGGAGGAACTTATCGGTACGGGCAAGCACGTGACTCCTCCACCCAGTTGCCCGGGCCGGGGAGACTACAGGCTCGGTGGAAACCAGATCCCCGTGCTCGGCGAACTCTACATGACCTGTTCCCTCTCGAATTCCCAGCAGCACGTGCCGCAGGACTACACGGGCTGGTAGGCCGGCTCGCGGATCCCTCCCCGATCCGAGGGCGCCGGGCTGCCCATCGGCTCCACGATTCCCGAGTCCGTCGACCTCTTGGTCCTGCGACCGACGGGCGGTCCGAGCGAGTTCACCGTCATCCACCGCGTCACGGTGACGGACGATCTTCCCGCCGTGGCGGGCGACGGTTCGCTCGCGACTTCCTACCCGCTTCCCGACCTCGCCGTGCTCGAAGGTGACGTGATCGCGCACTGGGGGCAGGGTAGTGCAGGCGTGATCCCGTATGACTGCTGCGGCTCCGGTCCGGGCGAACTCCAGTTCACCACCCCTCCCGGCGTGGGGGTCACCTTCGCGTTTGCGCCGTTCCCGCAGGCCCGCAGCTACTACCACAACGTGACGCTGGGCCGGGCGCCCGAGGTGGTATTCCGCATCACCGGGATCACCCGCGACCCCGACAATGGCGACCTCACCTTGGCGTGGACCTCCCGGCAGGGCTGGATCTACGACATCCAGAAATCACTCACTCTCGAAAACGGCTCGTGGACGACGATCCTGGCGGACATCCCGCCCGCGGGATCCCCCGCTCTCGAAACGGTGGCCCTGGCCGATCGCGACCTCGTCAATGCCCGCGCCTTTTATCGGATCGTGGAGCGCCTGCCGCCGGCCTCGAATCTCACCATCACCTACCCCCGCGTGTACTCCATCTTCCAACGGGAGGGGGCGAGCGGCGAAATCCTGATCGAGGCCCCTTCGCCATCCCGCCTCCGCCTCGGGCAACGGTTCGCCTTGGCCGCACGCCATGAGTTACCTGTGCAGCGACCACGACGTGCCCATCGGCCTGATCACTGCCGCCATCAGCGGTGCCTGGCTCAAACAGTGGCTGAAGTCGGCGAACAATCACTACGCCGGCATGATCAGTACCGTGAGCGCCGCGACCCGCGGCACCATGAAAGTCCGGGCCCTCCTCTGGTTCCAGGGCGAAGCCGATTGCAACCCCTCCGCGCAGTACGCCGGTCTTTCCTTCGACGGCGACCACGACCTCTACCTCGCCAGCCTGAACGCCTTCGTGGCCGACGTGCATCGCGACATGAGTCTCGATACCGTCTATGTCGGCAGTATCGGCAACGTCCCCCATTTTATCAGCGGGCAGGAACTTTCCAACCGCGAGAACATCTACGGGATCCGCCGGGCCCTGCAAAGTTCCTGGTCCAACCCCCGGGTATCGCCCGGTCCCGTCACCTACGACATCGCGCTGGATACCGACTCGATCCACATCCACTTCAATTCGCCGGAAGAGATGATTCCGTTCTCCAAATGGTGGGCTGCGGCGATCAGCGAATTCACCTACGGGGTTGGCGCCGGTCGGGGCCCGATCCTGCAGGGTGCCCAACTGGCCGCCGACGACCGCACCGTCACCCTGACCTTCGATCAAGACCTGGCGGTCAGTGATTTCAAGGACATCCCCGGAACCACCGTCGAGGGCTGGTCGTTCGAGATCGACGGCACCCTGCTGACGGCCGCCGACATCATCTCCGCCACGGCGGCACAGAACGCCGTAACGGTTTTCCTGCGAGCCCCGGTCGCCGGTAATCTCACCGTCTCGTACGGCATCGACGACGATGGGGCCGGCAGAAAAATAATCAGGGGACTGACCGGCCTCCCCGCCGAGCCGATCTACCGCGTGCCGGTCAACCCCGGCGGCTGATCAAGCGAGAATCTCGTTGATGACCTCGCCCGCCACGTCGGTCAGCCGGAAGTCGCGGCCGTTGAAGCGGTAGGTCAGTTGCTCGTGATCGATGCCGCAAAGGTGCAGGATGGTGGCGTGCAGATCGTTGACGCCAACCCGCTTCTCTACCGCCTTGTAACCGAACTCATCGCTGGTGCCGTAGTGCACGCCGCCTTTGATTCCTCCGCCCGCCATCCACATCGTGAAGGCGTGCGGATTGTGGTCGCGGCCTTTGCCGTCCTGGGCATCGGAGGTGCGGCCGAACTCCCCTCCCCACACCACCAGCGTCTCCTCGAGCATGCCACGCGCCTTCAAGTCTGCCAGCAGCGCCCCGATCGGTTGGTCGACGCTCTTGGCGGCACCGCGGTGGTTCGCACCAATGTCGTTGTGGCCGTCCCACGGCACATCGGCCACCCCGCCTCCACCGCCGTTGGTTCCGGCATATAACTGCACGAAGCGCACCCCGCGTTCGATCAGTCGCCGCGCCGTGATACATTGTCTGGCAACCAACTCGGTCTCCTTTTGATCGACCCCGTAGGCCTGGTGGGTGGCTTTTGATTCCTGGCCCACATCCATCGCCTCCGGTGCTGCGGTCTGCATCCGGTAGGCGAGTTCAAAGGATTCCAACCTCGCTGCCAGATCCGCTTCATGGGGACGCAGCTCCCCATGGCCCCGATTCATGGCCCTGAGGATATCGAGCTGAGCCCGCTGATGTTGCGCCGTCATGCCCTTGCGCCGCGCCAGGTTCCCGATCGGCTTGCTCCCATCGATCGCAGTGGGCTGATACACTTTCGGCAGAAAGCCCGGCGCCCAAATGGGCTTGCCGCCCCGGGGCATGGCGCCGTGCAACACCACGAAGCCAGGCAGATTCCGGTTCTCGCTGCCCAGACCGTAGGTGAGCCACGAACCAACACACGGACGCCCTTGCAGAAACATCCCGGAATTCATCTCCAGCATGGCCGGGGTGTGATTGTTCGACTGCGAGAAGCAGGAATGGATGAAGGCCATGTCATCGACGTGCCGTGACATGTGCGGGAAGATCTCGGAAACCCAGGTGCCCGACTCGCCATACTGCTTGAAGCTGAATGGCGAGCTCAAAATTTTGCCGTTGGTCGTGAAGAAACCGGTCTTGGGATCAGCACCCTCGAGCTTCTCCCCGTTGCGTTTCTGCAACTCCGGTTTGTAATCGAAGGTGTCCATCTGGGAGGGGCTCCCCGGCATGAAGAGCCAGATCACGGACTTGGCCTTGGGCGCAAAATGCGGTCCTCCGACGTGCGGCGAAGGAAGCGAGTCACTGGAGGTCCCCTGTGCCAGTAATCCTTCATCACTGAGCAGCTTGGTCAACGCGAGGGCTCCGCAACCGAGGCCGGCCTTCCGGAGAAAGGCACGCCGGGAGTTGAAATCGAACGGTTGTGTCATCTTCTGATCTCCAGTTAATCGACAAATACAAATTCGTTGAGGCACATCATCATCTGGCAGTAGTCGGCCACGGCCAGTTCCATGGCCTCGTTGCTGTCGCCGTAAGTGGCGGCCTGGCTCTCGATGAACCCAATCATCACTTGCTTCTCGGCATCCGTAGGCGGCCGGGACAGTCCCAAGGCGTAGGCCCGGTCGACCACCTCGGCCGGAGTCGTGCTTGCTTCGCTTCGGATGCGCTTGGCGAATTTCTCCGCCAGCTGTCGCACGAAAGGCGAATTCATCATTGCCAGGGCCTGGGGCGGAACGGTCGTGACGCCGCGGTCTCCAATGCTCTGCATCGCGTCGGGAGCATCGAAGATCTGCAAAATGGGAATCAGGTTTCCGCGCTTGACCGTGAGGTAGACGCTGCGGCGCGGATGGGCCTGATCGAGGGACCCTTGGCCGAACATGGCCTTGTGCAGCGTTCCACTGACCGCCAAGAGGGAATCGCGAATGACCTCCGCTTCCAGCCGCGTCGCTCCTCGCCGCCAGTGCAAGGTGTTATCGGGATCCGCCTTCGCCGCCAGTTCATTGTTCTTTCCATCCTGGCGGTAAACCGCACTCATCATGATCATCTTGTGGATCGGCTTGAGTTGCCAGCGGGCCCGGATCAACTCGCCGGCCAGGAAGTCCAGTAGGTCGGGGTGCGTGGGAGCGAGGCCCTGGCTGCCGAAATCGCTGGGCGTCGCCACGATGCCGCGGCCCATGTGGTGCTGCCAGAGGCGGTTGACGATGACCCGGGCCAGCAAGTGGCCTGCGCCTTCTTTTTCATCCGTCAGCCAATGCGCCAGGGCGACCCGTGGTGGCCGGGGTTGGGGCTCGGCCCCGGCTTCCCCCGCTTCCGTCGCAGCGGTGGTCACCAGCCAGCGGTTCTCCTCCGTCTCAGAGGTTTCCAGCACGCGAAAGAATCCCGGCGAGGCCTGCCCCTGCTTGGAATTGGAATCGCCGCGATCGAGAAAGTAGACCTTCCGCGTGTCGTCGCCGAAATTGTAGGTCGTGCCACCTTTACGGGCGGCCAGCACCTTCATAACCGCCGGTTTGGGCTGCTTCTTGGCATGCTCTTGTTCGGCCTTATTCAAAACCGTCCAGTCCGGATCGCGCGCGGCAAACCACTTGAGCAATGCCTGCTTCTGCTCGTCGTTCCGTTTATCGGCAGTCAGCGCCAAAATATCGTGAATGTCTTTGGGGACAGCCGGGTTCGCGAGGAAGTAGAATCCGGATGGTCCACCTGCATTGACGATCTTGATCAAGAGCGCGTTGACCCCGGCCTTCAGTGCCAGGGTGATCTTATCCTGGTCTGGTTTGACGCCACCCTGCACTTCCTTGGCCAAGACCGACTGTCCGTTGAGCCACACCTTGATGGCATCGTCGCGGCCCAACGAAATTTCCAGGGCGCGCGCCTCCTCCACCTCGATGGTCCGATAGATGTAGTTGGCGCTATTGAATCCGAGGAGGGTGTTGTGGACCTGGCCGTCCTTCCAATCGGGTTGCGGCGTCCACTTCGAGTCATTGCCATACGTTTTCTCCAGCTCAATCTCCTTCTCGGGGGCGAAGGCCTCCTCGTAAGCCTTCTTGAAATCGGCGCCTTGAAACGGCCCGATGTGATACCAGTTCCCCAGCTTTTCCGGCGCCTTCGGGCTCGACTGATTGGCTAGCCATTGCTCGAGCCGGCCAGGGAGGGTCTCCTGCTCGAACTTGGTCCGCGCTTCGACCAGTGGCTGGTGCTCGGCATCAAACCCGACCCGGGCCGCCTTCGTCTTGGCGGGGTCCGGATCGTGATCGAAGTCCTGGAAGCCGGTTTCGGCGAAGCAGGAGACGAAGCGGTAGTAGTCCTGCGTGGGAAGCGGATCGTACTTGTGATCATGACAACGGGCACAGCCCACTGTCAGTCCCAACATCGCGGTTCCGATCGTGCCCACCACGTCATCCAGCTGTTCATAGCGGCTCCGCTCGCGCTCCTTCTGCGTCTGCTGGGAGGTAAACGGACCCGCCGCCAGGAACCCTGTCGCGGCCTGGGCCATGTATTCTTCCGGATCGATCTGGTCTCCGGCAATCTGCAGCCGGACGAACTGGTCGTAGGGCATGTCCTCGTTGAACGCCTTGATGACGAAGTCGCGATAGTGGTAGGCGCCCGGCCGATCCTTATCGAATGCATAACCGTTGCTTTCCGCGAAGCGGGCCAGGTCGAGCCAGTGCCGGCCCCAGCGTTCGCCGTAGTGCTGGCCGGCCAGCAGCCGATCGATCATGTGCTCGTAGGCCTCCGGCGAGGACTCCGCCAGGAAGGCTTCCACCTCGGCCGGTTCCGGTGGGAGGCCCCACAAGTCGAAGTAGGCCCGGCGGGCGAGGGTGCGCCGGCCGGCCTCCTCGTTTGGGGTCAGTCCCTTCGCTTCCAGGGAGGCAAGAATGAACCGATCTATCGCCGTGCGGACCCACGGCGCGCGCTCGACCTCCGGCGGCGCGACGGGCCTGAGCGGTTGGAAGGACCAGAAGGCGCGGCGGGCTTCGATATCGATTTCGGGTTTGGTGCCCACTTGCTCGGCAAGCGCTGGCAGGTGGGCCAGCACAACGCACGCGATGGCCGTGAGAAAAACTTGATTCATGCCTGGGCTTCGAATGGTGGGACCAACTCGAGGTGCGAGCATGATAATGTACAGGGGATTTCGGACAATTGCAAAAGCGCAATATTTTCCCGCGATTCGCTGATAGAAAGTGGGGAAAAGGAACATCCAGGAGGCGATGCCAGTCAGAGTGCCTTCGATTTCTGCACGCGGCTCAGCGAGGGCCGGCGCCGGCGAAGAATCACTAGACGGGGAGTAAATTTTTGTTCAGTGGCGGGGAGGCAATCCGGGAACGCCGACCTGTGCCAGGAAACTGCTTTCTCATGGTGGTAATCGTTCGAGTGATAAGTTCATCGGACGGTTGGAGTGAGTCGATGCATGAATCGTAACCGGGAGGGTACGGTCCCATTTTGCCGGATCGATTTAACCGCCTCCATTCGAGACTGTTACCCATTTCCCGAATCACTGGTTAATTACGGTGACCACCTCCGGCACGAAGGTCGGCGCCTGCGCCGATACGCTGGTCAACCTCAAGAATGGACATTTTCAATCGTCCCGAAGAACCTACCAGCGGCTGAGAGAGTTCGCCACCACCCTCGACACCTGATCCTGCCCATGCCCAATCCGGGACCCACCGCCTCCAAGCTCATCGAAGCCGCGGAGCGCCTCCGCGACGAGGTGAACCAGCTCGATTTTAACGATCCCGTCACCCACGTCTACAACCCCTTGGATTATGCTTGGCATGCGCACCGCGCCTACCTCGAACGATTCGGCGACTCCAAAAAACGCGTGGTCTTTCTGGGGATGAATCCGGGTCCATGGGGGATGTCGCAGGTCGGAATTCCTTTTGGCGAGATTGAGGCAGCCCGCGACTGGCTCGGCATCGAGGCCGACATCGGCAAGCCGGATCCCGAACACCCCAAGCGCCCGATCGAGGGATTCGACTGCAAGCGCTCCGAGGTCAGCGGCCGGCGCCTGTGGGGGCTCTTCAAGGAACGGTTCGGAACACCCGAGAGATTCTTCGCCGATCACCTCGTTCTGAATTATTGTCCCCTCGTCTTCATGGAGGAATCCGGCCGCAACCGCACGCCCGACAAGCTCCCCGCCGCCGAGCAGGCACCCCTCAACGAGGCCTGCGACCGACACCTCAAAGTGGTCCTCGAAGCTCTCAACCCCGAATGGGCCATCGGCGTCGGCAAATACGCGGAGTCCTGCCTCGGGGAGGTCGCCCCCGACGGTATCCACGTCGGAACAATCCTGCACCCGTCCCCCGCCTCCCCAGCCGCGAATCGTGGATGGGCTGAGGCTGTTATCCACCAATTGAGCAATTTGGGCATCTGGCCTTCCACTGAGGGCACGGAGGGAATTCTGAATCAGTAAAATCAGTGGGACTAAATAGAGGTCATTTGTCCGTTGCGAAGCAGGAGGGAAGGTCGAAGACTCGGCCGCGCCTGAAGCTTGGGGCCACGCCGGTTGCAGTCCAATTGCGGTGGCGGATGAGGTCAGTCCTCGGGCCTGTTCGTTTGTTCCTGCAAAATGACGTCCGCTTTCGGCGAAAGCGGACATTGCTGCGGAAG
>CAUZKZ010000164.1:0-10570 GCA_963580345.1 Verrucomicrobiia bacterium | reverse complement strand
GTCGGGTTCCCCTCGTATCAATGTCCAGGGGTGTCGCTGCGCTCAACCCCTGGCTACACGCTGTGATCCCTCTGGGATCGAGAAGGCCGCTTATCCTTGTGCCATTCCCCTTAGCCCGGCGTCGCACCACCGAATGCCGTCCCCGCAGGCCGCGACTCAACCTCCGCACGCAGCATTGCCACGGGTGCCGGCCCTGCGCCAATTCGAAAGAGGTGGCCCGGCCCCTCCCCTTCGCCATCCCGGCGGCTCACTGGTTTTCGAGCCTGCCAAGCACCATATCCACGGCGTCATTCAGGGTCTTTATGCTGGCGATTTCATCCGGCCTCACTTCGTCCAGCCCAAATTCCTCCTCCACCAGGGTGACGAATTCGACGGTTCCCATTGAATCGAGGCCCTTCTTCGCCAGATCATCATCCGGCTTGATGTCCGCCGCGCGCCCCATCATGGCCTCATTCAGAAATTCCGACAGTTTCTTCAGCAGCTCGTCTCTTTCCATTGCGCTATCTAAGTCTTCTCTGGGATTCCGGCAATTATTCTTGGCCCTGTTCTTTGCCGAGCAGCATGCTGCCATTTGTTCCGCCGAACCCGAAACTGTTTGTAAGCACGATTTGTAATTCCGCTTTCCTGTTCTCGGTGATGATATTCAGGTCCGGAAGCGCCGGATCCAAATCATCTATATTCACAGAAGCGGTGACAAAACCATGCTCCATCATCAAGAGGCAGTAAATCAATTCCTGAACCCCGCTGGCCCCGATGCCATGGCCGGTGAGCGACTTGGTGGATGAGATCGCGGGCTTGTGATCCCCGAAAAGGCGATCCATCGCAAATGCCTCGGCAATGTCACCAGCCGGCGTCGAGGTGCCGTGGGTGTTGACATAATCGACTTCACTTCTCGCACAGCCCGCCATCTCGATCGCCTGTTCCATGGCCCGGTACGCTCCCTCACCCTGCGGGTCGGGCTGGATGATATCGTGGCCGTCTGAGCTGGCGCCGTAGCCCAGGATCTCGGCATAAATCTTGGCGCCCCTTCCTTTCGCTCGTTCGCGTTCTTCAACAACCACGATCCCGCCGCCGCCGCTGATCACGAATCCATCCCGATTCTTATCATAGGGTCGCGATGCCCTCTCCGGTTCATGATTGAACGACGTGGAGATGGCTGCCCTCATGCCGTCGAACAGGGACGTATAAATAGCGTAAAGTTCGTCTGCTCCGCCGGCCAGAACGATATCGCAAATGCCCCACTCGACCAATTCCATAGCATGGCCGATATTGTGCAGGGCGGTGGCACACGCCGAAGACATCGAATAGCTCCGCCCTTTTATTTTGTACACATTTGTCAGGTTGGCGGAGCAACTGCTCGTCATACTTCGTGTCACCCCATAGGGACTGATTCGCCCCTTTTTGAAATAGAGCTTGGATCCCGCCGCAAAAATGGGATCCGAATTGGCGAATCCCGGCCCCACGATACAACCCGCCCTGGGGGTCGCCAGGTCTCCGCCCTGCAATCCGCTGTTACCCACCGCTTCTATGGACCGCGGATTCAATTTGCTAAAGAATAATCTGGAACCGCAGAACAGGACGGCATTTTTGTTCTGAACGAAGCCCTCCAACCCTTGGAATCACGGGGGTTTGGTCAGAACGAAAATGCGTAAAACGTTGATTTACAGCCATGGGGCGATATTCGATAACAAATTGAATCCGCCGACGCCAAAACACTGTAGAGGGCGGACAAATCCATGTAACGGCTGTTGGGACCAATTTCCAGTCGAACCGCCTTTTCGTCGATGCCCTCGATGGTCCCCGCCACTTGACTTTTCAGGCCAAGTTCGCCCCACTCGGGGACACCTGCCAACCCGGACTTGTTCTGCTCCAAGGAATCCAACACCTGGCTGCAATTGTTGCCGATGCTCGACACAATCCCGCAGCCGGTTATCACCGCTCTTCTTTTCATGAAACGAAGAAATCCTCGGAATTCGCACTCTTGCGATTCTCCGGGAGCAAGAGAAAGACTACTTCTCGTCCTGTCAACTGCCGCCCGGAGAAAAAGCGGAATTCGGAGTGCCCTGAAGGGGCACCACATCACAGCCCAGGGTAACCCCGCCCCGGGCGGGGGCCACCCTGGGATCCGATCGCGTCAACGAGTCACCAAACGCGCGTTTGCGCCAGGGTCCGCGGAAAATTGCTTCGCACGCTCCGAAACCGCGACTGGCAATCAGGCCGGGACGCTTCTACCTTTCGGGGACGATTCCGTGTAGCTCTGGATGAATCGCTTTCGTATAACCTCGATCCTGAACCCCGCCGTGAAAACTCCCGCCTTCCTCTTTTTCACCCTCTTCAGCGCGAGCCTGGCCGTTGCCGAACCGCAGGGTTTCGATCGCCTCACACTCCACGCCGCACCGAAACCGCTTTCGGCCGAGGCCAAAACGGAGGACTGGCCCCGCTTCCTGGGACCGCGTCACGATTTGCACTCCAACGAAACAAAGCTTCTCAAATCCTGGCCCGCCTCCGGCCCCAAGATGGTCTGGGAAGTCAAGCGCGGAAGCGGGCACGCCCCGGCGGTCGTTTCCGGGGATTACCTGGTGATGATCCACGCCATGGATGACCGGGAAGTGATCGAATGCCTCCAGCCCGAAACCGGCAAGCGGCACTGGAAATTCGATTACGCGGTGCGGCTCGGTTCGAGCTTCGGAACCTCTGACGCGCCCCGGTCCGGACCGGTGATCGACGGCGACCTGGTTTTCACCGTCGGCGTGCGCGGCGATCTGCATTGTCTCAACCTGAAAACCGGCCGGCTCGTCTGGAAAACCAACCTCGACAAGGAATACGGGCCCGCGCCGTTTTTCTTCGGGAGAGGGAGCTGCCCGCTGGTTCATGGCAACCAACTCATCGTCAACGTCGGCGGCAAGATCTGCGTCGCCAGCTTCAGGAAGCGCACCGGCGAACTGGTCTGGAGCACGAAGCACGACTGGCACGCCAGTTACGCCTCTCCGGTCTCAGCCACCATTCACGGCAAGAAGCGAATCCTCGTGTTTGCCGGCGGAAAGGTCGATCCGCCAACCGGAGGGCTCCTCAGTCTCGATCCGAAGTCCGGGGCATTGGACGGAGCGTTTCCCTGGCGAGCCCGCATGTTCGCTTCCGTCAACGCGGCCTCTCCGGTCGCAGCTGGAAACTCGGTTTTCGTCACGGAAAGCTACACAGAAGGCGGGGCCATGGTGGAGTTCGCGCCGGACGGCTCGGTGAAGCTCCGCTGGAAGGCGGATCGGTTCGGCAGCCAGTTCACCACCCCGGTCGCGCACGACGGTTACCTCTACGGCATCGACGGAACCGCAGGAACCGAGATGGTTTGCTACGAAATCAAGACCGGCCGCGAAATGTGGCGAGACGGCATTGAGATCAAGGGGGCGCGCCTGGGACGGGCGAGTTTGCTCCAGGTGGACGGTGCCTTTCTGTGCCTGGGCGCGCAGGGAACCCTCCTCTGGCTCGACCTCACTCCGAAGGGCGCGAAGATTCTCGCCCAGGCCCAGCTCTTCCACGCACCGGAAACCTGGGGCGTGCCCACCGTGAACCGCGGCTTGCTCTTCGTAAACCAAAACGCCCTCGGTTCGCGGTTGATTTGCTACGATTTGCGGGACAAGTAGAGGCTGGCCGCAAGGGGCGCATCACACCGGCCCGGGACACCGGTCCCGGGATTCAGCGAGACAACGCAGCCGCCTTCTACCGGGACGCCTCATGGGGCGCCGGCACCGGGAGTGATTGCCCGTGCCCCTTGATCGTGGGCGGCTTCCATCGTCTTCAATGAGAACCTTACGCCTTCAGAAGTTCGGTAATGCGGTCCTGGTGCCACTCCTCGTGGATGGAAATGATTCTGAGCAATTGAGGCACGGTATGACGGCCGACCACCGTGTGCTCGAAGACCATGTGCTGGTAGTCAGCCCCGGGAACTTTTCCGAACATCTCATCCATCAGGTCCAGCGAGGTCGTTAGCTCGGCAAGCAGTTCGTCCCTGGGACGTCCGGCCCGCGGCTGCCAGGGTTCCGGGGTGGTGGCCGGAAATCTCGTGTGGCGAAAGAGTTGCTCGACCACCCACCGGGGGACAACGAAGCGGCTCACCTTGTTGCTGAGTTGGAAAAAAACCTCCGCCGGGCCCTGCAAGGGCCGTGGAATGAGGGTTGAAATCAATCGAATCTCCGCCAGCGTTTTCCGCAGATACGGCCGGCTGTTCGAGGCCGACATCTCGATCAACTTCCCGATGATTTCGGTGCGCATATGGTCTTCGACGCGAAGGATGTGGTCGGCATGCTCTCCCAGCGACCATTTGCCCTTTTCGCCGTCGAGCCAGCTGCCATGCGTAGGCCGGCGGTTCATCTGCTCCTGTGACAGGCCCTCGAGCATCTCCAGGGTCCTGGCCCGAACGGCGCGAGCCCGCTCGAGGCCGGAAACGATCTCTTTGTCCTCGATGGTGGCCATGGTTGGAGTCTCTCTTGATACAAGACCACCGGGAGGACAGACAATAATGGGAAAAGCGGCGGATTTTTCCGAGTCGTGGCACGATGCACGAGTCCCATCTCTTTCATGCGCGCCAGTTTCTCGTCGCGCAGGGCGTTCCAGCCCGCCGCTTACTTCCCCTTGAACTTCGCCACCGTCGCATCCATTGCGGCGAGCATCGCCGCAATGGGTCCCGGGGTCGGGAGTCGGGTCGCAGGAACGATGAACATGGCGCCTACTTCCCGATCCGCGCCCGGTCGCGGTCCTGCTTCTTCTCGGGCTCGGGCGTGAAGGCGCCCGCCCCGGGGGAGAAGTCCCACGCCTTGGTGGGCTCGCCGAATTTCTCGAGGAAGGCTCCCGACGAGAAGGCCAGGTAGAACGGCCCGTCGCCCTTCTCGTTGCGGGTCGCATCGTAGAGCTTGCGCATGGCCGATTTCGCGGCCTCCGCGTCCTTCTCTAACAGCTCGATGGCCCGGCAGGCCCGCAGGGCGGTCCACCAGTCCTTGTGTCCCAGTTCCTTCACGAGCCGCGTCAGGGCCGCCTCGCGATACCTGGCGTGATGCGCCAGCCAGTCCGCGGTCTCGATGCGCACCGCTGGCGCAATGTCATCGAGGTAGTCGATCACCTTCTCGTTGTCGCCGAAACCGGCTTGCCGCAGCGCGATGATGGCCCAGTAACGCTCGGAGGCAGCCGCGGATTCCAGCAACTTCAGCATCTCCTCCGTCTTGCCTGTGCCGACCAGGTCCGCCGCGGCCCACGCATGCTCCAGCGGCGGGCGATGATTGGTTTTTCCCAACAGGATGTCGCGCAGCGGCACGCCCTCGTTGCGCACCCATTTCCACATCTCGCACTCGGGAATCGCTCCAGGATCGAGGAGCCGCGCCCGTTGCGCACGGAACGCCCTGCGGTGCTGGTCGAGCGCCGCCCGCTGCGCAGCGCTCATCCCGGGCCCCACCAGGTTGCGCAGGTTGTCGGGATCCGCTTCGCAGTCGTAGAATGCTTCCACCGGCTTGGCGGGCCCGGCGTAGTCGAGCTGCGCGGGAGTCAGGGAGTCCGGCTTCTCGGCGGCGATCCGGGAAATCTCGCGCCGGATCTCCCCCAGGTCCGGAAAGACGCTGGGCTGGTTGTAGCTCAGGTAAGGATGGTAGTTGCGGATGTAGAGGTAGCGCTTGCTCCGCACCGAGCGAGCCATCTCGAACATCTCGTCGACGCGGTCGCGGCAGCCGTACACATACTCCCGCGGCGGGCCGGGATCCGACCCCAGGAAATAGCGGCCCTGCATGTAAGAAGGCACATCGAGTCCGGCGAGGCTCAGGGTCGTGCCGGGAAAATCGACGAAGCTCACGAGCTCATCGCACACCGTTCCGGGCGCGGAGGGAGCGAGGTGCTGGTACTTCTTCGGGAACCGCACGATCAGCGCCACCCGCATTCCGGAGTCATGCAGCATCCGCTTCCCCCGCGGCATGCCGGTCCCGTGATCGGAATAGAAGAAGACAATCGTGTCTTCGGCGAGACCGTCCTCCTCGAGTTCGGCGAGGATGCGCCCGGTGTTTTTGTCCATCGCCGTCACGCAGTCGTACATCCGCGCCCATTCCTTCCGGACGATGGGCGTATCGGGGTAGTAGGCCGGCAGCGGCACCTTGCCCGGGTCGTGAATCTCGCTCTTCTCGAGCTTGGACTGCACCTCCCGCACGAACACCTTGTGCGGCCACACCGTGGTGCGCGACTGGTGGCTGGTCATGTCATTGAAGACCGCAAAGAACGGCTGCCCTTTCCCGCGTCCCTTGTTCCGCCAATGCGCCTTGGCGCTGGACTCGTTCCACGATTCCGTAGTGAGCCGCTCGGCATCCGCATTGTTGTAGTCGGTCTTGGCGTTGTTGGTCGTGAAGTATCCCGCCGCGCGCAGGTAGGACGGAAATCCCTTCACGCCGGTGGGAAGCGGAAACTCCGAACGCATCTGGTGTGCTCCGAGACTCATGGTCGACATTCCCGTGATCAGGCAGGCCCGCGACGGCGAGCACACCGGAGCGACTGCAAAGGCGCGGGTGTACCGCACGCTTTGCCTGGCGAGCTTGTCGATGTGCGGCGTGGTGGCGAATTTGTCCCCATAACAACCGAGAAACGGGCTCATGTCCTCCGCCGTGATCCAGAGAAGGTTAGGATGGAGCTTGCGGGCCCGGATCTTGCGGAACCGCACCGTGCCCCCCTTTCCGTGATGCTGGATCCCGAAATAACCGGACAGGTTACGCGTCTCGTGGATGTCCGCCACCAGCGTTCCGTTCAGATAGGTGCGCACCTGCGACCCCTGCGCCACGACCCGGAAGTGGTTCCACTCCCTCGGCTTCAGGAGGCCCACGATCCGCTTTGAGTAGTCGGCCTGCGAATCCCCCGTCGGAAACAACCAGCCTCCCAACCCGATCCCGTAAATGCCGGCCGGCTTCTGCAGATCGATTTCACACTGATAGCCCTTCGGCTTGCCTTTTGCGCCGGTGCAACGATAGGCAAACCCGGAATTGAAATTCACCTCCTTCGCATCCCCGGGAAGCAAAACTTCCAACTCCGCTTCGAAGTCCCCCATCGTGACCTCGGTCGTCACCCAACAGTTCGTCCTGGAGTGCAGGGCAAGCACCCCCTCCTCCGCCTCGAAGCGAACCACTTTCGAGCGCGGCGTCCACCCCTTGGTGGTCTTGCCGTCAAACAGATCCACCCAGTTGCCCGCCCGGGCCGCAGATCCAGGCAGGAAGGTGATCAGCCCGATCGACAGGAAGAGACGAAGTTTGAAGTGCATGCAACCGGTCTAGTCTCTTCGCGGCGCTGATAAAGAGGATTTTCTCCTCTCCAACCCTTCTGGAATTCCCTGTAAATTGTCCTCGCCACTCCGCGTAGCTGTCAGACGATTTCGCCTGCCCGCCAGGCCTGCAACTCGTGGCGGCGCTTTCCAGGCGCCATGCCAGAATAAACAATAACACTGTGAAATCACTCTGCCTCCTTGCCCTCGCTTGTGCTCTCCTCGCGGCCGGTGCGACCGCCGGTCCCAACTTCATCTTCATCCTGGCCGATGACATGGGATATGGCGATGTCGCTCACGCCGGAGGAAAAATCGCCACCCCGCACCTCGACCGTCTGCGTGCCGAGGGGATGCGGTTCACGGATGCCCACACCACCTCGTCGGTCTGCACCCCCACCCGCTACGGCATCCTCACCGGTCGCTACAACTGGCGCTCGCCGCTGAAAAAGCACGTCTTGTTTCCGCCGGACCGGTCTATCATGGATCCCAAGCGCCTCACCGTGGCGGGCCTCTTGAAAGGTCAGGGCTACCGCACCTGCGCGATCGGCAAGTGGCACCTCGGCCTGAACTGGCACATGCTGGAGAAACCCGCCAAGGCCGCCATCGGTCCGACCCGCGGAACCTGCTGGAATATCGACTTTTCCAGGCCTCCGCAACTCGGCCCCCTGAAACTCGGCTTCACTCATGACTTCCTCTTTCCCGCTTCGCTCGACATGGCGCCCTATCTCTACCTCCGCGACGACGTGCCGGTCGGAATTCCAACCGTCTCGAAGGGCTGGAACCGCCAAGGTCCTGCTCTGCCCGATTTTGAAGCGGAAAACTGCCTCGTCGATTTCGCGCGCGAGTCGCGGGCCTTCATCAAGGATTCGGTCGAAGCGAAGTCCCCGTTTTTTCTCTATCTCCCCCTCACCAGCCCCCACACCCCCATCGTCCCGTCCAAGAAGTGGCAGGGCAAATCTCCCCTCGGCAAGTACGGTGACTTCGTGATGGAGACGGACTGGGTGGTCGGCGAAGTCATGAAGGAACTGGAAGAGCAGGGCATCGCCGGCGATACCTTCCTACTTTTCACGACCGACAACGGCTGCTCGCCGGCTGCCAATATCGGCATGCTTGTCAAGAAGGGGCACAAGCCCAATGCCGGATGGCGCGGCCACAAAGCCGACATCTACGAAGGCGGTCACCGCGTGCCCTTCCTGGTGCGCTGGCCCGGGCGGGTGCCGCCCGGTGCCAGCTGCGATCTGACGGTATGCACCACCGATTTCTTTGCCACCGTTGCCGAGATCCTGGGAGAGGCCCGCAAGCTTTCTTCCAACGCCGCGGAAGATTCCTTTTCCATCCTTGCCGCGCTCGAGCATCCCGCACGGAGCACTCCCATCCGCCCTTTCACCATTCATCACTCGATCAATGGCTCCTTCGCCATCCGCAAGGGGCCATGGAAGCTCTGCCTCTGCCCCGGGTCCGGCGGCTGGTCCGCACCCAGGCCCAATGTCGCGCTGAAAGACAAGACCCTGCCGCCCATCCAACTCTTCAACCTCGCGCAGGACCCCGCCGAATCCACCAACGTCCAGGAAACCCATCCCGATATCGTCCGGGACCTGGTGGCCGACCTTCAACATGCCCTTCACCACGGCCGCACCCGTGCCGGCTTGCAGTCCACCAACGAGGGATGGCCGAATACCTTCCCGAAACGGGTCCTCGAACTGTTCCCGCAGTTAGCCGCACCGGCCGGGAAGAAAGCGGGGTAGCGGTTGCCCGCTTCTCAAGCACCGATCCGTTTCTCCACAAACTGAAAGCGTTCGTCGTACTCGCCGGAATTGTGCTTGAGGCAGCAGGTATAGCACGCCGAGTGCCCCCGCATGCGCTTCACCCGTTCCACAATCGCCCAACATCCGGGGCAGAAGTAGCGCCACTTGCGACGAAGCGTCCTGGAGGGAAGCGGGAGAGTGTGCCCGGCCCGCTCGCCGGGAATACCCAGGTCGCAGCAGGCTCTCCGCCACTCCCGTCCGTGCGGCCGAATCCGGCGATTGCCCGCTCGCTCATAGGCCACCAGATGGGCCAGTTCATGCAGGAAGGTGCGCTCGACTTCGCTTTCGGAAATCTTGACCAGCGCCGGATTGAGTTCGATCTCCGCGTCCGTCCAGGTCGCCCGGCCTGCGGTTGAGCGCATCCTGGTGTTCCAGCGCACTTTCACACGGCCCGCCAATGCCGCCAGCCCAAGGTCGCGGCAGAGGGATCCGGCCTGCGCCGAGAGGACCGCATCGATCCCCTGGAGGCCTGGCCGCCTTGGGGCGCAGCGCCGCCCCGCCTCGGTAAACAAAAAGTGCAATTGCAGGACCGCTTGCTCCACGCCGGCAGTATCTACTCACGCGAGCCCAAACTCAAGGATGGAGCTACTTCAGTGCCGGAGTGTATCGACCCGGCTTGAGCGGCGCCTTTTCGGCCTTCTGCACGAGCTTTGCAGGCTCCTCTTCCTCCTCCGGCGCCTTGAGCGAGATCGGACCTCCGCGGCATACGGCCACCACGACGCGTCCCGAAGTAAGGTAGGATTTGACTAATCCTTCGGGCATTTCGGCCCCTTCCCGCGCTTGGGCAATATTCACTTCCTGCTGTTGCAGCCATCCGCGATTCTTTTCGTAGAAATCCTTCCAACCCAGAAGTTTTCCCTTCCGCTCGCCATCGACTCGATTGGCGAGGTGCTTGGGGACGTTGAGGAGCGACTTTTTCGGAACAAGCGTCCAATGCTCGCCGAATGAAATGATCGCGGAGCGTTTGATGAGACTCTCCGTCTTCCCACTCCGGATCTTCCCCATTTCTATCGGCTCGTCGGCCAACTTGATTTTCTCGTCGACCTTCACATCCTTCCGTTTCATCTTCAGCTGAGCATGAGTCGGCCGGGGACTGATTTTTCCCTTCACTTCGAAAGGCTTCATCCGGAATCCCTCGGCCACGAGCAACGAAATTCCGATCGCAAACAGACTTGTCGGGAGGAGCAACGTCAGCCCGCCACCAAGTTTCGACCTGGCACGAAACGTCGTATCGACAAAAAATTGAAATGTTTTGTTCATCAGCAGAAAATACTCAGGGAAAGTCCTACTCCTGGGTGAACAGCGTCCCGGTAATCTCTACCGTGCGATCGACGTTGATGGACGAGGAGTAAAGCAGATCAACGCCGAAGGGCATTCGCGTCAATCTAGCGTCGGAACTGATTGGTTATCAGTGAGATAAAAGTGAAGAAAAGCCAACTTTTAGGTTGACCTACTGAGCGAGTCGGCAAGCTCGGTATGTTAAAAGCCATTT
>CAUZKZ010000163.1:0-10571 GCA_963580345.1 Verrucomicrobiia bacterium | reverse complement strand
CGGGAGCCAGACCCAGCACATCCTCTGGCAATTGGACCACGGCCTGACGGAGGCCCGGCCCCGCGGGGTGATTCTCATGGCGGGGGTGAACAACGTTCTGGGTTCGCCCGCGCACCGCGCCCGCGACATCGCCCACGGCATGCACACCCTGGTTGCAAAGCTTCGCGAGCGACTTCCCGAGTGCGAGATTCTCCTCCTCGCCACCTTCCCGGCGGGGCGTACCTCCGAATCACCGGAGCGTCGCAAGGTCGTCGAACTGAATGAATTGCTGGCCAAACTCGGGAAGATCGAGAGGGTCCGATTCCTGGACCTCACCTCGCGTTTTCTCACGAAGGACGGTTCCTTTCCCGAGGACCTTTCGCCCGATGGGATCCACCTCACGGCCGAGGGCTACCGGATCTGGGCCGAGGCCCTGCGTCCCACCCTGCAAGCGTGTTGGCCGGTCGAGGAAGCGCAATCGGCCGTCCCGAGACTCGATCGACCACCCCTGAGATTTGCGAGCCGACGGCGAATCGAAAGTGACGATGGGGGAGACGATTGGAAGACGATTTCCACGCAACAGCGATGGGCTCCGAACCAGACGGCGCTGGTCATTTGTGATATGTGGCGTGAGCATTGGTGCAAGGGAACCGCGCGCCGCACCGCCCTGCTGGGTCCACCCATCGATCGCCTGGCCAATCGACTCCGCGAGCAGGGGGTCTTGATCGTGCATGCGCCGAGCTGCCCCACTCGCCAACCGGATCACCCCACCAACCGATTCTACCAGGACTACGCGCAACGGCAGCTCGCCCGCGCTGCTCCGCCGGTCCAGCTCTCGCTGCCCAGGGTCCAGCCGCCGCCGAGATGGGACCACATCGACCTGACGACGGCGCCCTGGGGCGCTCCGAATCTGCGGCGTGAGAGCAATTGTCCGATCTACGACCCCACCGGGACCGGTTGCGATTGCACCCCACGCTGCAAGCCCTTCCACCACGACACCCGCCAAGTGGAGAGCATCGCAATCGCGCCGGAGGACGCCATCGTGGGCGACAACCTGGAGGCCCTTTACCTCTTCAAGCAACGAGGAATCAAGAACGTCCTGGTAGCCGGGGTATCGTTGAACGTCTGCATGATGGGGCGTCCCTTCGGGATCCGGAATCTCGTCTACCAGGACTACAAGGTGGCCCTCATGCGAGACCTGACCGATTCCCTTTATGATCCCCGCCAACCGCCCCACGTCGATCACCACCGCGGGACCGAGATCATGACCGAGCACATCGAACGTTTCTGGTGTTCCAGCATCACAAGCGACCAGTTCACGGGCGGGAAGCCGTTTAGCTGGCCGGCTGCAAATTGAGGTGGTGGTCAAAAGGCCGGCCCGCTCCTTCCACCCGTCCACCAGGAAACTGGGCGTGACTCGATCCCAGAACCCAAGCGCTGAACAGAATAATGATGACCTTGCTTTCTCTATTCTCTTGCGGCAATTCCATCGGGCCCGCAGGCCGACCCGGCACTGCAGGAAAGGCACTTGCCCCGCGGGCTGGCCCGAATCCCGTGACTCCGCTGACGATGCCCGCCGCAGTTGCCGCGCAGTTGTCGGGCCGTCTCGCTATGCCGCCCACGCGCGCAAGAGGCCGACCAGATGGAGAATCGAATACAGGGGCACGAAGAAGACCGGGACGAAGACGAGGGGAACCTGGGACATGATTTCCGTCGTGGTCGTCCCGAAGGTTCCCATCGCGATGCCCGAGCAGAGAATGCCCGTGCCGATCGCGACCACGAAATCGAGCAGGCCGAAAACGTTCCACCCGATGTATGTTTTACTGGCGACGAACTCGGGATGCCGCTCCAGGCGCATCGCGATCCAGGGCGCAGTGATACCGATCGCCATGTCGCCGAGTCCGGCCGGCCAGGCAAAGAATCCGGGCAACATCCCGTGGGCATAGAATCCGAGAAACGCCAGCCCCCCGAATCTTCCCCCCTGCACCGCAGTGGCCACCGAGAGGTCCATCGTAAGCACGAAACGCCTGAGCGATTTTGACGACCAATAGGCGACCAGGAAAAGGACGATGGGACCCAGGAAACCAATCAGGACGGCCGCGGGAAACTCCTCCGTCGCGCGCTCGAAAAAGCCCGCGAAGGCGAAAGAGGAGACGGTCACAAACCAAAGGGCAAGGACGCCGGCAAGAAACCAGCCTAGCGTTCGATTTCCTTTTGCCGAATTCTGCGTAGCTCTCCTGTTCCCCTTCATGGCATCTGCGAGTTATCCCTTTGATGTGCTCTAACTTTCACGCGATTGACCACCATAGGCTCGGCGATGCGAAGGACAATCTTACCCTGACCGTGATTTTGCAAATCTTGCTTTGAATGACCGGCCCAGTTTTGTGAGATACTCAGTTGCGCCACGAAACCCGCAGCAATGAAATGGGCAAAACCGAACGCATCGCCAAGTCCCTGGGAGCGAAGGAGCAGCCGGCCGATTGTGTGCCGCGATGGCGTGCCCTGGTGCGCTCGCTCTATCCGATCCGGGTGATTAGTCACCGCTCCTTGCGCGGGCCCTTCGATCGAGAGACCTTCCTTGACGCCATGACCGCCGTGCACCGCGAAGCCGCGATGGGCGAGGGCTTGCGAGAAAAAGCGGTTGGCATCTGGAAGCTGGAGAGAATCTGCTTTTCGTATTGCCGCGACGGAAACCGCACCTTGCACGGGATCGATCTTCCCCCGGAGGTGCAACCGATTTCGCACACCGGACTCGGCTTTGCCGCGACGGAACTGGCCGGGTTCTGCGCGGAGGGGATCTCCGGTTTGATCGAGTCCTGCGCCCATCCGGATTTTCGGCAATTCGCCTACGAATCGATCGGTTGCATCTGGGCCTTGCAGAGCACCAGGGTCTATCGCTCGATCTTCCGCGCCCTCTCCCGGACTCGCATACCGCGCACCCGGCTTACGCCATGGGCCGAGTTCGTCGACAAGTTCCCGGCGGATGTGCAGGGCCTCCTGGCTCACGGCCATGGACGGGCGCTCTACCTCAAGAAGTTCAATCTCGGCAGCGCGGTTCGAGAAGCCATTGCCCTGGAGGGCCTCGACAGTTCAGCTGCCATGCAGGGGATTGCCTTCGCCTACGCCATGCTGAACAATGGCGACCTCGACCGCATCCTGGATGTGGGCGCGGACTTTCGGAATGAAGAACTGCGCGAGAGATTCCAGTCCGGACTCGTCGCGGCGTTGGTGTTCTGGGACTGGACCTTTCCCGGCTTCCTTGACGGCCTTCACCCGCGGTCGTCCCGCCAGGAAGGGTTGCTCGACAAAGCCCACGAGCGCATTGGAACGTGCCGCCGGGCCGGTCGCTTGACCAACTGGCTGATCGGCGCCTAGGGGCCTCAGGGGCCCGCGTGCTCGACGCGGATGCTCGGACCCTGGACTGCGGAACCCTGCTGCGAGATCGGCGGAGGACGGATGAGCCCGCCGGCCGAAAATCATTGGGCCAACGGCCCCTGCTCATCGTAGCCTGGTGCAGAGCGTAGCGCCGCGCCAGGACCTCAGAGCGTGTTCACGATCCGCAGCCTGAAGGGCTGCTTCACCGGTGAGGCAGCCCTTCAGGCTGCGATCCTGGATGGGGCCGGGATTCCTGGGGCGCTGCCCCAGGCTACGATGAAGGTGCGCCGTTGGCGCGTGATGCTTGCCGCTCACCAATTTGCTGATGGGCTCATCCAATTTCCCGGGCCGACGACATATTCCGGAAGGGGTCAGGATGTCTGAGGCTGCAGCAGTCCAAAGGCTTCCGCTTGGTATGCTGCTGTCCCTCTATTCGGAGGTTTCATGGCTACGGGTCTTACTGACTATTTGCCCAGTGAAGTAAGATATTTCATCAAATCTACTAGCTCATCCCGCCGCAGGCTCGAAGTCAGTCCGGGAGGCATGAGCGAAACCGGACTGGTATCGACCTTGGCTACCTCGCCGCTGGGAATGGAAACCACCTTGCCGGTAGGGTCACGCACGAGGATGGAATTGTCCGTCTTGCGCTGTAACAAGCCGCTCACCAGGGTCTTGTCCTTCTTGGTCACCATCACCGTCTCGTAACCCTGCTTGATGTCGGTGCTCGGATTCAGCAGCGACTCGAGAATGGACTCGGGAGTCATGTAGGATCCCACCGTGCTCAAATCCGGTCCCAACTTGCCGCCTTTGCCGCTCACGAGATGGCAGGTCGTGCATACCATGGCGGTGCGCTCATACACTTGCCTTCCCCGGACGGAGGAACCCATTTTGGCCACATCCGCGATGAGCACGCGCCTTTCCTCTGGCGAGAGAGCTTGGGAAACGGGCTTGAGGCCGCCGGCCTTGTTCAGCGCCGCGATTAGCTGGCCCACCTCACGCCCGGAGGCCGAGGCACTCCGGCTTCCGGCCAAGGCCACCGTCTCACTCAGCTTCGCGTTTGCCAGCGCCTGAGCGAGCAGGCCCGGTCCCTCTTCCCGAGCGAGAAATCCTTCAAACACAATCCGGGCGTCGTCAGCATCCACGAGTTTGCCGAGAATCTGCACGGCAGGAGCGGCGGCGGACTTGGGACTGAGGCGCGCTTGCGCAGCAATGGCGGCAGCCCTCACGCTGGCGGATTTCCCGGCCACCCAAAGCTCGGTCAAGGCATCGGTGGCACCGAGACTGGCCAAGGCAGTGGTCATGGCGAGGCGCTCTGCGGTGCTCTGCGCAGCCGCAGCTTGTTGCGTGAGTTGGTCCTTGCCGGAGGAAACTTTCCAGTAGCCGATGAGCGCTGCAGCGGCAATGCGCACGGCTTCATTCTTGGCAGACAGGTAACTCGCCGCCCGTTCACTCTGCGGAGGAACCGTGGAACTGAACTCCGCGCCGCGAGCAAGGGCGATGAGAAGCTCGGGGGCGCCCTTGGTCAGATCGAGCATCTCTCCGATCCGGGCCGCTTCCCCGAGGGCCGCCACCGTGGCAACCGCATTCGCCAGATCGTCTCCCTTCAATTCCCCTTTCTTCACTACTTCGGAGAGAGCCTCGATCGCGCGAGGATCCTTGACCTTCTTCAAGGCGTAGGAGAGGTGGCCGGCATTTCCATCAAAGACTATCTTGCCGGCCTGCATGGCCGGGAGCCACTGATCGCTGGTGTCGCGCACCGTCATTTCAAGGGCGAAATCGAGATTGCCGTCGACCTCGTAATCGAGCGCCCGCAGCGCCAGGTTGGCCGCTTCCAGCGAACCTAGTTCCCGCAGCGCACAGACCGCCGCCAGACGCACGCGCGGATGTTCGTCTTCCACCGCGAGGGCAAGATGCTTCATTCCTGCCGGTTTCCGTCCCGCCACCCGCACAGCCGCCGCGCGAATCCGTGGATCGGCTGCCGCCAACAACTGCCACAGGGACTCGATGGGTTTGTGATTGAGGGCGGTGCAAAGCCAGAGAGCCTCCAACCGATGATGATCGAACTCCGGATCTGTTGGATCGAGATTGTTGACGATGGCGTCAATCGCCGCCGCCGAAACCTTCCGCCACACCAACTCACGGTTGGCCTGCGTGCGAGTATACTGCTCCGGTGCCTTGAGATGATCGAGAAGCTCTCCATTCGTCGCTTCCGCGATCTTGGGACGCTCCACCAGGTCGCGATCACGCACCGTCAAGCGCCAAATCCGGCCGTGCGACTTGTCCCGCAGCGGGTGATGAAAGTCTACCTCGCCGTGGTCGATGATCGGATTGTACCAATCGACGACGTAGATGGCGCCATCCGGTCCCATCTTGATATCGACCGGGCGAAAAGAGCGGTGGCTGGAACGCAGGACGGTCTCCACCTCCTTGGCTGCGAATCCGCTCCCACGTTCTTCCAGCTCGTAGCGCACGGTGCGATTCGCGCGGAAGTCGTTGCCAAGCATGCTTCCCTGCCAGTGCGTGGGAATATGGCGGCCCGTCATGAACTCCGCAGCCGTGTTCTTGGGCTTCCCCGGGATGAGCCCCCTCATGACTCTCGGCGCACCCACCGCGGTTCCAAAGGCGGAGCCCGGAAAGACATCGTGCGGTCCCGAGCCACCCGCGCCGTCGGTCCCGAATCCCCGTCCCCAGTAGTCGAAGGCCAGTCCCCACGGATTGACCATTCCGCGTGAGAAGATCTCGAGGCGTTCGGTCTCCGGACGGAAACGCCAGATCCCGCTCCCATTGAGTCGCCGCGGCCCGTGGGCGGTCTCCACAAAGCTGTTGATGTAAATCGACTGAGTGAAAAAGAGGTCGCCCCAGGGCGTCCAACGCAATCCGTGAATCATGTGGTGGACGTCGGCATTTCCGAAGCCCGAGAAGACAACGCGTCGGGAATCCGCCACGTCGTCGCCGTCCGCATCGCCGAGGAAAAGCACTTCCGTGGTGCTGCACACGTAGGCTCCGCCCTCAACCGGCATCACGGAGTGTGGAACCGTGAGCCCTTCTGCAAAGACCTTGTGCGTGTCCGCCACTCCGTCGTGGTCGAGGTCTTCGAGAATCACGATGCGGTCGTTGGGAATACGGCCGGGCTTGATGTGCGGGTAGGTCGAGGAGGTCGACACCCAGGCGCGCCCGTGCCGGTCCCAGTTCATATTGATGGGATTGAAGATCATGGGATTCTGCGCGAAGAGATTTACCTGGAATCCTTCCGCCACCTCGAAGGACTTCAACTCGGCCGCGACATTCGGAGCGGGAACGTCCTTGGGAACCTCGTGATCCGGGTAATCGCGGGGAGCCTTCCAATCTTGCGCGCGCTCGACCACGTATCGATGCGTGCGCGGCACACGCACTTTCGCAATGACCTGTTCGCGCCCTTCCACGATCTCCTCGAAATCCTCCATCTCGTAGGCGAGGTGACCCATCTCGTGACGGCGAAAGAGAAAGATGTAGGCCTTGTTAATCGGATTGAGCCGGTAGCGGTAGATCTTGTTCTTTTCAACAATGGCCTGGCGCAACTCCTCGGTTTGCACATGGTCGGCGCCAGAGCGCAGGAACCCGCCCTGGGCGTCGACTGAGGCGTCTTTCCCATCGACGACCACCCGCAGTGGCGCGTTGATAGATGCCTCTCTCCACCTCGTTGGGGAGGGCAACTGATCAGAGGTAAAATCAAAACGCACTCCGCGCTTGGTCGACTCCAACTCCGCCTGCTGCCCACCACTCGTGCGGAGTCCCTCTTCTCCCATCGAAATGGAGGCTCCGCCTTCCGGGATCTTGAGCTCGCGGGTGAGCGCCGAGGCGATCCGCCAGTAACCCGGCGCGCGCAGGTGCACTCCATTTTCATAGTCGCCCTCCTTCAGGCCCGCGATCTTGAACAAGTCCACGCTGCCATGTCCTCGCACTTTGGCGAGGGCCAGGATGAATTTGGAGGCGCGCTCCAGCCGGGCGTTGGGCTCGGTGGGATCGGGCAGAACCAGGCCCGCCTTCGCCTGTTTGATGGGCGTGAGAAGGACCAGCTTGGTCCCCATCCGCTCCAACTCGTCGACGAGAGCGCGATATCCTTCCTCAAATCGTTCCATCTTTTCGTCCGTATCGATAAAGGCGGCTTCCGCCCCGTAGCCGACGATGACGGTCGAGGGCTGGGCATCCCCGAGCTGCTTCTTGAGCTTCTCGAAGCCGAAACCCTGCTGCCCTTTGGGGGGCTGCCAGGAACGGGTGTTCTGGGCCGACCCAAACTCGCTCCGCGCCGTGCCGAAGACATTGTCGGCGGGCCAGCCCAGATTGCGGACGCTGATGTTGTGATGGGGCCAGCGCACCGTGACGGCAGTCTCGAAAGATCCGTACTTCTCCATGCGCGAGATGAGGGTTCCACCCAGGAGGACGATCCGGTTGCGGGGCACGTCCGCAACATCCGCCGCCTCCTTGGCCGGCACTTCGATCTTGCCGGGCGCGCTCCAGTCCCCGGCCTCCCCTTTCTCATCCCAGACCATGACCTTCCACCAAACCGTGTCCCCATCGGCCAAGGCGCGCCCCCGACAGAGCACTCCGGACTGCTTCCCGGACTCCCGCCGTCCACTGTCCCAAAGATCGCCCACCTCGACCGCGAGTTTGCGCTCATCGCTGGCCATCAGGATCCGGTAAGCGGTCTGCCCCTCCCCTTTCCACGAGAACGCGTACTCATTCAAGTGCAGCCCAAGCTCATTCGGGACTGTCGTAGATTTCAGGTCACTAGCGGCGGGAGCGGCTCCGGCAAGCGGCGAACCAAGGAGAATGATGGTGGCGAGGGCGAGACACAACGAGTGCTTCATGCCTCTCAGTTAAGGAGAGCGCTCCCGTTTTGGAAAGCCCTTCTGTCACCCCGAACAACTATTTCCCGCCGCAAGACGGTCCTTGGCAGAATCCGGCAATTGCGCATCATCGCAGCAATGTCAGCGGAGTCGGCCAGTGCGGAAGCGCCAACGAAATCGCGGTGGCTCGACTGGATCGAGCGCATCGGAAACCGCCTGCCCCATCCCATGACCTTGTTCATCATATGGGGGCCCTCCTCGTCCTGATGCTCTCGCAAATCGCGGCTTCCTTCGAATGGAGCGTGGAGAAGACCCAAACGGTTCGCCTGGGTCGGTGCAGTCGCTCGTCCGCGCCAGGGTGGGATTAACACCCGACGGCCTCGTTCTTGCTTGGAATCGTGATGCAGCCCCTCCGTTGCGCGCAACCTTGATTTTTGCGCGTTTCCGAGCAATGTCGGCTCTGTGATCGACGTTTAGAAGCAGCTAGCGGCGATCACGAATGCTCGCCCACGCCCACGCTCACGATTCCACCAGTATGTTTTCTCGACCCCGTTCCTCTCTTCGGACTCCAGTCGCCCTGAGTGGCTCTTTGCTTGCGATGGGCCTGGCGGCCCTCGAGGCCGCTGAGCCCGCGGTCGACTTTGCCCGCGATATTCTCCCGGTCTTGTCCAACAACTGCTTCGGTTGCCATGGGCCGGACGCGGCCAAGCGCAAGGCGGGGCTGCGTTTGGATGAACAGGCTGGTGCCCTGGCCACGTTGAAATCGGGAGAGCGGGCCGTTGTTCCCAATGACAGCGCGGCGAGCGAACTGTTGCGACGCATCAGTTCTACTGATCCCGATGAGCACATGCCGCCGCCCAAGTCGGGGAAGAAGCACCTCACCGAGTCTCAGATCGCCACGATCAAGAAGTGGATCGATGGGGGAGCCGAGTGGGCAAGACATTGGGCCTTTGAACCTGCGGAGAAACCGGAAGGGCCCACCGCACATTCCGACCGGCGGGGCTCGAACCCGGTCGATCACTTCATTCACGCCGAACAGAAACGCAGAGGGCTCGTCCCGGAGTCCGAGGCGGACAAGGAGACCCTGATCCGCCGGGTGACCCTCGACCTCACGGGTCTGCCGCCGACCATCGCCGAGGTTGACGCCTTTCTCGCCGACAGTTCTCCGGAGGCCCTCGCGCACGTCGTCGACCGCTTGCTGGCGTCGAAGAATTACGGCGAACACATGGCTCGCATTTGGTTGGATGCGGCGCGGTATGCGGACACCCACGGTCTCCACCTCGATAACGAGCGCGGGATCTGGCCCTATCGCGATTGGGTCATCGATTCGTTTAATCGCAACCAACCTTTCGACCAGTTCACGGTCGAGCAATTGGCAGGGGATCTCCTGCCGGAACCGACCCTGCAACAGCGGGTGGCCACGGGATTCAATCGTTGCAACGTCACCACCGGCGAGGGCGGATCAATCAACGAGGAATACTTTGTGCGCTATGCCGTGGAGCGCGTGGAGACGACCTCCACCGTCTGGCTCGGGCTCACCGCCGGTTGTGCCGCGTGTCACGATCACAAGTTCGACCCGCTCAAGCAGAAGGAATTCTACCAGCTCTTCTCCTACTTCTTCAGCCTGACGGAGAATGCGATGGACGGAAACAAGCTCCTGCCGCCTCCGGCGGTGCGCGTGCCCACCAAAGAGCAGGTTGCGCAAAAGGCCGCCCTGGAAGAGCAACTCAAGACCGCTCAAAGCGAATACCAGGCCGTGTTCGCCTCACTCAAGTACGAGGACACGCGGGCCGGGGAGAAACTGGGCCCGCTCCAGACCGCGGACCGGATTTGGTTCGACGACACTCTTCCTGAAGGCGCCAAGCCCATGGGCAACGAGGCGGCGGCCTCGTGGAAACACGGAGGCAAGGCCGAGGGTCATCCCGTGTTGAGCGGCGAAACATCGACCGTTCGCGTCGCAGAGGGGCTGAGCCAGCATTTTTTCACCGAAGCCAAGCAGCCGCTGGAAATCGGCGCGGGCGACAAGCTCTTCGGCTATGTCTATCTCGACCCGGAGAATCCGCCGGAGACGGTGCAGTTGCAGTTCAACGACGGCAGTTGGGAGCATCGCGGCTACTGGGGTGCGGATAAGGGGCACGCGCCAGGACGAAACAACGCCAGCAACCTGCGCATGGGTGATCTTCCTGAATCGGGAAAGTGGGTGCGCCTCGAAGTGAGTGCGGAGGCGGTGGGACTGAAGCCGGGGGCGAAGCTCAATGGATGGGCCTACACCCAATTCGGCGGCAAGGCGTATTGGGACAAGGCCGGGATTGTTACCACCGGCCAGGCGACCCCGGAACAACTGGCCTCGCTCTCCTTGTGGGAGCAGTACCGGGCCCTCACCAAGTCGGC
>CAUZKZ010000162.1:0-10659 GCA_963580345.1 Verrucomicrobiia bacterium | reverse complement strand
TCCTGCAGGACAACATCGACGGCGAGACCAGCAACTGGGAACAGATCAGCAAGGCCCTGCCGGCCGCCGCCCTGGGCAATATCAAGATCGAGTTCCGCCTCATTACCGACGACTTTAACGACCCCACCCAGGCCGGATGGTACCTCGACGACGTCGAGGTCACGGTGCCGTGAGGCACGATATCCATTACCCCGGGGGAGTCCCTGCCGTTCACTGGAAACAAATTGCCCTCGTGGTCACGGGTGGGGCCGTTCTGGCCATCGTCGCGCCGCACGCCCACGGCAGTCCGTACTCGGACGCCGTGTTGGCCGACAATCCGGTCTCCTACTGGCAGTTCGAGGACGCCAGCGCCAACGATGGCGATCCGGCTGCCGATACGCAGGGAGTGAATCCCGGCACCTACCGATCCAGCGGCACCTCGATCAGCCTGGTGGCCAACCCGCTGGTGGGGCTCGGTGGCAACGCCGCGGATTTCTCCGGTTCGATTGCGAGCCATTGGCTATTAGAGGGACAGGTCATTTATTAGGAATCGTCGCTGGCCTTCCAGAGAGACAGCGGGCTTAGAGGATTAGAGGGACACTCCCTGGAGTTCCAGTCACTCCACACCTGGAAAGGGGGTTGCTCGCGGTGCTCGCTCCGAGCTCAAGCGCGGACTTCCCATCGAATGCCCCCGAACGACCATCTCCGGCTCGTAGCCCTCCGGTTTTCGCTCGCAGGCCGGGTGAAGGAATCCCCACCCGCCGCTTGCGGCTTCATCAGGCCCCTTTTAACATCGGAGCACGTTCCTCTGGAGATCCCGCATCGTACACAACGAGGTGGCTACCCGCCTCATGCGGCGCGCACCACTTTGCCGCTTGCCTCCGAAATACCCCCGTGTCAGCGCAAAAACCTGATCCACAAACGCCTCACTGCCGATTACGAGTCCATCCACGAAATACCGCGTCCGGCACCACATCAGCTCGGCCTCACTCAATTCTCCACCATTGGCCAAGACCTTCTGGACCCGCGAGAGCGGAATCCCGGCCCGTTTCTTGACCTCATCCCTGGCCCGCTGCTGTCCCTCCTCGAAGAGGACCACCCGGTAGCTCCGCATCACCTCGGCCCACGTGGACACCTCCCTCGCCGCCCGCTCTTCACTCGTCCGCGTCGAAAGCTCCTCGAACAACACCAGCCGCAACCCGGCCCGCGCCGCGTCCTTTCCGGCCACCGCCTCTCCGTAGCCACTCCACCGATAGTCCTTGGGATCCTCCACGATCCCCGCGCGCACGGGATTGAGATCAATATATCCTGCCACCCTGCGTGCGGCATGCCCTTCCTCCACCAACTCACTCTTGAAGCGCTCCTCCCATAGCACCCCGCGTCGGCCGTGCTTGCGGTTGAACCACTGCGTGAAACTCTGCTTCACGATCTTCATGTACGCCGAGAGATCCCACATCCGCGCAAAATACTTCGCTCGGAACGCCTCCGCCGCCGCCTCATTCCCCTGTTCCCGGTAGTGCGCCAACTCCCACCGGAATTGACCCAACTGCGAATCATCATAAATCAATCCGAGGTGCTCGAGCAGCCGCTCATCCGACCACGAGGCCCCGCCGTCATCCGGGCCATCCGGAACCTCCAGCAGGATGTGAAAGTGATTGGACATCACGCAGAAGGTGAGCACCTGCACCTGGGAAAACGCTTCGTAGCGCCGCATCAGGCGCACAAATTGCTCCTTTTCTTCCCGCTTGAGCACGAACTCCCGGTTCACGACCCGCGACACGCAATGGTAGATTGCCGCCTTGCCCTGCAGCGCCACCAAAGCCGCCGCGGCCTCCTCTCCTTCCAGTAGCAACTCACTCACATCTAGCACCTTGCGGTGCCAAGGAGCCAGATAGCGTCGCTTGCGCATGAAGAAAAACTACTCATGCGAACAGCTTTGGCAAGATCTTTCTCGCCTCGCGCGCGCGCTCTCTCTCTCCTCTCTATTGACCTGTCCCTCTCTCCCCCGCTCTCTCCCCCGCTCTCTATTGACCTGTCCCTCTGTCCCTGGTCCCTCTCTGTCCCCCGCTCTCTATTGACCTCTCTATTGACCTGTCGTAGCGCGGGGTTGAGGAGCGAGTTCGCGAGCGACGACACCCCGGGGTACCGGGCGCGGAGGGAAGACGACCCCGGAGGGTGTCGAAGCGGCGCTGTGATCCCTTCAGGATCACGTTGCTCGCACTCGCCATAAGGTCCCGGGGTATCTCCCGCCACGGCGGGCTCAACCCCGCGCTACAAGCTGTGATCCCTGCCGGGATCGATCCCTAACCTCGCACCATTCTTGTCTGTCCCAATGGACTCACTTCTCGGGCTCCTTGCGCTCATGTAGCCCTTTCCGGCCGAGGAACCGCGACAGTTGATCGGCGACCTCCAGGTTGTTCCGGTCGGAGAACATGAAATGGGAATTGCCGCGGAGGCCCACCTCGGGCAGGTGCAGGATATCCGCGTCCCCTCCCCGGCTATTGACGGCCTTCTCGAAGAGACGCGCGGCCACGACCTGGGCCCGCCGTCGATCAGCCCAAAGATCGGAGATCGGACTGGTCGGGATGTTGTCGCCATAGACCACCTGGAGGGGAATCCTGGTGAGGTTGGCGAATTCGGCCGGCGGCACGGCGCTCCCCGCGGTGCTGATCCCCTTGGAGAGGGGAATGGGCGGCGGCACGGCCCCCTCGGGAAAGAGAAAGCCGGGTTCGTAGCTCACAATCCCCTTCACGAGTTTCGGGCGGCGAATCGCGGTGAGCCATCCCAGCTTCCCTGATTGCGAGTGGGTGACCAGAATGGCCGGACCGATCTTGTCGAGCAGCGCGACCAGAGCGTCGGTGATGACGGTCTTGTCGTCGGTGACAGTGGGGACGAGGGCCTGGAAGAACTGGTCAATGCTCGCGCGGTCGGTTGGGAACTGTTGCACCGGAAAGACGTCGGGATACTTGGGGCCGATGCGCCACATCGTCCACGCATGCTGGACTCCGACTTTCTCGGTCCGGTTCGGGATGATCTTTTTGTCGTCCAGCTTGCCGAACGCCCCGTTGAAGGTGGGCAGGCCGGCACGACCACGTCTCGGGAAGTCGACAATGTAGACCGAGTAGCCTCGGCGCAGGAAGATGGTCCGATAGCCTTCCCGGCCATCGGGCGTCGACTCCCAGACCCGACCGGTCCCGCCACCTCCGTGAATCAGCACAAGCGAATAGATCCGCGGGTTTACGGGGATCTGGTACTGCACGTACATCTGATCGACCCAAAGCGTCTGCCCCTCGTTGCTGCGGTTGAGGGATCTGGTCGGGTCGAACCGGCCGGCGCCCTCTACTTTGCGACCGCCCACCGAAAAGCTCCCCTGCCGGGCGACGACGAGGGGCTGCTTCGCTTCTGCATTTTGCGCGGTCGCGGCAAGTGGGACCGGATTGAGCAGAATTGCCAGGGTCGCCAGGATCGTTCGTGGGGAAAATCTCATCTCTTGAAACTGATTCGTATGGCAAAGACGCGGAGCGGAGCAAGATCTCGAAAAGGCAAAGTTCCTCCTTGCGATTCGATGACGAACAAAAAATAACCACCGAAGCGCATTCTAGAAAGCCTGCGCTACCCCCGATCGACCGGCGGTCCGAATGGCGCCTTCAATTTGAGGATGACCCCGGAGGATGAACCGCAACGATTCCGTCCAGCCATGACCGGACTCCGCTCCGGGGAGCGTTTCATGGAGAGACCCGGCTGCGGAGGCTCGGCTTGAGCTGGACGGCCCTTTGATGGTGGAATCTCGCCTCCTCGAGGAATCCCGACTCCTTCAGGGCGGTGCCCAGATTGAAGTGCGCCTCGGCGAAGTCGGGCTTGAGTTGCACCGCCTTGCGGAAGGCGGGGATGGCCTCCTGCGGTTTCCCCAGGGCGCCCAATGATCTGCCGAGATTACTCCAGGCCTCGGGATAGGCGGACTTGATCCGCAGGGCCTCCCGGAAACGGATCGTGGCCTCCTCGAACTGCCCTCCGCGCATCAAAATGTTGCCCCAATTGAAATGGGCCTCTGCGAATTTCGGATTCAGCTTCACGGCCTCCTGGTAGTGCGCGATCGCGTCGTCGCTCCGTCGCATTTTTGTCAGCACCTTGCCCAGGTTGTAGTGGGTCATGGGAAGCTCCGGCTTGGCCCGCAAGGCTTCCTGGTAGTGGGCCACCGCCTGCTCGGGGTGTCCCAGCTGTTCGAGGATGTTGCCGAGGTTGTTGTAGGCCTGCGCGAAGTCCGGTTTGAGGCGCGTCGCCTCTTCATACTCGGTAGCAGCCTCCCGGAGGCGGCCCATGCCCTTGAGCACCTGCCCATAATCGTATCGGACCTCGGCCAGGTCGGAATGAGTCTCCAGCACGTCGCGGTATTGGGCGGCTGCGCTTCCGAGTTGACCACCGCTCTTCAACTGGAAGGCGAGGAGGATGCGCAAACTCGCCGACCAATCGCGCGCCAACTCCTCGACCCGCGGGTGCGACAGCGGCGTCCCCCCAAACGGGGCGGCACGCACCCATCGTTCGCGCCGATTTGCCGCGGGCAATTTCGCGTCTGCAAGCAATTGGTCGGCCGAGACCGGTCCCTTGTAGATCACAGCGAGTCGGCTTTTTTCTGCCCGCCGGTCGATCAGATAACTGCTCGGCAGGGGGAGGGCGCGGTGCAGCGCAAAGCGGACGTCGTTTAGCAATTGCAATTGCGCGGTGAGCTCCCTGGTGGCCTGACCCACCGCGAAGGGATACTTGTGTTTGGCGGCGAGGCGGGCGGCGTTCTCGACCCCCGCGGGTTCGTCCCCGAGCCCGTCCACCGAGAGCGCCACCACCTCGATCCCTCCGGCCTGCAGCTCCTCGTATCGCTTCGCGAATTCGTCCAGTTCCTTGATGCAGGGCGCACACCAGCTGGCCCAAAGGTTGAGCAGGAGTAACTTGCCCTCCTTGGCCACCAGGGTCTTCTTGTTGCCCGCGAAGTCCGAATAACCCAGCTCCGGAACGAGGACGGTTTCCACCATGGGAATCCTCGCAACTTGCGTTGGGGGGAGAATTTCCTGAGTCGATGCCGCGAGCACCGTCCGGCGCGCGGGGCGGGTGTGATCGACCGCCTTGCCGGAGCCCTGCACCAGCTGATAGCGACGATCCACGGCGAGGCCGGACAAAAAAAACTCTTCCGCCTCGCCGCCCGGCCAGCGGACGATCACTTTCTCGACGGCATCGGAAGCGCCCAGCCCGAAGGATAGCCACTTGCTCGACTGCGCCAGAAATCCCTCCCCGGCGCGCAAGGTCTTGACCGAGCGCGGAAGGCGGGAAGCGGGATGCGGAGCTTTCGGGATCACTTCGACGCGGGCGCCGACCGCATCGCGGTTGGTGGTCACGCCGTCGCCCTTGAGGCGGAGCGCGAGAAAGTGATTTCCGCCGGGGGCGTCGTTGCGCATCAGGCGCAGGCGCGGGGCATTGCGGTTGGAGATCCACAGGTCCTGGTCGCCGTCATGATCCCAGTCAACCAGCGCCACCGCCCGGCCGTCGTCGGGGAAATCGAGCCCGCTGACCGCCGAGACATTGGCGAAGCGCTCCCCGGCGGCGGGTGCTGCGCCGGTGTTCAAGAAGCAGACATTGCGCTCGCGTCCGCTGAAGGAGCGGCCCTGGCGCAACATCCGCGCCAGCTCGCTGTCCGGAGCCGGCCCTCCCGCCGATTCCGCGGTGTCCTGCGACAAGACCTGCCGCCACCAAAAACTTCACAAGTCCCCCGTGTCCTCCGTCGTGATGTAGCCGTTGGAAACGAAGAGGTCTTCCCAACCATCGTTGTTCAAATCGACGAAGTGTGAACCCCAGGCCCAGCGCCCGAATTCAATACCGGCGGCCGCGCTCCGGGCCGCGAAGGTTCCGTCACCCTCGTTTCGCAGCAAGGTATTGCCGCGAGCCAGGCGCTGATACCGGCGCTTGATCTCGGGCGTCGCGTCCTTTTGAAATCGCTCCTGGTAGCTGATCCGCTGCCCGGCGGAGGACCACATGTTGCTGACCAGGACATCTATCCAACCGTCGCGGTCGTAATCGCCACAGGTGATCGACATGCCGGTGGCCGAGTCTTCGACCCCTGCGGACTCCGAGACTTCGGCGAAACGCACGCCGGCCCCTTCGATGGTGTCATTTCGATAAAAGTTGTCACGCCCGTAGTCGTTGGCGACGTAGAGGTCGAGATCTCCGTCGTTATCGAAGTCATCCCAGGCGGCGGCGAAACTGTAGCGGAAGTTTTTCGAATCCAACCCCACCTCGCGGGTGACCTCCGCAAACCGCCACTCGTCCCCCGCGGTGATCTCGTTGCGCCACAGGCTGTTGCGTCCGCCATTGTTGGCGTCGTGGACCACAAACCCTGCCGCCGCACCGGGCAACGGCGTCGAGTCGGTGCTCTCCAGCGCCAACTTCGCGTAGTAAACGCAGACGTACAAATCCAGGCGTCCGTCGCGGTCGTAATCGGCCGCACTGAGCGACATCGTATCCATGTCGGTCGACAACACCTCACGGAGGTGGAAGCGCCCCTGCCCGTCATTTTCGGCGATCGCCAGGCCACCCAGGATTGCCACCGCGAGATCCTGATCCCCGTCGTTATCAAGATCGACCAGCAGGGCGCTGCGCGAGGTTTCCAACCAATCGACGCCCCACTCCGTGGACACCTCGCGAGCGGATCCGTCCGGGCTCTGAATGAAGAGGCGGTTCGGCAGGGCGCTCTCCTGGCAGACGTAGAGGTCGTCCAGCCCGTCCCCGTTGACGTCGCCCACCGCCAGGCCGGGGTTGCCGAGCAGGGAAAAGTAGCGGGTATCCTGGACCTGGATGCGGTCGAACCAGTGGTTCATGCCGCGCAGGAACTGGCCGGCGTAACCCTCGTTTCCGCCGAGCACCGATTGGGTGCAATCGGAGTAGAGGACGCCGGTGGTTTGGCGGCCCGCCGATTGTTCGAAGTCCACCACCTCGATGGACCGCAAGCGTGGCGGAGCGGACTCGTCGCCCGGTTTCCAGCGGATTTCCCAGGTCGCGTGTTGTTCCAGGGGACGGCCCTTCCGCTGGCCAAACAGGGAGAGATACTGCCGGGTGCGCACTTCATCGGGGGATCGTTTGACGTCGAAGATCTTGAATTCGAAGCGCAGCCCGGTCGCATCCAGGAACGGGGCCGCCGCCATCTGCAGCGCCTCGGAGAAACCGCCGGCCCCCTTGAATGATTTCGCGGCCGGAGGCGACGCGTCTTCGGATGGCAGGCGATCAATCGTGAAAAACTTATCCTCAAAGACCGTCCTCAGCTCTTCGGGCAAGAGGGGGGCACATTCGAAATCCTTCTCGATGAGAGCCGCGAGGCCCGCGGCATCGGGCTCCTCGCCCCGGATCAGCACCTTGCCGATCGCATCCAGCTGCTTTTTCGCCCGCAGGCTGAACGCCTCGGTGTCCCAGCCGTCCTGGTTCGGATCATCGCGCCACGCTTCCCGGCCCGTGAGGACCGGCAGGCCATCGCCATCGCCATCGCGATCGGCTGTCAGGGCGGAAGGCTCACGCGGGTCACCCGTCCGCGCCTTCGAGGCCAGGCGCACCGCCGCGACGATCGCGATGAGCGCCGCGGCGACCACGCCGCACGCGATCCAAATAATTCGCCGGTTGGCATTGGGCTTGGCCTGCACAGGGGATTTCATCCTACCTGCGAAGCAGATGGGGTGGAAGCACCACTTGTCGCGATGAAGTAGTCCATAAAGATCGGGGCCGGAGCCAATGATTTCTCCGTCAATCAACCGGGCACTCGAATTCGTCCCTGGGCGTTCCCTCCCCGGCACCACGCCGGGATCCGCGGCCCACCGCGTCGCGGCCGGCCGTCTCAACCTGCGCGGCTTCGCGGGCAATGACATGAACGATTAGACAGGCCCGATATTGCCGGAAACTTATCATCCAAATATACCAGACAATCCGGGTGCTCAGCTCCTGAGCAGGATGTGAGGATTGGACCTTCTTTGGAAATTGGAGGGGCGCCTTTTCGGCCCCGGCCGTCACAATTTGTCTGTCCCGAATGGATCGATCCCGGCCGGGATCACAGCCCGTAGCGCGGGGTTGAGCCCGCCGTGGCGGGGGATACCCCGGGAACCTACGGCGAGTGAGAACAACGTGATCCTGAAGGGATCACAGCGCCGCTTCGACACCCTCCGGGGTCGTGTTCCCTCCGCGGCCGGTACCCCGGGGTGTCGTCGCTCGCGAACTCGCTCCTCAACCCCGCGCTACAGGATTCGATCCCTGCCGGGATCGGGGTGGTCCCCTAACCTCGCCGCATTCTTGAGCGCCGGCGTGGTCCGTCCCTTGGTGGCACCCCTCGTATCAAGAGCTCAGCGAGACCGGTTTTCTGCATTTCTCCCTTGATCTCGGTCACGCACCGGAAGAGGAAGGTCTGATAATATCCGCATCGGGGGATATCAGGCCCCGTCCGCACTTTGCAAACCCAGCAAACCCAGCAAATCCAGCAAATCCAGCAAATCCAGCAAATCCAGCAAACCCAGGCTCTCTCTTCGCCGTCGCTGGAGTCGAAAAAAGGAGCCCCTCACCAGCCATGAAAACAATTATAACAGCCATGAAAACAATTATAATACGGGAACAGAATGGCGATTTTCGCCGGGCAGTTTGTCGGGGAGTTGCCCGCCCTGTCGCCGCCGCATTGGTCACCGGCCTTGCAGCCACCTCCGGATTGGCGGTGGCGGCCAACTATTCCCTCACGGTTTTGGCCGACAACCCGGTCTCCTACTGGCAATTCGAGGACGCCAGCGTCAACGATAGCGACCCGGCGGCCGACACGCAGGGGAACAATCCCGGCACCTACCGAATCAGCGGCGGCGGCTCGATCACTTCGGCGCCCAACCCGCTGATTGGGATTGGCGGCAATGCGGCGCAATTCTCGTCGAGTGCCGGCCTTGGCGACAACACCGGTAGCGCGAGGGCCTATGTCGAGGCGGCCGACTCCGCATCGCTGGATTTTACCAACGCCATGACCATGGAGGCCTGGGTCAATACCACATATAACGATACCACCGGCGCGGCCTTCTTTCCCCGGATCATGGACAAGCGGTTTGACACCGGCTACGGCCTCTATATGAACGAGGACGGGGGGGAACTTTTCCCATACGTGGGGGGTGCGGGTTTCGCGACTGGAAGTATCATCAACGACGGCCAGTGGCACCACGTGGTGCTTACCTACGACACCTTCTCGGTGGGCACGGAAGTGAATATCTATGTCGACGGCGGGGTGCCGGTCTTCACGGGATCGTATACCGGGCCGCTCACTCCCAACACCGAACCCTTCGCCATAGCGAGTGAAGTCTTCGGTGGTGTTACCGGGAACACGGGATTCCCGGGACTCATCGATGAGGTCGCCGTCTACAACACCGCCCTGTTACCAGGACAAGTACAGGCCCACTACGACGCGGCGTTTGTCCCCGAGCCGGGAGCCATGGCGTTACTGGCGATTGCCGGCCTGGGCCTCGCGGGGTTCACCAGGAGGAGGCGGATGAGTTGGTGATGCCGGATTTCACTTCCCCCCGGGGAGCCACGGCCATGTCCTGGAAACCCCTTGCCCTCCTGATCACGGGTGGGGCCGTTCTTGCCCTTGCCGCTCCGCACGCCCAGGGCAGCCCGTATTCGGATGCCGTGTTGGCGGACGGCCCGGTCTCCTACTGGCAGTTCGAGGATGCCACCGTCAGTCATGGCGATCTGGCCGCCGACACCCGGGGCGTGAATCCCGGCACCTACCGAATCAGCGGCGGCTCGATCACCCAGGTGCCCAACCCGCTGGTTGGGATCGGCGGCAATGCGGCGGAATTCTCGTCGGATGCCGGCCTTGGCGACAACACCGGTAGCACGACCGCCTATGTCGAGGTGGCCGACGACGACACGCTGGATTTTACCACCGCCATGACCATGGAGGCCTGGGTCAATACCACTTATAACGATTCCAGCGGCGCGGACTTCTTTCCCCGGATCATGGACAAGCGGTTTGACACCGGCTACGGCCTGTATACGAACGAGAACGGGGGGGAACTTATCTTGTTCATCGAAGACGTGCCGGGTGTGGGTTACAGGAGTGGTGTATCCATCAACGACGGCGAGTGGCACCACGTGGTGGCCACTTTCGACAGCGCGGACACCGACTCGGAGGTGAAGATCTACATTGACGGCGGGTCGCCGGTCGCCACGCACGCCTTTGCCGGGCCGCTCAATCCCAACACCGAGCCCTTCGCCATCTCGAGTGAAGTCTTCGGCGGTGTTACCGGGAACACGGGATTCCCGGGCCTCATCGATGAGGCCGCCGTCTACGACTACGCCCTCTCGCAGGGGCGAATACAGGCCCACTACAACGCGGCGTTTACCACGGAGCGCTCGACGCTCAATCTGGACGTCGAATCCAGCGGAAACGAACTTGTCTTCACCTGGACCAGCCAGAGCGGAACACTTTACAACCTGCTCAGCGATCCCGGCCTTGCGGCCGACTGGCCGGTCTGGGACGGCCACCAGGATATCGAGGCGACCCCGCCCGAGAACACCCTCACGATCTCCCGCCCCGTCGAACCGGTGCGCTTTTTCGTGGTGCAGGCCTTCCCCGCCCCGCCCGTGACGGTCTTCACGGAAGACTTCGAGAGCGGACAGGTCGCCTGG
>CAUZKZ010000161.1:0-10659 GCA_963580345.1 Verrucomicrobiia bacterium | reverse complement strand
GCCACGGACTGGAGGCTTTCTCGAGTGCGAGGAAGGCCAGGTAGAGAAAGATCGACCCGGCCGTGATGATGATGCCAAGCAATTTTTCGGCGGCAATCCGCTGGTCGGCACGGGCGCCGAAGACCAACGGCGAAATCATCCCCGCAATGGGCGGGATGAGAAAGGCCCACGTGATGGTGGAATCCCAGCCCCGCGCCTTCAGAACGTTCGAGAGGACCGGCACCCACGATCCCGGCGCGGCGGCCAGCAAGCAGAAAACCACCGCGATCCAGTAGCGATGACCCACCATTCCCGCCCGGCACACGCCGGGACGCTAGCCGTTTTTTTCCGCCTTCCAACGATGAATTCGGTTCGACGAACCGGCTTACCGCTCCTCGAGCAAACCGAGAATCTTCTCGAGCATCGCGCGCTGCTCCTTGAACTCGCGCTTCAGTTCGCGCACCTCGGCGTCGCGATCCTCGTCCGCCTTGGCCCTGGCCCTGGCCGCGCTTTTGGGCTGGCCCTCCTTCTTACTTTTCCCGGCTCCGGGCTTGGCAGGCTCTTGCGCCTTCGGCTTGGCGGGCTTCGGGGGCTCCGGCTTGGCCTGTCCGCCGAGGAGCTGCCTCATCAATTCCCGCGCGGCCCCGTCCTTCAGGGCCTGCTCCATGAGTTTCATCGCGGCCGGATCGCTCAGCCCCTTTTGAAGAAGCCCCTTCAAGGCAGGATCCTTCATGGCCTGGCCGAGGAGATCTGCTACACCGGGATCTCCAGCACCCTGACCGGGGCGCTTGGGCGTGGCGTCATCGCCGAGCACTTCGCCGATGAAATCGACCAGGTCCGGCCCGGGCTCGATTCCGAGTTCGAGGGCCGCGCCGCCTTCCTTCACTCTCTCTTCGAGCTTTTCGGGCTTCATCCCGGCGGCATTGCCAAGCACGACTTCCCGGCGCACGCCATCCGGTCCCACTACGAATCCGTGAAGCTTGGCGTCCGCGAGTTGGTCGAAATTGCGAAGCCCTGCGAGGGCCTTCTTGAGGAATTTCCTGTCGAGCCCGTCCTCCTCGTAGGCGGCCTTGAGTTCGTTCATTAGCTTTTCGACCCCGGCCTGATTCGGCGCCACCTTCAGCTCCATCCGCACCCCGCCATAGCGATTCTCGAGCTTCTTCTCCTCCCCAAACTTGAACTCCCGCGCCACGCCATCGGGCCCCACGAAGAAGGCCCGGCCCTGCGCCTTCACGAGGGGCTCTGGGTTCGGAATCTCGACCTTTTGCTTTCCGCCCTCCTCGGCCAGGACCGGAACCAAACCGCCCAGCAGCGCCAGGCCCGTCATCGTCAATGCAGTCAGTTTCATGCCAAAATCCCTCCGGTAGAGCCACAGCTATCAGCCCTCCACCGGTTCAGCGAGGCAGGAGGCGGAGTTTGTGTCATTTCACCCAGCAGGCCCCTGCAATTCCCCCGGAAATGGTGTGGCCGGTTCCTATCGCTCTAATGTGAGGACCCCCCGCGCGAACACCGCCGCGTCAGAGGAAGCCTCGTCGATGCGAACCGAGACCCATTCGCTGAGTCCGTCACCGGCGGGAACTCGCTCAAGCTCGGTCGCGGAAGCAAGCTGCCATGTGACCAGATCACCGGAGACTTCGAAATGGAATTGCAGTCCGAGGGTCTCTCCGTCCAGGCGGCGACGGTATCTGAGTAGAAGCACGCGCTGCCCGGCCACCGGACCGGCCTCCACCGAGGGATAGGGCCCGAGTTCTCCGGCATCCGCTCGGGTCGGAATGCCGCCCTGCACGAATTCCCTGAAATTGGTGACTCCATCGCGGTCCGGATCGGCCTCTCGGCTGGCCTGCGCCCCGGTCAGCCCGTAGGACTGCGCCCACAAATCGTAGGGATCCGGCTGGCCGGGATCGCCGGTCGCCATCAGGACGGGCAGGAGCAGCAAATCGCTGCTGGTCGCCGCGTCGTTGAGCCCGTGAATGGCGAGGACGTTCTCACCGGCCACCAGCGTGCTGCGCAACGACGAAAGATCAAAATCCTCGAACACGACCGCCTCCGAATCGCGGTGCGCCCGGGTCGCGGTCGAATTCCATGCAGGCTGCGCCGGGGCGTTCCGGCGTTGCACCTCCCGCCCGTTGAGATATGCCACGAAGCCGTCGTCGTACTTCATGCGCAAGCTCAGCGATTGCAGACCGGCGGGGTTCGCGATGTAGAACGGGACGCGAAAGTAGACGCTGCCGTTTCGGTCGTGCATGCGGTCCCCCACCTCGAGGCCGATGAACTCGTCATAACTGTTTTCGGACACGAGGTCGTATCCCACCCCCGTTGCGCCCTGTTGCCAGCTCCCATCGTCGAAGTCGCTCCGGGTCCAACCGGGCGCATCCTCCGCTCCGGCCGGAACCAGGGCGCGGGCCGGTGCACCGGCTTCCAGGAGAGCAAAGGGCGGAAGCGGCCCCAGATCGCCGACCGCCTTCAGCTGCGCGACGATCAGCATGTCGCTGCTGTCCGCCGAATCGTTCAGTCCGTGAACGGCGAGCACGTTCTCCCCCGGAACGATGGCCCCAAGCGATCCCGAGACATCGAAATCGACGAATTCCATCGCCTCGGTGTCGCGATGGCTGGTGGTGGCCGGGGTCCTCCAGCCCAGCCGGGTGGGGGCGTTGGCCCGCGCCACCTCGGTGCCGTTGAGGTAGGCCACGAAGCCATCGTCGTATTTCATGCGCAAAGTCAACGCCTCCAACCGCGGCGAGGTGCCCATCAAAAACGGAAAACGGATATAGACGCCGGCATTGCGGTTCCACATTTCATCTTCGATGTCGATCCCGATCAGGGACCGGTAGGTGTCGATGAGATCGTATCCGATGCCCGCGATCCCGAGGCGCCACCCGGCGTCGTCAAAGACGCGCTGGGTCCAACCCGGTGCGTCCCCCCCCGCGGCCGGCACCAGCACCCGGGCCGGACTACGGTCCGAAACCAAAATGGACACCGGAGGGCTCGGGAAGGCCACCGCCACCAGTTCCGGCACCACGAGCATGTCGCTGCTCTCGACGGAATCGTTCAGCCCGTGAATGGCGAGCACGTTCGTCCCGGAGGCCAGCTCGCCGATACTCGCCGAGACGTCGAATTCCACAAACTGGATCGCCTCGTTGTCGCGGTGCGCGGCGGTCGCCACCGAGTTCCACGCCGGGCTGCCCGGAGCGTTGGCCCGCGCAATCTCGCTGCCATTCAGGTAGGCCACGAATCCGTCGTCGTACTTCATGCGCAGTGTCATCCTCACCACCCCGTCCGCGCCATTTGCCATCTCGAACGGAAGCCGCAGCAAGACCGAGCCATTGACGGAATTCATCTCGCTTTCCACGTCCAGCGCGATGAGTTCATCGTAGCTGCCCTGCGTGTCGTAGCCGACCCCTGTAAATCCCTCTCGCCATGCGCCGTCGTCGAACCCTGGTGCCGTCCAGCCCTGGGCCGCTCCGCGGCTCGAGGGCACCAGGACCCGAACCGGCGACCCGGCCGCCACCAGAGGTGTGGACCTCACTCCTCCGCCCGGCACGGTGCCGCCAATCGTGTAGGTTCCCAGCGAGGCGTAGTCGCTGTAGCCGTCGCCCTGCGGGTTGCCCCGGCCCACGCCGCTGACATGGAGAAAGTAACGGCCGCCACCGATGCGCTGCGCGATGCCGGCGTGCAGGTTCCCGTCGGGATTCGACGACGCCACGAGGCGGTTCGCCGCGTCGTAGAGCTCGGCGAGGACATCGAGGTTGGGGCCCACGCTTTCCGGGTTGATGGAGAGACTGAGGTTGCCGCCGGTGCTGCGGAAGGAAAACACGTCCACGTCGTCGCGGGTCTGGATCACACCCTCGTCGTCCACCGAATCGTTTTCGAGGATCCAGAGCCGGCTCGCCCCGTCCCGGCTGCCTCCGTGGTCGTCCCCGCGGAAACCCGTGTTGTTGTTGTTGGCGATCATCCCGACGTCATCCTCACCCCGGTTGGCGTTTGCATATTCGCCTCGCGACCACTGGCTCAGATGCCGGTCGAAGCTGGTTCCCATGATGGGCGCCCACCCGACCTCCCCGCCGCCGTGCCCGGAGTAGTATTCCTCCGAGGGGTTGCTCCGGCCATCGTGTGTCAGATCGAGGGTGTGCCCCAGTTCGTGCGAGATCGTCTCCGCGGCGTGCTTGCCCCGCGAGGCGAAGGCCCAGCACGGCGTGTCGCCGCCCCAGTCGAACGATCCCACGAAGGCCACTCCCCCGGCATTCGGCGAGGCGTCCTTGGTGGGCGTGATGATGCAGCGCTGGCGGCTGTTCGCGGGCGCTCGCTGGAAGACCTGCAGGTCGGTCGTGACGTTCAAGTTGAAGGGCGCGAAGTCTTCCGCCACCCGCCGCCAGATCTCGAAAACGTTTCCGGTGCTGCGATCCTCCGCCGGCGCCGCATCGAAATCCCCCCACCCCTCTTGCGGTCTGCCCTCGCCATCGAAGTCCAGGTAGAGCACCGCCGTGACGCCAGGCCGGCTCTGCAACGAGACCACTCCGTTCTGGTATCCGGGAATTGGAAGGTCGGTGGGATGATCGGCCGGGACTTCCTGCACCACCGGGTCGTCCGCCTCCGGGACGCCCCCCAGCGCAAACTGGCGGCACACCACTTCATTGACGGGTCGCTCCACCAGCCTTGCCGCGCCGTCGCCGGTCGGCTCGACCCGGTACGAAACCTCTTCCCCGAACAAGTGCACCACCCCGGAGCTCGGCCACGCGTTGCCCGGATCGGTTTCCTCGCGAAACAGGAACCGCCCCGGCCCAGGTTCCTCGAGAGTGCCTTCCACCATCACGACCCGGCCTTCCGCGTCGATTTCCCGCCGTTCGATCCGCCCCGTCGCCCGCCGCCCGTCCGGCAGGTCGATACCGATCGCCTCCCCTCTCGCATGACGCCCGAGATCGGACACAAAGGCCCGCTCCAGGATCCGCGAGCGCGGAAGGGGGCCCACCGTTGCCACCGCGTGACGACGATTCGCCCGCTCCTCGGCCCCGGACGCTTGGGGCGCCTCGCCTGGCGTCGTCCGGCCGCCCGTCCTCGCGGAGATTCTCTGCCCCACCCGTCCGTCACTGCCTTCCGACCCCGCCTCACTTTCGATCGTTCTCCTCCGCTCGGCTTCGCGTGGCGTAACATGGTCCTTCCCCCACCAGCCGCCCAACCCAAGCACAAGAATGGCGATGGAGATGAAAACCGGGAGTGCCTTCTTCATAAGTCTGAAAGGGCAGTGGACACGCAACGCCACGGCCCGTCGTCTACGTTTATCCTAGATTCACCCCGGGCGCCGTCAACGGGAGTGTTCCGCTTCACGTCTAATTAACTCAATAAGAGCGCCGACTGGGACATCGATGATTTCGCCGTCACCGCGCCCTGGCCACCATCTTGCCGCGCCCGGTCTCCGCAAACCCTGTCCACGCCCACCTTTTCAACCGGGAAGGGGTGGTGTCCCGGTGTCGAACGCCAAGACATCGAGGACGCAACCCCTTCGGGGTAGGGACTCGTCGCGGCTCGATCCCGGGGTAGGCGTCGCCCGCCTTCGCGGGACGCCAACCCCGGGCTGGGTGATGATGGGAACCCCGTTGGGGTTCAATCGCTTTGCATGCTAAGCCTGATCCCGCTGCGGAGGGACCGTCGCGGGAGCGGGCCATGCGGACTGCAGGCTGCTCCTCCGCAGCCTGGCTAGCTGGGTTTGTCGCTCAAAAACGCGGTGGTAGGCCTTCGCACTCAATCCCCTCACCTCCGATTCTCCAGTCTGAACACTGAATACTGCTCACTGTACACTGATTCGTGGGCCCGGCAGGATTGACTGCGCTCCCATCTTCGCTTCGCTACGCCGTGGCAGGCCTTCGCACTCAATCCCCTCACCTCCGATTCTCCAGTCTGAACACTGAATACTGTTCACTGTACACTGACTCGTGGGCCCGGCAGGATTCGAACCTGCGACCAAGGGATTATGAGTCCCCTGCTCTAACCGCTGAGCTACAGGCCCTGAAGGCATTTTGTTAAGATTTCCAGTTGCTTTCCACAACGTCTTGCCACAAGTTCCCCCGAACAGAGCAAAACAGGAGGCGACAGATGGCAACAAAACGACAAACCGTTAGACTGAAGAAATCGAAGCTGGAAAACCTCTACCGTCATGTGAACGGGACCTATTATGCACGGGTTATGGTCGCAGGCAAAGCCAAGGAGCGGTCTCTTCGAACGAGCGACTTCAACGCGGCGGCAGCGAAATTGCCGGACACCCTGAACGACCTGCGCGGAGCATCGGAGGAACACAAGGCCGGAACCTTGGTAGAGGCCGTCCTGAGGGAAGCGGAACGTGACGATCCCACCATCAAACCCGCAACCCGGCATTATTACCTACAACTCGCCAGGAGCATCGTGGCGACCCTCCCCCGGGACATTGCCTCCAAGAAGCTCCCGCAAGTCACAGTGGGGGATCTCAAAGCCTGGCAGGCGGTCTACGCCAAGAAGGCCAGCGTGACGCGCCACAACGGCGCTCTGGCCCTCCTGCGGCGTGTCTGGCATAGCGCCATCGACAACCGGCAAGTGGCGAGAAACCCCGCCGCAGAATTGAAGCGGCTCCGTCCCGAAGAGCGGAAGTGGTATCCGCCCACGAGGGAGGAGTTCGTGCAAATTCTGGAGTCCATTCGGAGCCAGGGTAGGCGCTTCTCTAAGGCCACTGCCGCAGCGGTTGAGTTTCTCGCCTACACGGGCCTGCGGATTTCAGAAGCTCAAGAGATCACCTGGGCGGACATCAAGGGAGATCACATTGTTCGCCGGGTCGCCAAGAATGACAAGGTGATCCGCACCCCCTTGATCCCAGCCGCGAAGGCCCTCCTGGAGCGCCTGAAAGCCGCGGGAGTCCCTTGCGGGAAGAATGATCCTGCGATGCTCATCAAGTCCCCCCGGCTCGGTTTGGAAGCCGCTTGTGAGCGTTTGGAACTCGACCACATCCGCGTGCATGACCTCCGCCACATTTTCGCGACCCGTTGCATCGAGTCTGGGGTGGAGATCCCCACCGTGGCAGCTTGGCTGGGCCACAAGGACGGCGGAATTTTGGCCGCCAAAACCTACGGCCACCTGATCCCGAAGCATTCCGAGGCGCAGGCGGCGAAGGTACTTGTTTGAACCAAGCAAGAGGACCGACACACGATGTTGAGTAGTGAGGATTACAAAAGGCTCGTTTTTCAGAACGTTCTTCTAGAGGAAGTCGCCTGCCTTTATTCTGATGAGGAGCGGTGGAAGAACGCGCTCTATCCCACCTATTCAATAACGTTTCCAGAGCATTTCTCTCTTGACGACCCTCCGGAAATAGTGGGTCCAATGACCAGATCTCATCTGGAGCTATACCCGACCATGGATGATTGCCAGTAGGATGCATTCCGCCCGGGCGGTGCAACCGACAGGCGAGGACATTCACGCACTCGCACCGCTTATTGGTTTGGTCCGACTGCATATGGTTCGCGCGAATATGGCCAGGGTGGCTGAACTGTACCCCGGGGTCGTTGAAGCACTCAAGGAGGAGCTTTTCGAAATGCTCCTCGGCGGTAAGACGCAACAACTTAAGTACGCCCTCAAGCTTGCCACCGATCCCTTGAATGAACACCCCAATTCACTAGTTTGGGATGCGATCTTTGAACTTTTGAATGAGTGTTTTGCGAAGGGCCCCGTGGAGGGTTGGCTCGATGGACTCGACACCCATGACGCTTTGGCGAAGCTGAAAACGATCTACCCGACTACAATGGAAGTCCGAGATTATGTCGCCAGGCCGGAGAACAAGGAGCGTTTCGCTGCTCTTCCTATAGAGACAACCCAATGGTCAGGAATATGGACGCAATCAGGAGCCGAGGTGATGGTTCCGAAAGCTGTCCGTGGTAAGGGAAAAAGGTAGGCAACATTCGCATGAGAATTGACTAGGCAAACTTTCTCGCGAAACTGCATACCTATATTACTAAAAGTTAGTGCGTTATGATTTTTCGGTGCGAACCTCTGCGCCGAAATGAGTAACAGCAAGACTCTTCAGAGACAGGCATTCTCCCTTGCGGAAACTGCGGAGATGATGGGGCGCCATCGCTCTTGGGCGTATCGGCAACGCGACAAAGGGCGAATCCGGACGGTGAAGGGGCTCGGGCGGGAACTGGTCCCGGCGTCGGAATTGGAGCGCATTCTAACGGGAGGAGACGGCCCAAAGTGAGCCGCCCCAAAAAAGGAACCCCCGGCGGCAACCGGGGCGGGTCGAATCAGCGGGAGAGCTTCAGCGACAGGAAAACAATCCCGGGCCGGACCGATGAAGATCCCCGAGCATCTCTTGGTTTTTGAACGCCCATGTCCACCGGAGCACGGGGTTCACGGCTGGATCATGGGAGAGGCGTGGCGATGCCGAAGCGCGGGGATGAGCGAGTCCGCAACTGTCTCGGTTATCAGAGCAACGGAGCCCCGCTTGCGGCCCGGCCGAAAGTTTGCTCAGGGAGAGGTCGAGCAGGCATGCGCGAAGGTGTTCGGTCGAAATCGTAAACCCACGTCCTCGCCCCCGAAGTGGCCGGAGTTCAATGAGTCCCTGCACGCCCGCGTGATGGAGTCGATGGAGTTCGCTTCCTGGGAGGACTTCTGCGACTCATCGCCGGATGATCCCGGTGAAATCGACAGCGCCGAATTCTTGCGGTTCGTCTTCCGTGGCCGCGAATTAGTCTGTCTCGGTCGGAAGGTCAAGGGGCGGAGTGGAAGGATAGGATATCCTTGTGAGACCCTTCCTCTTGAGATCCACATTGAGAATCTCATCGGCTTCAACCAGCTCGTCCCGAATCCGATGGCCGCGGCGATTGGCTTGAGTCACGAGGGCAAGCGTTCGCCGAGGTGCAACGGCAACCGACCTGGACGTCGAAGATGGCTCGTGATCGAGGCTGACCGGTTCGAGGATGATCGCTCGAAACAACTGGTGGTGATCGACGGGTTGCTCCATGCGCATCCAGAAATTCGCCTTGCGGCGGTGGTGGATTCCGGGAACAAAAGCCTCCACTCGTGGTGGACGGTCGATGAGATCGCCGAGGCGAAGATTCGGCAGTTCTTTGGATCGGGGGGTCGACTGGGGGGCTGCCCGGGCACCTGGGGTCTAGCGCAGTTGGTCCGCCTTCCTGGAGCGGTTCACAATAACGGAAACGATCAGCGCCTGGGATGGGTGGATCTGGAGGTGCTGTATGTCTGATCTCGAATCCGACATCCGGGGCGAGGGCTGGATGGAACCCTTCTATTTTTCGGGGAAGGACGGTTTTCTCGCAGACAACGGAACGGAGTTCGTCGAAATCGGAGTGCGGTCGATGCGTACACGACTCACGGAGATCGATCTCGGTGGTCTTACGGTGGAGCAGGCCCTCGTTCAGATCGAGAACCAGCGTTACGTCACCTACCGGGGGCCCGCCGCGGGCTCCGACAAGGGGTTGATCGTGACATCAGAGGGAGTCAAGTTGCTGGTGACCCAGTCACCCACCGTGATTAAAGCTCAACCTGGGGACTACCCGACAATCCGTTCCTTCCTCGACAATATGCTCGGCGCGGAGCAGTTGGTTTACTTCATGGGATGGCTCAAGTGCTCCCGGGTGGCGATGCTAAAGAGGAAACACGCGCCGGGGCATTTTCTTGGGCTTGCCGGGCCAAAGGGAACGGCGAAGACACAGTTGATACACCTAATTATTGTTCCTTCGATGGGGAGCCGTTCGGCGTCATGTGCGAAATACTTTGGCGGCGCGAATTTCAACGCGGAACTGCTGCGGGCGGAGGTGCTCGTAATCGATGACGACGATTTCAGCTCCAAGGCGGCGAGTCGGCAGCGCGTCAAGCAGTTGGTGAAGTCCCTTCTCTTCAGCAGTGCCCCCCAGTTTGAGGGCAAATACAAGGAACCATTCTCTTATCGAACCGTTACTCGAATCGTCGGCGCCTGCAATCTCGACGAGGGGGACCTCCGGGCGTTCCCTCTGGTCGACAGCGGAACCGACGACAAGCTCATGTTCTTGATGTGCTCCCCCGCGTTTGACAAGGAACCGACCGACGAGGAATTTGAGGAATGGAAGAGGAAGATTGCGGCTGAGCTTCCGGCCTTCCTTTTCGACGTAGAACGCTTTGAGATTCCCGAGCCGCTCCAGGCCTCCCGGGGGATGATCAAGGCCTTCCGGCATCCGGAGATAATGAGGTTGATCTCGGAGCAGGAGGGTTGGCGGTCACTCATGGAACTGGTTAACCTGCTGGACTCGTATGACGATCCTGCCACGGGGGCCCTGCTCTTTGAACGACCGTGGCGGGGAGGGGCTTCAAAGCTTGCGAGCTTGTTGTTGCAGTGCCCCGCGACACGGGACATGGCTCGCCCCCTGATCGGCACCTACACACCAAAATGCGGGATTCTGTTAACCGAGGCGGCTGGACACCCTGAAAGCGGGGTCTCGGTTGTCGGCAAACACTCGGACACCAATAGTTACGAGATCGTGAAGGTGGAGAAACCGGAGGAAAGGGACCCCTTTTGATTCAGGTGGGGGTGGTGGGGTCGTTTCTGAGTTTGTAGCGAAAACCACCTTCTCGGCTCCTCGTGGTGGGGGTGGTGGGGTGTGGTTTCTGAAAGTCGGGGTATTCTCACCACCCCCTCCTCTCTCTTTAATATTCTAAGTTTTAGAAAATGAC
>CAUZKZ010000160.1:0-10720 GCA_963580345.1 Verrucomicrobiia bacterium | reverse complement strand
CTTCCGAACGAGCCGGAAGCCTACGTCCACCGCATCGGGCGTACCGGCCGGGCGGGCGCGACCGGCAATGCCGTCTCGTTTTGCTCTCCCGAAGAGCGGGAATTCCTGCGCGACATCGAGAAGCTCATCCAGCAGAGCATCCCGGTCGAAGAGAATCACGAATGGCACCTCGATTCCCTGGCGGAGAGACACGCGCGGGGCGGAAGCCCGGACCGGTCGCGCCAGCCGAAGAAGAACACGCGGAATGCGCACCGCCCCCAGAGACGCACCCGTCGCCGCTCGCGGCGGAGAGTCCGCGTCTAAAGAGGGTCGTGCTGGCCGGGCCCGCGCCTGGCCGGGTTCGGTTACCGCCGGGCGAAGTCGAACTCCAGGTGCCGGTCCGGGGAGAAGCGCAGCGCTTCGCCCTCCGGGCTGACCTCGCAGCGCGACCCTTCCGCGAGTTCGCGGGCGAGATCGGGGCTGACGTAGAGGGTTTCGAGGTGGAGGGTGTTGGGGATGAAGATCCAGCGCTCGTCGCCGTAGCGTTCCCGCATGCGGGCCACGACCTCCTCGTCGTCCGGCAGGGTGCAGGGGATCGCCATGCGTCGCATGTCACCGGTGGTGAAGACATTTGTAAAGGTCTTGGGCTCGTCGATGGCATCGCGCAGGCGTTGCGTGATGAAGTCGGCGAGGCCGATTCCGATCGCGTTGCCCTTTGATGCCTCGGCGAGACCGAGGGCCGCGATGGACTTGATACGCGGCCGCGCGAGGTCCTCGTAGCCGTTGATCCCGCGATACCCGATCACGTTGGTGTCCATACCGGTGCCGCTGAAGGTCTTGCCGATCTCCTCGATGACCAGGACGTTGATGTCATCGACCGGGAGGGAGGGAAAGTAGTGGCGGTGACGCTCGAGGAGACCCGGCTCGGTGGCGAGGATGTCTTCGGGCCGCACGGCGTGAAGTTCGGCGGTGCGATCGAACCCGTCTTCCAGGAGGGCGAGCCCGGCAAAGATCTTTGCGGAGTCGATCACGCAGGCGCCCATCTCGAGCAGCATGTCCTTCATGGTGGCGGTGGGAGCGGCGTGGAAGGTTTCGGCCGACTTGATCTTGCCCATCCCGACCACCATCATCTTGGTGAGCCCGCTCTGCACCGGCCCCGAGAAACAGGTGTGCAACTTCACGCGATTAAGGACCAGCACTCCGGCGGCCTGGTGTGCGTGGCGATCCATCCAGACTTCGCCGGTGGCGACCTCGCCGATCTTGACGACCTCCATGCTGGCGCGGATTGGCATGCCGGTGGCCTCCTCGGTGAGCCCCAGCGATTCGATCATGGCGCGCTGGCCCTCGGCAGTGGCGCCGTTGTGGGAGCCCATGCACGGGCTGAGAAAGGGACTTGCGCCCTGCGCTTGCAGCCACGCGCCGGCGGCGCGGGTGATGGCGAGGAGGTTGTCGATTCCGCGGCTGCCCGCCGTGATGGCCACCTCCCCCTGCGGAGGCGCGATGCCCAGCGCGTCGAGTTGGCGATGCACCTCGCCCTCGACATCGGCGAGCGGGTTCGACACGAGTCGCTGGTGGACGCGGTGGACGAGCATGGTGGCGGCGGGAGCTTAGTGAGCAAGGACGGCGGCGGCGAGCGGATAGAAGTCGGCTCCGGAGAACGGTTTGACGCTGTCCCCGCCGGGCCCTACCGTCCCGCCATGCTGCCCGTTCGCGCCACCTCGCTTCCAGGACGCTGGTTGGGGATCGCTCTTCTGGTGGTCTTTGCGGGTGGTGGCCTGGGACAAACGAAGGCGCCCACCCTGGGCGAGTTGGTGCTCCGCGGGGTCGCCTCGCAGAAACGGATTCTGAAGGATGGGGCGCACTGGGAATTGACCGCGGATACCGGAAATGGGGCTCGCTTCCTGGTGGGGGTGCGGAGCGCTCCCCCTGACTTCGAAGTGCGTTTCATGGTGCAACCAGCGGGACACGAGCCGCAACGTCTGGCGCGCGTCATCGGTCGGGGCGGCAAATGGCACGTGGATGAAGTGGGTGGGGTGCGGGGAATCTTCCGCCCCTGGGAGGCCCCGTTTGCATTTGAGATTTTGGGCGTGCTCTTGAGCGAGGCGTGGCCGCGGTCTTACGAGCCGGAACGGAGTCATCGCCTGGAGCGAGTCGATGCCAACGGGGTGGCGATGATCCGAGTGCCGCTGGTTGGCGAGCAGCGCGCCACCGCGGAGGGGTTCCTCCGGGAAGTGGCCGGGCTGGAGGACAAGCCCGGCCCCGAACTGAGCGCGAATATTGCGGAGATCCGCCGACGTCTGAAGGAGGGCAGTATCCTGAGGGTGGGAACTCAGAGTGGGCTGGCGCGCAACGTAAATTTGGGGGGCTTGTCGCTGAACTTTGAACCGGTGCGGTGGATGAAGAAGCCACCCGAGATCGAGATACCCAAGGACCTTCGCGACTTCAGTGCGCCCCTCGCCGGGAAAGCGGAGAATCATATCATGATCGGTCACGCCGGGGCGTGGCGGCCGGGGAGGCCGGAGATGGAACCCGGCTGCCGATTGCTGAATCTCGAGACCGGGGAGCGGCGCCGTGTTCCCTTCGAGGGGGGATCCTGCCTGGCGGGCTGTTTCGTGGCAAAGCGAACCCAGGTGGCGGTGACGGGCCGCAATTCCGCGGGCGGCGTGGAGAATCTGTTCCTGATCGATTTGGAAAGCGGGAAGAATCGGCGCCTGGGCAGCGTGGCTCTCTCGACCGGAGTGTGCTACGGCCCGGCCTTGTCTCCCGACGGGAAAACGCTCGCGGTTCTGCACCGCAGCAGCGCCGAGAAGATTCTCGAGGTTCGGTTTCATCTCGTCGACCTCGAGAGTGGCGAGTCACGTCCCATCGGGAAGGCCTTCGACGGACACAGCCTGTCCTGGTTGCCGGACGGGAGCGGGCTGATCGGGGTGATCCGGCGTCACGAGGGTCCGGACCAAGCCGGAGATCGCCAGATTGTCCGGTTTGGGCTCGATGGTTCCGTCACAGACCTCCGGGAGGGGGACTTCGCGCTCCTGGTCGGACCCCAGCGCGATCGCATCTTCTTTCAGGGCAAAGACAGCGCGTGGTTTACGTGCGATTTGAAAGGAGGCGACGTGAAATTGGTGGGCGCGGGATTGAAGAAGCTGTCCTTCCCGAGCGTGAGCCCCAACGGTGAGCACGTCATCATGATGGCGGACGTCCCGGGAACGGGCCCCTCGCCGGTCATCGTGGATCTGGCGACCGGAAAACCGAATCCCGTCAAGGTCGGGCCCGGGATGTGGATGGCGCCGGTCTGGCGGTGAGCGCCTCGCCTCCCGACCGCCGCGGGTCCGCACACGGTCCGCTTACGGTCCGACGTGGGAGAACCCCGGCACGGCGTCCTTCTTGTCCCGCTGGGGCTTCTCAACCGGTTTCCACCACCCAGATGTTTCGGTAGCGGACGGGATTGCCGTGATCCTGGAAGTGAAAGCCGCCGGCCTTGTGGTTGAGCTGCACGCCGTCGTGAATCTTGACGCCGTTGTGATGGACGGTCAGGGAGCCCACTTCCTTGCCGTCGTCGTTCTTCACGACGCGGTACTCGATGTCGTAGGTCTGCCACTGCAAGGGGGGAGCGGAGGCCAGGGTGAAGACGTTTTCCTTGTTTCCTTTCAGGCTCGGGATGGGCTCCATCGGGTCGGGGTTCTTTTTCCCGTAGAGCCCGCCGCATCCGCCGCCGAGATAGGTGGTCATGCCGAAGGAGTCGAGAACCTGGATCTCCTGGCCGCAGGGCAGATAACAACCACTGTTGGCCCGTCCCTGGCTGCGCTTTCCGGGCTCGAGAGGACACAGGAACTCGACGTGGGCATCGAAGCTGCCCGCAAACTTGGGCACCGAGTTCATCCCGCCCTTGGGCACCTGGGTGGAACCGTCCTTCGGATCCTGGGGCTGCCACGTGGTACTCGGCTTCATGTTGTCGAGTTTCCCGGGACCGATCAGGATCACCGCGCCGGACGCCGGTTTTTTCCCGAGCGTCGTCGACTCCCGCACCACGCGCTTGAACGCGAGTTTGCCCTTCGCTCCCGCCGTGCCGTGAATCCCGCCGTTGCCATAGGCGGCGCTCGCCTTCCCGCCCTCGTTTTCCAACTTGAGCGTCTTGCCATCGAGTTTGCCGTCCAACTCGGCTCGCTCCACCTTTTCGCCATCCTCTTTCCGAACGAGGAGTTTGAACTCGCCCTTCCCCATCGCGATAAGGCGGGCCTCGGCCTTGGCCTCACCCCAGGATCCTTCGTAGAGCCCCTGGACGACACCGAGATCTGGTAAAGCTGCGAAAGCAGAGTGGGCAGCGAGGGCCAACGAGGCCGCGAGAATGGTTTCTTTGAGGCGATTCATGACAGGCAGAGTGGATGGATTGTGCGTTCTTGGTGCGTTGCGCAGGCGGACTTTCTTTCAGCGCATCGGGGCCTTCCGAAATTCGCGGTCGGAGGCGGACGAACCGGGTGGAGTGGGTGGTGGGAAAGTAAGCGGATTCGGGACTGCTCGGCCCGTCTGCAACATCGGCGCGGCGCGGCGCGTATGACGAACCTCATCATGCAATTGCGAACCATTTTCATTCAGTCGGCGTCAGTTGTCTTTGTGTCTGGCGGTGCCGTGGCCCAGCTCTGGACCGATCCCGAGGACGAGAAACTGCCGCCGGATTTCCAGATTCAAGGCGAGTACGTCGGGAAGAATGCGGGGGCCCAGGTGATCGCGCTGGGGAATGGCGAATTCCAGGCCGTGCTCTATCCCGGAGGTCTTCCGGGAGCGGGGTGGGACGGGAAGAACAAGAGCCTCATGGACGGGAAACTCAGTGGGTCGAAGGCCGTCTTCGTGCCGGCGGAGGGCAAGAAGAAGTACATGGCCAAGAGCGGAGCGGAGTTCAGCGCGACCGCCAAGTTCCCGCCGGCGGGACACCAGCCGTTCAGCGGGACGATCGCGGGCGGGGTCCTGAGCGGTAAGACAGCCGGGGGAAAAAGCTTTTCGCTGGAGCGCACGATTCGAAAGAGTCCCAGTCTTGGGAAGAAGGCGCCGACGGGAGCGAAGGTCCTGTTTGATGGAAGCAAGGAGAGCATGGAAAACTGGGCCGGGGGGCGTCTCGACGAGAAGACCGGCCTGCTCAACACGGATGGCAGGGACATCCTGACGAAGGTGAAATTCCTGAACTACACCATGCACCTCGAGTTCATGCTCCCCTTCAGGCCTGACGCCCGCAGCCAGGGGCGGGGCAACAGCGGCTTTTACCAGGTCGACTTGTACGAGATGCAGATCCTCGACTCCTTCGGCCTGATGGGTTTGAACAACGAGTGCGGCGGAATCTACCAGAAAGCGAATTCGCTCGTGAACATGTGCCTCCCACCGCTGCAGTGGCAGGTCTACGATGTGGAGTTCGCTTCCGCCGTGGTGGAAGGCGGCAAGAAGACGAAAAACGCGGTCCTCACCGCCATGCTCAATGGTGTCACAATCCACGACAAGCTGGAAATCAACGGCAAGACCGGCGGCGCACGCAACGAACCGGAAGGCACGCCCGGACCGATCAAGTTGCAGGGCCACGGCAACCCGCTGCAGTTCCGCAACGTGTGGATCGTGCCAAAATAGGCAGGGGAGAGGGGAGTGCCCGCGCAGGGACCGAATCGGCGCCGCTACGGGAGCGGGGTGACCTGGTTGACCCGCAGGCGCATGAAGAACTCGCGATTCGCGGGGAGCGGCGTCTCGGACTTGAAGGTGACGGTGGCGGTTCCGTCGCCGTTGGGAACCTCACGCAGGAAGCTGGCGCCGTGGGTCCAGGTGAGGAGGTCGGGTGAGACTTCGGCGAGAAATTCGACGTCGTCCGCGAGGAGGTGGCGGCGGAAGGAGAGAGTGAGGCAATTGTCTTCGATCCCGGAATAGAAGAGGCCGGGGCCGGAGGAGGGATTGCCGTCGTCGGAAGCCAGGGCGTGTTCGAGAAGGGCATTCAGGCCGTCGTGGTCGTCGTCGGCAGCGGGGTCGGGGCCGGGAAAGGAGCGGGTGTTCATGGAGCCCGGGGAGCCAGCGGGGAGTCCGCTGGAGCGCCAGTTGGAAGCGACGCCGTGTCCGAGGGGATCGAGGGGATCGGCCTGGGCGTTGTCGCTGGTATGGGACAGCACCAAGCTGTAGCCGTCCCCATCGGGGGCGCTGGGCCAGGGAGCATTGTTGTCGTAGATGAAGTCGTGAATGGCGAGCGCGCCGAAGGCCAGCTTGAGGCGCTCGCCGCCATTGGAGAGGCTGTTCTCCGCTTCGAATCGGTACTCCCCGGCGATGGGCAGCCCATTGCCGTAGAGCGCCTCGAAGGCGGCCGTATTCTTGACGACAAGAAGGTAGTTTCCCGGGGGAAGAGGTGTGTCGGTGGCGAACTCGAAGTCAATCCCCTTGGTGAAACGGATGTTGGTGAGATCCAGGGGAGTCGCGCCGATGTTCTTCAGTTCAATGAACTCGGTGTCGTCGGAGCCGGGCGGGTTGTACATGATCTCGCTGATCACGAGGCTTTGCTGGAAGACGCTGATGTCGGGCTCCGTGGGGACAAAGGTCACGGGGGACGACCAGTGACTCCAGCGTCCGGTGTCGTCCTTGTGCCGGACGCGGGCGCGGTAGGTCCCGCCTCCGCGCACCGCGGACGCGGGAGGAGCGATCTCGGCGGTGAAGGTGGCGAGCTCGCCGCTTTCCCAGGAGGCGTTCCACTCCAGGGGGAAGGGCATCTTGTCGTTGCCATAGGCGCCGTACTCCGCGATGCGGTACTCCATGCAGGCGAACTCGCCGGAGGAGTCCGCGAAGGCCGAGGACCGAAACACGAGCATGTCGGTCGGGTGGTCCGGCGCGCTGAGGTCGGTGAGGGTCGGGGTATCCGGAATATCGGGATCGTCCGCGAGGGCGTCGAGGTAGGCGTCGCGGCCGCTTTGTCCCGAGATTCCGCTGTCGCGTGCGATGGGATCCGACGGATCATTGCCACCCGTCCAGGTGCCCCCGATGAACGCGAATTTGTTCATGTCGGCGGCGCGGTCGCTGATGAGGCCGTCGCTCTGGTTGCCGGCGGAGGCGGGAGCTCCCGTCCAGCGGTCGCGGTCGGCTGGTTGGAATTCGCTGATCTGGTCCTCCAGCATGCCGATCAGTCCGGAGATCGGGCGGCGCTGCCAGATCAGGTCGCGGATTTCGCGCACGACGTTCCGGTACTCGACGTGGTAGCGGTGGTTGCCGGAGCGATTGCTGATAGCGTCTTTCACAAAGGCCACGCCGCCATTCCAGTTCGGTCCCCAACTGGTGTCGGAATCCCACGGGAAAACATTCAGAAGGCCGAATCGGCGATTCCGCGGACTGGGCTCAAAATAGTAAGCGCGGTTCTTGAGGTGCTCGCCAGTGTTGGGTGCGACATCGTAGTGCCGGACCGCATCGACGATGGCGTGGTAGTGATTCCATGAGTCCAGGTTGAGGTGGAGATCGATCCAGTCATCCGTTTGGTGGGGGCGCAGATTGAAGATGATGTTCTCGTAGTCGGAGCCGTCCGTTCTCCCCCAGGGGGACTGGTAGCGTTGGATTTCGGTGCCCTCGTGGACCCCGGATTTCAGCTTGTAGAGGTTGCCGTCCTCCAGTCCGTGGGCGGTCAGGAAGCGGCGGTCGTAGTCCTCCATCCCGAGGAGGAATCCGTAGAAGTCGCCGAGGTGTTGGCCGTCGGTGCCGGAGGGCGCTTCGTCGACGCTCTTGATGACGCGAAAGTGAAACCAGTGGGTGGAGGGTGCCGAGGTCCCGGTGGTGTTCCAGAGGATGGAGTTGATGGCTTCGTAGAGACCGAAGTTGGTGCCCCCGCGGGCGCGCATCTTGTGCGAATTCAGGGTGCGCCACTTGGTGGGGTAGGGATTCCCCCAGTGGTCATGGAACTGGACGTTGTGACCGCGATTGAAGCGGAACCGGAAACTGCGCTTTCCCGAGCCGCCGTAGCGGTCGTTGCGCTGGCGCAGTCGATACTTGATGTTGTCGTAGACGACGCCGTTGTAGACGAAGCTGGCGCTCCAGTTGAACGCGCTGCGGGCATCGAGACTGCCGCTCCCAATCTGGTCGGCTCCGTTGTAGGCCACGCACTGGTCGTAGTCGGCCTGGGTGGTGAGAAGGTGGTAGGCCGGGAGGGACTGGATCGTTTCGGCGGAGTGCGTGAAGGGGACCGCCCCCCCGACGTGCCGGGTCTCCGCCACGTAGTCGGGAATACCGTTGTACACGAAGTAAGCGAAATTCAGGGCGTCGTCGTCGGCGTAGGGCACCGTGATCGCTTCGCCGGGGACATCCTCGACGCGGATGCGATAGCGCACCAGGGTGCGGTTGCGCTGGGCCGAGAGAGTGGCTGTGTAGAGGTCGTCACCCGCCACGGCGTCATCTCCCAGGCCGTCGTCGAGCATCGGGACGCCGACCCAGCCGGATTGGTAGGCGGGATCGGCGGCGCGCGGGCCGTTCGGGTCGGCGATGAGAGCGGAGGTGGACTTGGCGAGAAAGGCCGGGACGTAGCGGCCGGGGGTGACCCGCCGGGACTCCAACACGACGGAGCCGACGCCCTGCGGGTCGGTGACCTTGGCGATAATCACTACCGCCTCGCTGACCTTGGGTTGTGCGGGGAGGTGGTTGACTTGCCGGATGTTGGGCGGCGCGACATCGGAGGCCACGCTGTTGACCGCGCCGGGCGTGGGAGGCGCGGGGTCGCCCGCCGGGGTGGAGGAGCTGCGCCACGAACTCCCCAGGTCGTTGTCGAGGGAGTGGAGAATCAATTCCATCGAACTGCCCCCGCCGTCGGCCCGGGTCGGCCAGGGAAAGTTGACGCCGTAGTCGACGCGATCGATGCGGACGCCGCTCGTGTTGCGCAGTTCGATCTCTTCGCCTTCCCCGCTCAACCCGCCGGTGTAGGGGCCGAGTGCCACGGTGCCGAAGAGCGAAAGAATCGTCGCGGGGTGTTCCGCGATGACGAGATAGTCTCCGGCCACGATGACGGTTGGGGTGGGAAAGGTGTACTCGACCCCCCCTGACAGGCTCCACCCCGAGACATCGAGATCCTGTGAGTCCGGATTGTAGAGTTCAACGAACTGGTTGAGCTGGCGGTTGAGGTCGTTGTTGTAGTGGATCTCGTTGAGGACCGGCACTGCCGGGAGCGGGCCGGCCGCTAGGGTCGCAAAAAGCAAAGCGAGAGCGGACGGATGGGATCCGCTCCGCAGGGCTGGCGGGGGAAAACTCACTGGGTTTGTCCCTATCAATTAGTCTCGCTGATTTCGGCGAGCAATCTTAAATGTCCTTCCTTCCGCAGTCGGCGCCGGCGAGGGAACAGGCTGGTTCGGATCGGCGCGTTAAATCGCGGCGAGAAAATCCTCCCGGAGAGCGTATCAAAGCCCGTCCCCAATCCTATGAAATCTATTTTCCTCCTCGCCCTCGCCGCCGCGTTGTTGATCGGTGGTTCTTCGCACGCCGCGCGCGAGAAACCCAATATCCTGTTCATCCTGATCGACGACCTGGGGTGGATGGACATCACCTGCCAGGGGAATCCCAATCTTCACACCCCCAACATTGATCAGTTCGCCACGCAGGGGATGCGGTTCACGGACGCCTACGCTTCGGCCCCGGTGTGTTCTCCGACCCGCGCCGCGATCCTCACCGGGCACTCGCCGGCGCGGGTGCAGATCACCAACCACCTTCCCCACCAGGATGGCTTCACGCCGAAAGACTCCAGGCTGCTCCCCGCGGAGATGCGCGATCACCTGCCGCTGGAATACACCACCATCGCGGAGCGGCTGAAGGAGGACGGCGGCTACGCAACCGCCTTCATTGGGAAATGGCATCTCTACAAGGGAAGGCAAAAGCAGTTCGCGCCGCAGGCGCAGGGCTTCGATCTCAACATCGGGGGATGTTCCGCCGGCGGACCGTCGACGTTTTTCGATCCTTACGGCATCGAATTCCTCGAGAATCGCCGGAAGGGCGAGTATCTCCCCGACCGTCTCGCCGACGAGACCATCGCGTTCATCCGTGAGCAGCACGGAAAAAAGAAGCCGTTCTATGCCGCCCTCTTCAACTACACCGTGCACTGGCCGATGCAGGCCCCGGAGAAATTCGTCGCGAAGTACCGGGATCGACCCAAGAAGGGCTACAATCACAAGGTCTACCCGGCCATGATCGAGACGATGGACCTCGCGATCGGACGGGTTCTCGCGGAACTCGACAAGCTTGAGATCGCGAAGGAGACCTTCGTGGTCTTCACCTCCGACAACGGGCCCTACGGGGGCGTGGGAGATGCGCGGCCCCTGCGCGGAGACAAGGGGCATCTCTACGAGGGAGGAATCCGGGTGCCGCTCATCGTGCGCTGGCCGGGCAAAATCGAAGCCGGGACCAACAGCGCCGAGCCCGTCATTCTCACCGACTTTTATCCGACCCTCCTGGAGGTGGCGGGGCTGGTACCGAGAAAGGACTACCCCGGCGACGGCGAGAGCCTCCTGCCGCTCCTGACCGCGAAGGGCAAGATGAAGCGCGACGCCATCTTCTGGCACTATCCCAACTTCGCCTTCCACCAGGACAATCGTCTCGGGAGTGCGATTCGCATGGGCGACTACAAGCTGCTGGAGTTTTTCGACCGCAACGAGGTCGAGCTCTACAACCTGAAGGAAGACATCGGGGAGAAAAAGGACCTTGCGAAGGAGAAGCCGGAGCTGGCCGCGACGATGCGGGGCAAGTTGGTGGCGTGGCGCAAGGCCTC
>CAUZKZ010000159.1:0-10727 GCA_963580345.1 Verrucomicrobiia bacterium | reverse complement strand
CCGGAGGCTCTTGTCTAGCAGAAACGCTCAATCGAAGATTCTATCAGCTTCGCAGCATTTTTGGCCAATCACCCTGCGACCTCATGTCATCTAGCCATTTCCGCCTTGACCTCGACCCTCGGGGCTCGCAAAACTCCTCGCCTCGCAAAGGTGGCTGAACCCGCCATCGGGCCCCCTTCCTCTTTCTGCACCCCCGCCAACCCCGGACTCAGCTCCTCAAGAAAACGCGGCCTCGGAAGGGAAATTCCTGGCAGCCGCCGCCGGCGAGGTCCGCAAAGTGACAGGCAGGAAGACCATGAAGATCATCCTTGCGACTCGATCCTGCCCGCAGCCGATCTTGCCTGCCGCCCTGTTCTTTTGCGCCGTTGCCGCGCCCTGTCTTGGCGAAACGCCCCATGCGTTCTATTCCGATGTCGTGCGCTCTGCGGAGGGACGAGCCATGCCCGGGGCTTCGGTTCTGGTTTACAAAGCATGGACCAAGGAAAAGGCGAAACTCTACAAGAGCCCTGACACGGAGCAACCGAATCCAGTCATCACCGACAAAACGGGCCGGTTCCACTTCCATGTGGCCGGCGGAGACTACGATCTTCACGTGAGCGCCGGCGTGGTCAAGTACGCGCTCACCGACGTCACGATCGTGAACACCTTTGCTCCGCAGACGATTCAATCTGCGACGAAGACGCCGCCGCTGACACTGGTCGAGAGGGCCAAGAAAACGCACGGTGGGAACACCGCGATGTTGTTCAACCGGCCGGGGTCGACCGACGGGAACAATCCCCCGGCGCCCTACCGGATCATCGTGAACAAGGGCGCATGCGGCTGGGCGCTGACGTTCAACGTCGATTGGGACGAGATCGACAAGAAGTGGACGAAGCGCGATATTTCCAACCGCACAATGTTCCTGCGGATCAATGGCGAGACTCACGCGCTGGAGTACGGGAACGACTTTCGGACCTCGGCCGCGCCGCCGGTGATGGAAACGGTCTTCCGCCTCACGCCCAGGGGCAATTTCTGGGTCAAGTCGCAGGAAGGCATCAACGGGGTGTCGATGGTCGTCCGCGACAACGTTGTCGTCAACGGCAACAAGGCGACTCTCCGCACCGGCGACGTCGTCGTGCTCGACCCCGCAAACCCGTTTTCGATCATCGCGCCACGGAAGCACGCCGATCTGAACCCGGTTGTCGTCCGCGCCGTCGATCCGGAAGATCCCTCGAGGGTGCACGTACAGGTTGCCGGCATGGCGCGCGTGAACACCGTGCACACCAGGAAGGACGTGGGACCGGTGTTCGTGGCCGGCGACCGGCTGGTGACCGAAGGGAAAGACTCGCTGCGGGCCAAAGTCGCGTCGAAAGATGTCGATCCGCGCGCCGTGCTTGGGCGAATGCAAGGGGAATACAACGGGTTCATCATGATTATCCCGTGAGGAAATGAACGTCATGGACTTGCAAGGAAGTGCGTATCGGGTGATGGCGGGACTGTGTCTTGCAATGCTTCTTGGGCAGCCGTCGTTCGCAAAGGTCAAACATTACGGACAGCTTTTTCATCCTTCGGGAAAACCGCACGCCGGCGCCCGTCTCCGGGTGTTTTCGCGGTCCGGACCGGCGACGCTGTCCGCCGATGCGAAGGGCACCCGTCCCCTGGCGAATCCGGTGACGACCGGGAAAGACGGCGTTTATTGGTTCTATGCCGACAACGGGATTTACCATGTCGGGCAGCCGTTGCCGCAGACCACGAACTTGAAGGTCGGCGATCTCGGCCCGGGCGTCCACCGGCACCAAGCGGAGGGCGAGAGCTTCCTCATTGTCAGGCAGGGCGATCAGAAAACGGCCTACCGCGTCATCGAGGAGGGCGTTACTCTTTGGGATCCGCGTGAGCCCAGGGTCCTGACCGCAACATCCGAGGCACCGGCGCTGACACTGATGCAGATTGATTCACAGGAAGGGGATATCGGCCCCTCGGTCGTCTTCGAGAGGGAGCATGGACCGGGGTCCCCACAGAAGGGACCGTGGCGCTGGATCGCGAACGAAGTCGCAGCGGGCCAACCGCCGGCAAGCTTTAACCTCGTCTACAACACAGACTTGATCCGTGAGCCAGGCGCCAAAGGCGGTTTTCAATGGGCGCGGCGCGACGTCGAGGACGTCTGCATTCGTCTGCGGATGACCCCCGCCAAGGGCACGGGCGGCCCCGGCTTCGGCGGCTATCTCGATTACGCCGTCGCGCCGAAGGGGCGCGCGGGCAGCCCACCGATTTTCGAGAATGCCATGCAAGTCAAAGGTCCGGCGGTGCTCGCCGGCGGTTCGCTGTTGACGGTCGGCGGCGGGATGGATCACACGCGGTACATCCGCACCTACCAGGGCAGGCAGGTTCCGTTTCCGCTGACCGGGGCCGGCTTCGTGGGTGGCGCCCCGGCCGAGACCCGCGCCTATGACACCGGGCAGGTTTGGGTGCCGGAAACGGATCCGGCCGGGTTGGGAAAATTCCGGCGGTCGGCGAAGCGGGCCGAGAAGAATCCCACCGTGGTCTCCGGCGGAGGAGGCAACATGTTTCATTTCGCCTCGGTCGGCAAAGCGCTGGTCAAATTGGCGCCGGAGGCAAACGTGAAACCGGGCGATACGCTGGTGGCGTCCAACCACGCGGGCTGTGCCGACGTGGACAACGAGCAGAGGGATGCGACTCGAATCGTCGGTTGGGCCTTGGAGAAATCCGGGGCGACACTCGCCGGCTTTGTGCTCATCGTGGTGAAATGACAAAAGGTCCAAGAAGATGAACTTTCCGTTTCGCTACACCTGCCTGATGATTCTCGCCTGCACGCTGCTGTTTCCAGCGAGCAGTTTCGGCATGCGGAAATACGCCGCCCGGGTGGCCCATCCCGAATCCGGAAGGGCGGTCAAAGGGGCCAGGATACATCTCTTCCACGCGGGCACGCTGGACCGGGCGAAAATGTTCGCGGCGCGGCAGGGGGAGCCCATCCCGGAAAGCGTGGTCACCGCGGACGGAGTCGGCCGTTACGGTTTCTATGCTCCCAATGGCCGGTACCGGATTCGCATCGTTTCGCCCCAAGGAAACCTTCTCTACGACCACGATGACGTGCCGATCTATGACCCACGCGATCCGCAAAGAGTGTATGCCGACGAGAAGCATCCGGCCCTGTCGCTCTATTCGCTGGCGCGCGGCGGGGAGGTGAATCTCCCGCTGGTGATGAAGAAGGACACGCCCGACGGTAAACCGATCGGCGCGCGCTGGCGCCTGCAGACGCACATGGCGGAGGTCGGCTGGTCGCTGGTTTATAACTACCGGCGGCGCGGTGGTTTTCCTGATGGCCGGGAGTTCCAATACGTCGATTCCAAGGAGGAGCCGATCCAGACCTTCGGCTCGAACGATGCCGACGACGGCCTGTTCTTTATGCCGGGGATCATGATCACGGCCGGAGGGCTGTGGCACCCCGGGGCGCACAACATCACGATGGATCTGCGGCTAGCGACGCCCAGGGACCGAGGAGTGTCCGCCGGAATCGACATGAAGATGTCCGCGCCGCCGGGGTTGGCGCCGGGCGATGTGGTGGCGCTTTCTCTCGACGGACGCTCGCATGTGGCCCCCGTTGGCAAGGCGGGGATCAAACTTCCCTTTGTCGTGTCGCAAGTGGACGCGAGCAATAACACGTTTGTCATGGCCGCCGGATTGGCCTGGATTAACGTATCGGGAAGTGTAGAACCCGGAGACCTGCTTGTCACATCCGCAGAACCCCGTTTTGCCAAAAGCGATAATGCGATTGGCGACCCCGGCCGCACCTTGGGGGTCGCGGTCGGAAAAGCCGCCGGCGGAAAAGTGCTGGCCCGAATCACCCGAATCACCGCCGGAAGGAACTGACTCGAGTTGTCAGGTGACCTGCGAGGAGAAAGTCAAAACCATGAAATCGAACATCGCAACTTCACTACTACTCTGGACGGCCATCGGATCCGCTGGCCTGTCGAGCGCGAATGCCGCCGAAGAGCTGGACGTCGTCCGTGACGGCGTGCTCATCAAGGAAGCGCTCAAGTGGCCCGACGAGGAGAATCTCAAGCATCCATTCTGGAATGACTGGATCAACTGCGCCGGGGAAACCGTCGACGGCCTCTTCGTCGTCCCGAAGACGGTCGGGGGCAAGAAGAACCATGCGCGCTTTGTGGCGGCCAAGTCGGCCCTTGGCGACTGCGAGTTCAAGCTGGTCTTCTCGTACACACACTCCGATGGCCCGAACAAATTCCCGAACGTCTGCATCGGTAGCCGTGGTTGTCTGAGATTCTCCGGGGACGGCAAGCAGGTCTGGATGAGTCTTCGCAAGGTGCCCCTGCCGGTGCAGGGTTTTTCGGCGCCCTGTCCCGCCAGCGTGTACGACGGCAAGCTGCACTCGGTGGTCGTCAAGCGCGTCGGCGACATGCTTTCGTTCTACTGCGACGACAAGAAGCTCAACGAGCAGCCCATTGATCCCGATGCCAACCTCCACATCTGGTTCGACAGCCTGACCGCCGCCACGAAGATCAAGAGCATCCGGCTGACCGCGGAGAAGCTGTCCGACAAGCTGGAACCGGCCTATAAGTCCGCTGCCACCGTCGAGGAAATCTTCGTGGGGTCCAAGGGTCCGTCTCGCGAGTATGGCAAAGCCGCGGCGTATCGCATCCCGGCCCTGGCGGTCTCGACCAAGGGCACCATCCTGGCCTTCGCCGAGGCCCGGCGCCTGGACGGCGGCGACATCGGCGATATCGACGCGGTCCTCCGCCGCAGCGAGGACAATGGAAAAACCTGGGGCCCGGAGATCGTGGTCTGGGACGACGAGGGGAAGACCTGGCCGTGGAAGCTGGAGTACTACCAGGGCGGCTCCGGCTACAGCGACGTCACCGCGCTGCCGGACGGCCGGGTGGCCGGGTGGCCGTGCTCTTCGAGAAGGACGGCAAGCACAAGCTTGGCTTCACGATCCTCCCCGCCCCGCCGGCAACACCACCGGCCGAAGCGGCGAAAAACGACAAATGAACCATGAAAAGAAACATCGAAACATCGCTATCACTGCTGGCGGCCCTTACGCTAGTTGGTTTGTCGAACGCGGCCCGCGCCGAGGAGCTGTGGGTCATCAAGGACGGCGTGCTGGACAAGGAGGCGCTTACCCCCGGGGCCACGGCGGACGGCTATTGTAGCGGAAAAACCGTCGACGGGTTCCATGTCTCTGCGCGTGATAACCTTGCTCGCTTCACAACGGCCAAGTCGGCTCTGGGTGACTGCGAGTTCAAGGTCGTCTTCTCCTGCGACGCAGGCAGGCCCAAGTGGCGTTTTCCGAATATCACCATCAGCGATCGCGGCATCCTGTGCTTCTGGAAAACCGGTGACCCCATCTTGCTGAGTGCCAGCAAGGTGTCCCTTCCGCTCGAGCCCTTCCAGACGCCCCCCGAGAAAAACCCGTTCGACGGCAACCTGCACTCGATGGCCGTCAAGCGCGTCGGCGACAAGCTCTCTTTCTACTACGACGACAAGAAGCTCAACGAGCAGGAGATCGATCCTGACGTGAACCTTCACCTCTGGTTCGATGCGTTGTTCAACACCTGCAAGATCAAGAGCATCAAGCTGACCGCGGAGAAGCTGAGTGACAATCTGAAGACCCAGTTCAATTCTGCCGCCCCCATCGAGGAGATTTACAAGGGGTCCGGCGGGTCCGAGAAGGCGGAGCACGGCAAGGCGGCCTCGTATCGCATCCCGGCCCTGGCGGTTTCGACCAAGGGCACGATCCTGGCCTTTGCGGAAGCACGTCGTCTCAACGGGCATGACGTCGGCGACATCGACGCGGTCGTGAAGCGCAGCGAGGATGGCGGCAAGACGTGGGGCCCGGAAATCGTCATCATGGACGCGAAGGAACTCTCCGTGAACAACCCGACCCCGGTCGTGGACCCGAAGACCGGGAGAATCTGGGCCATGATGGGCCGGTTCGCGCCGGGAGGGGCGCTGACCGTCACGCACTTCGTTTCCTACAGCGACGACGAAGGCAAGACCTGGAGCGAGCCGAAGGACATCGGCCTCCGCGCGAAGGGGCCGGCGGGGACCGATCCGACCCTGCCGGGCCCGGGCGCGGGGATCGTGCTGGAGCGCGGCAAGCACGCCGGCCGCTTCGTGGTGCCGATCAATTACGGTGTCGCCGGCACCACCGCGCCGGGCGTCGTCTACAGCGATGACCAGGGCGAGACGTGGAAGGTCGGAGGCATCTGCAAGGCCGGCGTGCTCATGGTGGAGGCCCGTGGGGTGGAGCTGTGCGACGGGTCACTGCTGTTCAACGCCCGCACCGTGAACAAGAAACGCGGCATGACCATCCTGGCCGAGGGCGGCACGAAGGACACAGACAAGATGTGGTACGCCGATGACCTGCCTGATCCGTCCTGCCAGGGTGCCGTGGTGCGTCGTTCGTGGCCGAAGGACGACAAGCCGGGCGTGATCCTCTATTCCGGTCCCGGCCTCGCTACCGGACGCGTCAATGGAACCATTTTCGCGAGCTACGACGACGGCAAGACCTGGCCCTGGAAGCAAGAGTATTACCAGGGAGGGTCCGGCTACAGCGATGTCGGCGTGCTGCCCGACGGTCGGGTAATCGTGCTGTTCGAGAAGGACGGCAAGAGCAAGCTCGGCTTCACGATCCTTCCTGCCCCGCCGACCACACCGCCGAAGGAGTGACGAATGAGAACGCTGTTGGTGTTGCTTGCCCTGGCGCTGTTGTCGCCCGGACAGATCGCGCTCGCGCAAGAGGCGCCGCCTGTGCCGAAAGCGGGCCCGGTGCGGGAAGCGCTGGTGTTCCTCATAGCCGGCCAGCACAACGCACAGGGCTATGCGCCGTTTTCAGAAGAGACCGACCGGAAGGCGCTTGGCAACCTGGACTCCGTCCTGCCGGGATCAACCGCCGCGGAGATCGGCCTGCCGCTCGAGAAGAAGGGGTATCCTCGCAGTTTTATCTGGAATCCGGGCAGCAAGAAGTTCGAGCGGATCTCACCCGGCGAGAATCTCCTGGCCGGACGCAACGGCCGCGCGCCCGACGCGTTCCGGCACGGTCTTGAGCTTCCGATCGCGTATCGGCTGCAGAAGGAGTATCCCGAGAGCGACATCTTCATCGTCAAGTGCGCCAGCGAGCGATGGAACCTGTTTCACGATTGGAATCCCGCCCGGACCGACGGCGCATACGCCCAACTGCTCGGCTCCTACAACAGCGGCATGGCCGGCCTGGAGAAGCGGGACGCGAAGGTGCGGGTCCTCGGCCTCTACTGGGACCAGGGGAATGCCTACAACAACCGCGGCAAAGAGGGCGAGGCCTTCGGGAAGAACCTCGCACACCTCATCGAGCGCTTGCGGCGCGACACCGGGCAGCCGCGGCTGAACGTTTTCATCCGGAAGCATTTCTACGAAGCCCATGTTCCTTACTACCGGGAGCACGTCATTGAGGCCCAGGTCGAATTCTCGAAGCAGGATCCGAATTGCTTCCTGATTGATATCGACCGGGGCAGCAACGACGCGAACTACTATTCCTGGTCGTGCACGGTCAACACGGACGCGCGGCTTTATCTGAGCGGGCGGGCCTACCTGGAAATCGCGAACCGGATTGTTGACCGGCGCCATCTTGCCCGGCGGGCCGCCCGGAAACCTGTGGACGGATCGAGCAACACCACCCGCCCGGCGATCGTCTTTCTCGTTGCCGGCCAGTCGAACGCCAACGGCGGAGGGCTCTTCAGGCGCCAGGACAACATTGATGCGGGTGTCGAGAACTTCGCCCCGGCTCTGCGGGGAACAACCGCCGAAGACCTGGGGCTGCCGTTGACAAGCACGGAGGGCGCCTACGGCCACAGCTTTATCTGGCCAACCTGAAGCATCTCATCGCGTGCTTCCGCCGCGATACGAAAGTTCCCGAGCTCAAGGTCTTCATTCGCAAACACCTCTTCCAGCACGGCTGGGTTGGTTTCAAGCCGGTGATCGATGCACAGGTCGCGGTATCAAAGACAGACCCAAACGCCTATTTGCTTGATCTCGACCTCGGCAGCAACGATGCGAATTACCGGGCCTGGGCCTGGACCTACGGCAACGGGCACCTCAGCACCAAGGCGTTCGTGGAATTGACGCGCAGGATATTCGACCAGATCCTGCCCAGGGCCGAGGTGAAGGACTTTGAACTCTGCAAACCGTAAGGAGAAGACCATGAAGAAGATCGTCACAACATCACTATCCATCCTGACCACCATCGCGTTGCTGGGCCTCTCGAACGCATCCGCCGCCAAGGAACTGTGGGTCATCCGCGATGGCAAGCTGAACAAGGAGGGGCTGGACTCGAAGCTGGTCCCCGGGAAGGGCTACGTCTATTGTGGCGGAGAAACCGTCGATGGCTTGCATGTCGTTACGAGAACGGCGGGGGGTGTCAGCAACTGGGCGCGCTTCATAACGGCCAAGTCGGCTGTGGGTGACTGCGAGTTCAGGGCCGTCTTCTCCTGCGCCGCTCAGAGGCCGAAGCCGGCATATCCGAAGATCAACATCACGGATCGCGGCGCCCTGCGCTTCTCGAATGACGGCAGCCAAGTCTGGCTGCACAGTAGCAGGGCGGCTCTCCCGTTGGAGCATTTTTCGGCGCCCCTCCCGGCGAACGCGTTCGACGGCAACCTCCACTCGATGGCCGTCAAGCGCGTGGGCGACAAGATCTCGTTCTACTACGACGACAAGAAGTTCAATGAGCAGCCGATCGATCCCGACGTGAACCTTCACCTCTGGTTCGATGCGTTGTTTCTCACCGCCAAGATCAAGAGCATCAAGCTGACCGCGGAGAAGCTGTCCGACAAGCTGACCACCGGCTTCGCGTCTGCCGCCCCCATCGAGGAGATCTACAAGGGCTCCGGCGCGAGAGAGAAACCGGAGTACGGCAAGGCGTGCCGGTATCGCATCCCGGCCCTGGCGGTCTCGACCAAGGGCACAATCCTGGCCTTCGCCGAGGCGCGCCGCACGGGCGGCGGCGACATCGGCGATATCGACGCGGTCCTCCGCCGCAGCGAGGATGGCGGCAAGACCTGGAAACCCGGCGGAGCCCTCCACGCGAACATCGGCGAGTCCAAGTGCGCGGAGTTGCCTGACGGCTCGGTGCTCTTCGTCGGCAATCCCACCCCCCCGGAGAAGCGGCGCCGGCTGACCATCATCACCGAGGGCGGCACGAAGAACGCGACGGAGCTGTGGCACGCGGAGGACCTGAAACATGCCGGCTGCCAGGGGGCCGTGGCGCGTCATTCCTGGCCGCAGGACGGCAAGCCGGGGCTGCTCCTCTACTCCGGTCCCGGGATCGATAGTGCACGCGCCCACGGGACCCTTTTCGGCAGCTACGACGACGGGAAGACCTGGCCGTGGAAGCTGGAGTATTACGAGGGGGGGAGCGGTCATCGCGCCATTTTGTCCCACTCCGGACCCACCGATCCGCATAATTTCTCCACTTGGCAGACCCTCCGGGTGCCCTTTATGTTTGGGGTCCCGGCGGCAAGGAAACTGCTAGTCTTCCGCCGAGGCGCTGGAACCAGCAAATGCAGCCCGGGAGGAAAGTCCCGAAGTCTCTCCACTGAGACGTGGCTCGCCAGCGTCGGCCCTTGCGTCCCCGTCGCACTGTCCCCACCGCCAACGAAATGAATCCCTACCACCAGGAGTTTACCCCCGACACCCGCGGCTCCCTCCACCGCTGGGACAACGAGAGCGACAATTGCGGGATGGGAGCCATTGTCCTCCTGAACGGGGAGCGCAACCACGAGGTGCTCGACCTCGCCATCACCTCGGTCTGCAACATGACGCACCGTGGCGCGGTCGATGCCGACATGAAGACCGGGGACGGGGCCGGGATCCTCACCCAGATCCCCAACCCGCTCTTTCGCAAGGTTCTCAGCGGGATGGGCCACGAGCTCAAGAACGAATCCGATCTCGCCGTCGGGGTCTTTTTCCTTCCCCGCACCGATCAGGCCGCGCAGGAGCAAATTCGGGACGCGTCGAAATCCATCGTGGCGAAGCGCGGGATCACCTTGATCGGCTGGCGCGAGGTTCCGGTCAACCCGGACGAACTCGGCAAGGTGGCCGCCCTCTCCCGCCCCGAAATCCTGCATCTCCTCCTCGAGAAACCCGCGGGCTGGGACGCCGATCGTTTTGAGCGCCAGCTCTTCCTGGTGCGTCGCGAACTGGAAACGAGATTCGATGAGGTCGAGGGATTCTACATCCCGACCCTCTCCAGCCGACTCATCAGCTACAAGGGCTTGGCCCAGCCGGAAACCCTTCGCGCCTTCTACGCCGACCTGCAGGACCCCGCTTACCAGATCGGCCTCTCCCTTTATCACCAGCGCTTCTCCACCAACACCTTCCCGGCCTGGCCGCTGGGCCAGCCCTTCCGCATGCTCTGCCACAACGGCGAAATCAACACCGTGCGCGGAAACCGCAACTGGATGGCCTCGCGCGAAGAGTTCTTTGCCTCCGAACTCTGGGGCGAGGACGTGAAACTCCTCAAGCATCTCCTCAGCTTCGAGGAGTCCGACTCCGCCTCCCTCGACCACGCTCTCGAACTGCTGGTCCTCTCCGGGCGTTCCCTGGAGCACGCCATGTGCATGCTCATCCCCCCCGCTTTCCGGCACGATCCGGATATCTCCGACCAGCTTCGCGACTTCTACCAGTACCTGCGCTCTTTCGCCGAACCGTGGGACGGTCCGGCCGGGCTGGTCTAC
>CAUZKZ010000158.1:0-10728 GCA_963580345.1 Verrucomicrobiia bacterium | reverse complement strand
GCGTCCGGAAAATCTCAGTACTGCGATCGCAGCACTCCCCTGTCGAGGGGGAGTCTTGAGTTGAAAGTGTTAAGTGTCAAGTTGGAGGGGTCGGAGAAGCTCCGCACCTCCTCTGGTTTCAATCATCCCAGTAGTAGATGTAGCCCCGGTCAAAGCCGGCCAGGACCTCCCACGTCCCGTCGCGGTCCAAGTCAACCGGCTCACACATCTGGTAGTGGACAAAGGCCGGGAAGTTAACGTTTCTAAGCTTGATCCGGTGGTCATCACGCTGAAGAAGGAGTTTCCCATCGCGAGTGCCCTCGTTCTTGAAAAAGTACTGGTCCTTCACATTGATGACGGGCGAGCAAATGATGTCTTTCTTGCCGTCGTGGTCCCAGTCGCAGACCACGATCTTGGCACGGCCGGTATGCCGCCAATCGCCGGTGATGACGAAGGGCTCCCCCTCGCTGCTCAGCGGGGTGGCCGCCGGCGCCAGCCGCAAATCTCCCGCCGGGTCACGGTAGCGGCGCCACCAGCATAACCGGCCCTCTCCGTTGGCGCCGACCAGATCCGGCAATCCGTCGCCATCGAGGTCACCCACGCCCGGACGCGTCCGCCAGGCGGCGGAAACCGGTTCACCCTTCCCGTCGCCACAGCGCAAGGGACCGCGGGCGGTCAGATTTGGTTTCGTCCGGGTCCCGATGTTCTCGAACCACAGGAAGGTCTCGATCATCGACCCACAGATCAGGTCGAGGTCGCCATCGGCGTCCCAGTCCTCCACGGTCGGATTCGAATGCCCCCACATCCACTCCACCGGGCCTTGCAGGCACTCCTTCCGGTAAAGGCTGATCGGCCGGCCGTCCGCCTGCACCCAGACGGGGGCGGCCCAACGGCCTGGGCCCCCCGCAGGATCGACGTTTTTGTAGAACAGGATCCAGCCGTCCTGGCCGCCCACAATCAAGTCGATCTTGCCGTCCCCGTCCCAGTCCACGGCGTCGGGGACCGTCATGTCGTCCATGCGGAGTTCGGCGTTGCGAAAGGGAATCGGACGCACCGGTCCAAAGGCGAACGGGTTTTTCTTGTCGAGTTGGACCGCCTCGCTGGCGATCGGTCCTCCCAGGCGAAGACGCATTAACCCGTCGCTGTCCCGGAACGCATAGAACGTGCGGTTCTGGTAGGGTAAGCCTTCTTTGCCGTCGAATGTCAGGGCGTGCCCGCCGTCCAATCGCGGTGTTAGGCCGTCCCTTCCGATGTTCAGGAAGACCACCGCGCGATCGATGGTGCCGACCAGCAGATCAGGCACCCCGTCCTCGTCAAAGTCCGCGACCACCGGCTCGGCTCGGTCGAAAAAGGTGATGGCCCGGCCCGCCGGCTCCGTCCTCACGAGAGAACCGTGTGTGAACTTTGGATTCTGATTATCTCCGACGTTGCGATGCAGCCAGATGGTGGCGGTCACGTCCCGGGCCAGCCAGGTGCCGTCCCTCCAGCCTTTGCCGAAGCCGATTCCATTTGTTTGAGGCAAGTAGCGTTCCGCCAGTCCCACCGAGCGAGTGCCTGCCAAGAGGTCGGTCCGTCCGTCGCCGTCGAAGTCGGTGAGCCAGCAGCAGGGGACCTCCTCGCCCTTCTGGGGATGGGGCAGATTTCCGCCCAGCGCTGCCTGCAGCATACCGCGCTTCTCGAAGCGCCGAACCCCCTGGGTGGTGACGTCCGCGAACCACTGGTATCCGCTCGCATTCCCCAATACCGCGTCGGCCACCCCGTCGCGGTCCAGGTCGCCGATCATCGTGCAGCTGGGATCGCCGTACTTCTGATCATCAAGATCAGCCAGGCCGCCCAACTCGAAGAGGGGCATGCCATCATGCTTTTCGCCGGTATTGCGCCACCACTTGGGCGGTTCGGGCCACCAGTGATTTCGACCCACCAGGTCCAGGAGCCCGTCGCGATCCCAATCCACCGTCATGGCAGGCCCCATCATGGGGGCGATTGTTTGCGGATCACCGTAGACGAGGCGCACCGGTTTTTCAAACAAGCCGGGTTGCTCGGCGACCACCCCGAAGGCGGATAACGTAAACGGCAGCAGGAATGAGGAGCGAACGTTCATGGGAACTCGGATCCTGAGCTCATTTCCAGAATGTTCCAGTTACAAACTTGGGCAGGCCGTGATTCCGAGGAACTCGTCTCGGGTTCAAGATCTCCGGTCGGGAATTCCCCGGTGGCGCCGGCGGTATTCGCGAGGGGTCATGCCTTTCAAGAGCAGGAACCTGCGATTGAAATTGGAGAGGTTGTTGAATCCCGAACGCAGGCTTACCTCCAGGATGGAATGCTCGGTGTCGATGAGCAGGTTGCAGGCATGACTGATTCTGAGTTCGCCGACGGACTGGACGAAGGTGGTTCCGGTGGCCCTTCTGAAGAACCGGCTGAACCCGGCCGGGCTCAGTCCGACCTGGCGGGCGAGCTCACCTTGGTTGATCGGGCCGGTGTAGTGCTCGTTGAGCCATGCGAAGATCCGGTCGATCCTGCAGCGGGTCCCATGGAGCGGTGCCTCCCCGACGGAGGTCCGGCAGATGGGGCGAACGTCTCGGCGGCCCTCGGCGAGCGTCTCCAGAATGCCCAACAATTGCATGAGGCGCTCGAACCGATCCTGTTTTCTCATCCTCAACATCTTTTCGCTCACGCGGTGGTGGGTGGGCCCGAGGATGCGAAGTCCGCGGCCGGCCCGGTCGAGCAGCTTGGCGACACCTTCGAATTCCGGGGACTCGAAAAACCGATCTCCGAGAAAGGATTTCCCGAACTGAATCACGATGGCCCGGTGCAGTTCCGGGGCGCGTTGCGAGGTCCGCGGCTCCGAGGTCCAGGTGTGGGGCAGGTTGGGACCGAGCAGCACCAGATCTCCGCGGCGGTAATTCTCGATACTGTCCCCCACAAAGCGGCGGCCCTGGCTGGCCTGGATCCAGGTCAGTTCGAATTCGGGATGGTAGTGCCACCCGCGGGCGAAGCGGGGATCGGACTTCACCCGGTAGACAAAGGAACTCTCCTGCGAGTGGGAGACTTTTTGGACGTAGGCCTTCACAAGCGGTCTGATAGTCAATTTACGCGATTATGGGCCTCTGACGACAAAATAAGTCAAAATAGTATTAATCTCCGTCAAAAGAGGGGTGGAAATTGCGTTCCGTCGGTGGGAAAATGGCTATCGAGATGCCTGACTATTCGTTGATGAACCAAATGCTCTATGAGGGAAAGGCCGCGGAGGTCAAGGAGATGACGGAGCTGGCTCTCGAAGAGGGGATGGTGGTGGAGGACATCCTGCAGGACGGCCTGATTGCCGGGATGAGCGTGGTGGGTGAGGATTTCAAGTACAACCGGCTCTACGTCCCCCAAGTGCTGATCGCGGCGCGCGCCATGAAGGCGGGGATGGCGATCCTCAAACCGCTCCTGACCGAGTCCGACGCCGGCGGTCCTGCTGCCACGGTCGTAATGGGAACGGTCAAGGGAGACTTGCATGACATCGGCAAGAACCTGGTCTGCATGATGGGTGAAGGGGCCGGCTTCAATATGGTCGATCTGGGAGTCGACACCACCGCCGGGCGCTTCATCGAGGCGGTCAAGGAGCACGACGCGAGTATTGTCGGCATGAGCGCCCTGCTTACGACCACCATGCCCTACATGAAAGTCGTGATCGACGCTTTCGAGGAAGCGGGATTGGATCACGTCCAGATATGTGTGGGAGGGGCGCCGGTGAGCGAAATGTTTGCGGAAGAGATCGGCGCCGACGGTTACGCCGCGGATGCGGCCGCGGCAGTGGAACTGTTTCAGGAACTGTTTCAGGAACTGACCCAGGAGGCGACCGTCGGATCATGAGGAATCGGCCGGACGCCCCCTCAAGCCGTCCTCGCGCATGCCGGTAGAGCTCCATCTCGACGGCGTGGCGGGAAGCGCGGGGCAGGGGGCATCGCTTTTCGAGTGCGCCGAGGAGATGCAGGTCCGGATCCCGACCTCCTGCAGGAAGAACGGAAAATGCCGGGAGTGCATGGTGGAAGTCGGTGAGGGGATGGACTGCCTGACGCCGCGCTCGAGTGAGGAGGCCCATCTGGACGGAGAGTTCCGTTTGTCCTGCCGGGCACGAATCTGCTCCGATTCGGGAACGATTCGATGCCGGACTTTGCGGCGGGGCGAGCTGCAAATCGCCGAGGATGGGGAAGCGGTGGCCGCGCATGGCGAGGCCCTGGACCCTGTCGTGCGCCGCGATGGGGACGAAATCCTGATCGACGGAGAAAGGGCCGGGGCGTGGTCCGGTCCCCTTCACGGGGTTGCGATTGACCTTGGCACCACGACGGTGGTTGTTCGCCTCGTTGACCTGGAGACCGGCGAGGTGCGGGGATCGCAGTCCTTCGAGAATCCTCAGCGCTTCGGAGGAAGCGATGTGATGGCCCGCATTCAGTATGACAGCGACCACCCCGGGCGGTTGCTGCAGCGGACTCTGCTCGGCTACCTGACTCACGCCATCGAGGGCTTCGATTGCGATCCGGCGTCAATCTTTGAAATTGTCGCAGCGGGCAATGCGACCATGCGCGATCTGTTCTTCGGGCTCGAGGTCCGGTCAATCGGTCAGAGACCGTACCGCTCCGTGGTGGAGCACGAATTCCGGGCGGGCACCCGCGGCTCCACCGCCCTGAGCGTTCCGGCAAGGAAGCTGCGTTTGCCGGCCCATCCCCGGGCGCGCGTCCAGGGGCTCCCGTTGATCAGCGGACACGTCGGCGCCGATACGGCCGCCTGCCTGCTGGCCATCGATTTGCCTGCAGAGGATCGCCTCGTGGCGCTGATGGACATCGGCACCAACACGGAATTTGTGGTCGGAAATCGCCACCGGCTTTTCGTTGCCTCCTGCCCCGCGGGCCCAGCTTTTGAAGGAGGGCTGATCTCCTGCGGGATGCCGGGACTGGAGGGCGCGATCGAGGCGGTGCGCATCGACGAGGACGGATCGATCAGCTTTGATGTCATCGGCGGGGGAGCCCCGGAGGGGATTTGCGGCTCCGGAATCGTGGCTTTGCTTGGGGAGCTGCGCCGCACCGGGAGGATGAATGAACTCGGGCGTCTGTGCGACGAATCGGAACGCGTCACCATCGATCGCGAGAGAAATCTCCATCTCAGCGAGGAAGACATCAGTCAGCTCGCCCAGGCCAAGGCGGCCAACGTGGCCGGCGCGCAAATTGTCCTGCAGCAATCCGGGATTGATCCGGAGAACATCGAGCGATTCTACCTCGCCGGCGGGTTTGCGCGTCATCTGGACATTGGCGCGGCGAGGCGGATCGGACTGATCCCTGACTTTCCGGAGGCGCGAATCGCCAGGATCGGCAATGCCGCGATTGAAGGCGCGACTCTTGCCCTGCTATCCCGCTCGAGACGAAGGCGGCTGGAGGAACTGGTCCGGCGTGCCATCCATGTTGAACTCGAAACGGACGAAGGCTTCTTCGACCATTTTGTCGAGGGTTGTCACTTCCAGCCGTCGGAGCTTCCGTCTGTTCAGGGATCTGTTCCCGGGAATCTGTGATGATGGGCACGATTCGGAGCGACGGTGAAGCGGGGGTTCCGGTCCACGATTTCGCGGATTCTTTTCCCCCCGTTGCAGCACGCCCCCCGGAGAAACTCGTTCTCCATCACCTGGGAATGCCCGCCGGAGTTGCCCTCGCGGAGCCACTGGTCCGGCACCTGGAAGACATGCGTGGCTGTTTCGAGGCCAAGGCCGTGCCGTGGGCGTCCGCGTGTCGCCGAAAGGTGGAGCAGATCGGTGACGAGGAACTCGTTCTCGAAGGCGGGATCACCCTTCGGAGTGATGTGCTGGCCGCGGGTTTCAAGGAAACCGATACCCGCATCGCGGTGGTCACGGTCCTATCCGCTGGTGAAGAGGTAGACCAGGAAATCGATCGGCTCTGGAAAGAAGAGCGCCCCGATGAAGCGATGTTTCTCAATGCCTGCGCGATCGCCTTCGTGGAGCACCTGAGAGATGACGGACAACGACGTCTTGCGGAGTTCTACGCGTCGGAGGGCTTGCGCGTTCTGCCGCATTACAGTCCCGGGTACGAAGGCTGGCAGCTCGAGGATCAGAAAGAGCTCTGGGCCGCCCTCGAGGATCCGGGTCCGGTCCGCGTTCTCGAATCGGGGGGATTGCAGCCGGCGAAATCGACCCTGGCCCTCTTCGGCGTTACCCGGCAACCCCTTCCGGATGAACAAGGGGCACTCTTTTGGGATCGATTGGTCCGCCGGGCGGACATCACTCACGGGAAGCCGGAATATGCCTTTGCGAAGCGCACGCTGGAGAAGTGGCGAAGCAAGCGATTGTCGCTGACGGGTCTGTCTGCGGGCCGAATTCGTGCCACCTTCCGGACCAGTGGCTCGACCTGTGCCAATATGGGGCTGCCCCTCGCATTCGATTATCACGTCGAGCTCCAGCGGCAGGAATTTGGAGGTTACCGCATCGAGACCTGCCGCTGCGAACCGGCCCCGGGAGAAACCAACCATCGGTCGACCTGCCTCTTCCTTACCAATCCGGCCGCCTTCGAGGCAGGAATGAAGGAATCACCCCCGTTGGGTGGGAAGCTCCTTGACGAGGCGCTTCACTGGAATCCCGATGTCAGCCCGGCCGGTTGTCTCTGTCTCGGCTCCAGCCGAGATCACAAATGGAAGGTTGTCTTCCAGACGATTCACCATGCTCTCGCCAACCCGGGAAGGCAGCCGGACCTGCAGCCCTGAATTCACCGCGACATCCATGACCCTTCTCGAAACGATCAACGAGCGCGCCCTCCTGGGAGACGGCGCGATGGGCACCCAGCTTCAGCAGGCCGGGCTGGAGCCCGGAGGTTGCGGAGAGGCCTGGAACGTGGAGCATCCCGAGCGGGTTCTCGCCATTCAGAAAACTTACGTGAATGCAGGCTCGGACTGCCTCATTACCAATACCTTCGGCGGATGCGAGGTCATGCTCGAGCGGTACGGCCAGGCCGGGCAGGTGGCGGAGATTAACCGCGCCGCGGTGCAGATCGCCCGCGAGGCCTTCGGGGGTCGTCCCGGGTTCGTTCTCGGTGACATGGGGCCCTTTGGCGGCTTGATGGAGCCCCTCGGGGAGGTCCCCGAAGAACGCGTGCGGGAGGCCTTTCACGAGCAGGCCGAGGCTCTGGTTTCCGCCGGCGCGGATGCCATCATCATCGAGACCCAGACCTCCCTGGAAGAACTGGCGATCGGCATCGAAGCGGCCAAGAAAGCCGGCGCGCCCTGTGTGATCGGCTCGATGGCCTTCGACGTGATGCATGACGGATCAGATCTGCGCACCATGATGGGCGTGGGGCCGGAAGAGGCCGCGGCCTTTATGGTGGAGGCCGGTGTTGACATCGTTGCCCTGAACTGTGGGACTTCCGTCGACGTCGGCTGGGCCGCGAAGGTGGTGCCGCGCTACCGCGCGGTCTGTGATCTGCCCACCATGGCGCAGCCCAATGCCGGGACACCCGCCCTCGTGAACATGAAAGTCGTCTACAGACAGACGCCCGAAGAAATGACGGCGGAACTCCCGGAACTTCTCGATACCGGGATCAACATCGTGGGGGGATGCTGTGGGAGTACCGCAGACCACATTCGGAAGTTCCGCGAATTGATCGATCGGAGAGCCGAAGAACACTCTTCATGAACAGACACCGAATTGCCGACGAGAATAGAGAGGCGGAGGGGTTGCTCCCTCCCGCCCGGCCGGACGGATCGGGAATCGGAGTCAATTACACCGATGCCTGGATCAAGGCCTTGAATGTCGAGGTGGAGGACGGACCGCGGGTTTCCTGCAAGCGGAAGGGCCTCAAGATCATCCTTCAGGTCGGTGACCAGTGCGGGGAAGCGATCATGAATCGGCTCGCACACGGTCCGGATCCCAGGGACATCCTCCGCCACGCCCTCGAGAGTGCCGCCGGCCAGGCCGGAGTCCGCCTCCTGGTGGAGGGCGGGGTGATTTATCTTGAAACCGAAAGACTTGAACCATGACGCCAAAGGAGACTGTCGCGCGAGCGATGCAAATGAAGAGCACGGAGCGGGTTCCCGTCATGTGCCAGATGGCCAATGGCCACACCATTATCAATACGGGCGTCCACCCGATCGATTACTTTATCGACAGCGATCTCTGGGCCGACTGCTTGATTCGGATGCGGGAGCTGTACGACTTCGACGGCATCCTCTGCCACAAGCCGGGGCGGGTCGACGGCCTCATGGACCTGGTCGAGAGAACCGACTATGACGCCGAGACGCCCACCCTCTACCTGCACGACGGGGCGCGCATCCAGTGCACGCGCGACGACGACGCCTACTACAAGCCGACCGAAGACTTCGTCCGGCCGGCCCTCGACGAACTGGATCCCGACGACCTCCTCGGATGGGCTCCGGAGAGTTTTCGTGCCTTCCAGGCGAGCAAGGCGACCCTTCCCGTCACTGATCCGGAAGCCTTCGAGGATCACGTCTTCGCCACGCTCGACCGCGTTATCGAACTGGCCGGCGACGAGTACTCGGTGCACGGCGAAGTGCGCGCGCCCTTCGACCATTTCCTGAACCTCACCGGGATGGAAGAAGGCCTGATGGCGATCCTCGACAATCCGGAGCGCACCCTCGAGATCATGGAGCGGACCTGCGAGTGGTCGATCGCGCTGGCGGTTGCCCAGGTGCGGCGAGGCGCCGAGGCTATCAAGGTGAGCAGCCCCTTCGCCGGCAGCGGGTTCCTGAGCCCCGACATGTACGAAGAGTTCATCCTGCCCTTCGAGAGCCGCCTCGCCAAGGCGGTCCGCGATGAAGGCAAGCCGATCTACACCCACACCTGCGGCGCGATCGGTGACCGGCTCGAACTCCTCTGCCGGGCCGGGATTTCCGGGATCGAATGCCTCGATCCGCCTCCGCTCGGTGATGTCGATATAGTGGAAGCGGTCAAGCTCCTCAAGGGCCGGATCTTCATCAAAGGAAATGTCGATCCCGTCAATACCCTGCTCCGTGGCGATGCGGAGGTGATCCGCACCGACGTGAGCAAGGTCCTCGAGGCGGCGCGCGACATGGACGGGTTCATCCTCTCCTCGGCCTGCTCCGTGGCGCCCCCGGCCCCCCCGGATAACCTCAAACGCATGGTCGATATCTGCCGCGAGATGACGGCGAATTGAGCGTGGATCCGGCGTAGAGTGGCGCTTGCGAATGGCGCACGCCGGTTCTGCTGAAACCTCTAACCTTCCCAAACGCACTTCGCCTCCTAGACTGCGCGCATGAGGAAATTCTGCGCCCGTGCACCGGTGCGTGTCGACGCCGCGGGCGGGGGAACCGACGCGCCCCCGTTCTCGGTCGAACACGGCGGGATGGTCGTCAACTTCGCGGTCCAGCGGCATGCCTTTGCCAGCGTCGACCGGCTGGAAAAGGGCGAGGGTGTCACCATCTACTCGCACGATCTGGAGCAGGGGGTGACCGCGGATTCGGTCACGGAGCTGGACGGCAAGCGGCTGGAGTTTTTGCAGGGATTCGTGCGGCGGCTGGTGCCGGACGGGGAGTCCATTCTGCTCACCACCGAGTCGGACGTGCCTCCGGGAGCCGGGCTGGGGGGAAGCGGGGCCCTCGGGGTCGCGGTGGTGGCGGCGCTCGACCTCGCTTTCGGCCAGAGCCGCTCTCCCGAGGAAACGGCGCGGGTCGCCAACGAGATCGAGCGCGTGGATCTCGGCTACCCGGGCGGGAATCAGGACTCCTTCGGAGCGGCCCTGGGTGGCATCAACCGGCTTGAGTATGTGAAGGGGGGCGGCGCCGTCCCGCACCCCCTTGACCTCCCGAAGTCAGTTCGTCTTGCCCTCGAGCATCATTCCCTTCTCATTTACACCAGCGAAGCCCACGTCTCCGGCAATATCCACCAGGACATCAAGGAATCCTATGCCCTCGCCAATTCACCGACGATCGATGCCATGATCCATCTGCGCGAATCCGCAACCGCCATGGCGGACTCGTTGCTCGAGGGCGACCTGTGCGGATATGCGCAGTGCCTCAACACATCCTGCGACAATCTCTATCGACTTCATCCCAGCTGCGACTGCGAGGCGCACCGGAATCTGCACGAGGAGTTGCAGGATCTCATCCTGGGCCGCAAGACCTGCGGCGCCGGGGGCGGTGGCTTCCTGGTCGTCTTCACCCGCCCCGGCTGCCGCCGCGAATGCATCGAGCGGGCCACGAATTCCGGTGCCATGGTCTGGCCGGTAGTCATCGACTACGAGGGAGTGACCACCTGGACGGAAGATCCCTCTTCACCCCACGCTGTCAATCAGTGTCTTGAGCAGGCGCGTTGATGGAATGGTCAGGGCGAGGGGGTTGTTGTTGTCCGGAGGGGCCGGCTCGCCCCGGTTAGGCTCACGCTACTTCGGAATCTCGTTGAGGGTGTAGTAGGCCTTGACGTGGAGCGGGTTTTCTCCGGCGGCGGATCTCACGGGCGTGATGTCGAGATCGTGGACGTGGCCCTCGACGAGGCCCGTGATTCGAAGGCGCACCGCCAGGCCGTCTTCGGAGACCTCGGCCTTCCGGACTTGCGGGGTGGTGTGGTCGACTTCGGGGCTTCCGTAGCCCTGCTGGTAGATGTGGGTGCGTCGCATCACGGCGATTCAATCGGAGGCAAGCCGCAGGTGAGAGGCGAAAATGTTCATTTTGAGGTGAATTCGGGCCGCTGGGCGAAGCGGACTTGTGCGGCAAGGCGAAAAATCATGGCAGACTTGC
>CAUZKZ010000157.1:0-10829 GCA_963580345.1 Verrucomicrobiia bacterium | reverse complement strand
CTACCGTTGGCTACGACTCGCACTCTACCAAGCCACTTGCTGGGAAGAGTCTCTCGACCAGCTACGCGCCCTTTACGCCGATTATTGATCCTGAGTTTCGGACACCGATGGCCCATAAATAAAGGGACAGGTAATTTAATAGAAAAAGGGATTGACTGTGGTCACCGGCCCTTTTAGGCAGGGGGCATGCGCAGAGCCCGCTATCTTGCCCCCTGGCACCGCAGGAATCTCGACTTCGGTGGGATCGAAGGTGATCCGGCCGCGATTGCGGAAGCGCTGGCGGGGCTGATGGGGAAGCCGGCGATTTACCATTGCGTCTCACGCATCGTGAACCGCGACTTTGTCCTGCGGCGCGAAGAAAAGGAGCGCTTTGTGAAGTTGATGCGGCTCTACGAACGGTTCTGCCAGGTGCGGGTGCTGACCTACTGCGTGATGTCGAACCACTTTCACCTCCTGCTCGAGGTCCCCTCCCCTCCGGAGGACGGCGGGGCCTCGTGGTCGGATGAAGACTTGCTGAGCCACCTGGCCTGGCTTTACAGCGAGAGGAAAGTGGGCGAGATCCGCTGGGAGCTGGAGCATTTCCGGTCCCAGAAGAACGACGAGGCGGCCGAGGCCTTGCGGCAAAAATTCTTCGCCCGGATGTGGAACCTGTCGGCCTTCATGAAGGTCCTGAAGCAACGCTTCACGCAATGGTTCAATCGCAAGCACGACCGGCGGGGGTACTTGTGGGAAGAGCGCTTCAAGAGCGTCCTGGTGGAGGACGGCCACGCGGCGCGCATCACGGCAGCGTACATCGACCTGAACCCGGTGCGGGCGGGACTTGTGAAGGATCCGAAGGATTACCGGTGGTGCGGTTATGCCGAGGCGGTGGCCGGAAAAGACCGAGCGCGGGAAGGCCTGCGCCTGGTCTTGTTCGAGCAGTTGTCTACGGTCACATCGGGAGAACGGGCCGCAAAAGAGGTGGCCTCGTGGCGGGAGTTGGTGCGGCGCTACCGCGTCGTGCTTTTTGAGGACGGGGAAGAACGACCGAGGGATGCGGCGAAGAAGCGGCGCGGGATTTCACCGAAAAAGGTCGCCGAAGTTCTGGCCGGCGACGGGAAGTTGAGCGAGACGCAGATGTTGTACTGCCGGGCGCGCTACTTGATCGACGGGCTGGTGATCGGAAGCGATCGTTTTGTGAACGGGATGCATGCGATGACACGCGAATATTTCGGAGGAGGGAGGCGGGACGGGGCGCGGAAGATGCGGCGGGTGCGCTCACCGCTGCGGACCATGCGAGATCTGCAAGTGGATGCGGTTTCGTAGCCATTCGTGCAGGCGGATACCCATCGAATCCAAGTTGTCGCACTGTTACGCGAGAATCTCCCGGATGACTTCGCCGTGCACGTTGGTCAGCCGGCGCTCGAAGCCGTTGTGGAGGAAGGTGAGGTGTTCGTGATCGAGGCCGAGCAGGTGGAGGATGGTGGCGTGGAAGTCGTGGACCGTGACGGGATTCTCGACGGCGCGGAAGCCGAGTTCATCGGTCGCCCCGTAGAAGCTTCCGCCGCGGACTCCGGCCCCGGCGAGCCAGTTGGTGAAGGCAGTCTGGTTGTGATCGCGGCCGCTGCCGAGTTTGCCTTTTTCAACCTCCGTGAACGGGGTGCGGCCGAACTCGGTGCTGAAGACAACAAGGGTGTCGTCGAGCAGTCCGCGCTGGTGGAGATCGTAGAGGAGACCGGAGAGAGGGCGGTCGATCCGGACGGCCTCCCGCCAGTGTTCCTTATCGAGATTGCCATGCGAATCCCAGGTTGGCTGCGCGAGGGTGGCACCGCTCCAGAGCTGCACGAAGCGGACGCCGCGTTCCACGAGTCGGCGCGACAGGAGGCACATGCGGCCAAACTCGGCGCACTCCTTGCGATCGATTCCGTAGAGGGTCCTGGTTCGGGCAGACTCGCCCTCGATGCTGGTGGCCTCCGGAACCGTGAGCTGCATGCGCGCGGCGAGTTCGTAGCTCTTCATCCGGGCCTGGAGAGCGCTTTCCGCGCCGCCGCGTGAGGCGAGATAGCGGCCGTTTATTTCCTCGAGGAGGGCAAAGCGGGCGTTACGGGTCTGCTGCGAAACCCGGCGGGCGGGATTGAGATCGGCGATGGGCGAACCAGTGCTCCGGAAGGCCACGCCCTGGTGCTGGGCCGGGAGAAATCCGCTGCCCCAGAGATTCGGTCCGCCCGCCGGCATGCCGCGCGGATCGCCGAGCACGACAAAGCCGGGGAGGTTCGCGTTGGTCGAACCGAGACCGTAGGAGAGCCAGGCCCCCATCGAGGGGAAGCCGAGTTCCGAGAACCCGCAGTTGGCGACGTAGGTAGCCGGGGTGTGATTGCCGGTTGGCGCGATCATCGAGCGGATGAAGGCGAACTTGTCGATGTGGCCGCACAGATGGGGGAAGAGTTCCGATCCCCACAGACCGCTCTGCCCGTGCCGGCGGAATTTCCAGAACGGTCGATGCAGCAGGCCGACTTTTTTCCCGAAGACATCCGGCTTCTCGTCGTCCGGCATCGGCTCGCCATGTCGACGCTCGAGTTCGGGTTTGTAGTCCCACGAATCGAGGTGGCTGAGGCCACCCTGCAGAAAGACATGGATCACGCGATTGGCGCGTGGGTCGACGTTTCTCCCCGCATTGGCTGCGAGAAGCTTGCCGTCGCCCAGCAGCAGGTCGGCGAGCGCGATGCCACCGATCCCCGTGGCAAACGAGCCCAGAAAATCGCGGCGGGTGCTGCGGATTCGATCAGTCGACATGGAGGAACTCGTTGGTGTTGAAAAGCACGATGCAGAAGTCCCGCAAGCCATGCGCGGCGATGAAGTGCACGGCGGATTCGCTTTCTTCCGCGGTCGGCCTCCGCTGCAAAACGCGGCGATAGGTCAGCGCGACCTGATCAGCAACGGCCTCACCCGCCTGGCGGGCGACGAGCCCCGCGAGGGCCTCGGCTTGGCGGTCGACGAGCGAGCTGTTGAGCAGCGCGAGAGCCTGGAGCGGGGTGGTGGTCACTGCGCGGCGCGGCGTTCTGACCGAGGTGTTGGGACAATCGAAGGCAGCGAGGAAGGAAGGGGTCCCCGAGCGGACCCACATTCGGTAGATCGACCGCCGGCCGAACCGCGTCGTTTCCTCCTTCGGGTGGTAGTTGTAGTTCTCACCCTGCAGCGTCTTGGAAAAGTCGCGGTAGCCGCGTCCGCCGAGCCGCGGATTGAGGCGTCCGGCGACGGCGAGCAAGGTGTCGCGCACGGCTTCCGCCTCGAGTCGACGCGGTGTCATCCGCCAGAGGAGGAGGTTGTCGGCATCGGTTTTGCCGGCATCCACCCGGTCCAACGACTGCTGCCGGTAGGTGGCGCTGGTCACGATCAAGCGGTGGATCATCTTCAGGCTCCAACCGCTCTCGATGAGTTGCCCTGCGAGCCAGTCGAGCAGGGCGGGATGCGACGGCGGGCTTCCGTTGGTTCCGAAATCGTTGGGCGTGGCGACGAGCCCCACGCCGAAATGGCTTTGCCAGACACGGTTCACCGCCACGCGGGCGAGCAAGGCGTTTCGCTCGTCGGTGATCCACCTTGCGAACCGGATCCGGCGCTGCGCTTCGGGGACGTCCGGCCTCATGCCGAAGTCGTGACCCGAACCGATCACCGCCACGCCGCCTGGCGCAGCCACCTGGCCGGGATTGCGGAAATCTCCGCGCGCCAGCACGTGGAAAACCTCCGGCTGGTAGGGCGTGACGGCGTGGGTCGCCGCCGGTGCCGCGAGCCGTCCGTGGAGGAGGTGCGCGCTCAAATCGCGCTGGATGGCAAACACCTCGCCCGCCCTGTCCGCAGTGGTGTCATCGAGTTCTTCTAACAGCTCGTCCCAATCGCGGCAGCCGCGGCCATCCTTTCCGCCGGACCGCGCATGCAGGGCGATTCGAGAAAGCGGCAACGGCTTGTTGTAGATCGCCACCTCATCGAGGACGACGGGGCCTCCGGGCGTTCCGCGTCCGTTTGCGCCGAAGAAGAGGGCGTTGTCGGTGTGGGCCGGCGCTGCCTGGTCCGGTAGCGTGCCGATCGACGTGCTGGTCTCAACCGGCACGCCGTTGAAATGGAGGGCAAGCTCACCGCTGCGGGCATCCCAGGTGGAGACGACGTGGACCGTCTCGCCGGCGTTCAGCAGGCGCGTCGAATCGATGGCGCGAATGCCGGCGGCAGTCTGCAGGTGGGCGCGGATCCGGCCGGAACCGAGATAGACCATGAGGCAGAAGTCCTCGCCACTCTCGCCATCGCCCACGAGGCTGATGAAACCGCCCGCGCCGGGGTTCTTGACCTGCGCCCAGAACTCGACGCTGAAGCCGGTGCCGCCCGCGAACTTCTCGAAGGCGGGCACCGTCACGCGGGACCCCGCCGCGATCATCATCGCCGTGCTGTCGGCGTCGCCGACCAGCGAGGGCAGCCCCCTCTGCGCCGAATCGCTGAAGGTTCCATCGATCTGGGCGCCGAGCGTCCCGAGATTCTTCGCGACCTTCGACTCCGCTGCATCGCCAAGCCGCCAGTAGCCGAGCGGTTCATCTTCGAGCACCAGGGCGTGATATGGGGTCGCCGGGGGCAACGGCGGATGGTCGGTCTCCGGCGCGAACTGTTCCGCCAAGATCCCGCCGGCACGTTCGCTGGCGGCGGCGCGGAGCCGCTCGAGTTCGGTGAGGCGTGGCTCCAGGCGCCGCAATCCCGCAACCACCTCAGCGTCGTGCTCCCCCGCGGCGTTCGGACGGCTCCCCGCCTTCGTCCCGCCAAAGACGGCCGCGACCTGGAAATAGTCCCGCTGCGAAAGCGGATCGAACTTGTGCTCATGACAGCGCGCGCAATCGAGGCTGAGTCCGACGAAGGTCTGTGCCACGGTCCCCACCAGGTCCCCGAGTTCGGTCTGGCGGGTGGCCTTGCGCATGCTCTCGGTGCCGAGCTCGTTACCGATCTGGTCGTACGGCCCGCAGGCGAGAAATCCCGTCGCGGTGACCGCGAGGGGATCGCCCGGTCGGAGGACATCGCCCGCAAGCTGGAGCCTTACGAATTCGTCGTACGGCAGATCGGTGTTGAAGGCATGAATCACCCAGTCCCGGTAGCGCCAGACTTCGTCCCACGGCGTGTTGTGTTCAAAGCCGCTGCTCTCCCCGAAGCGGACGAGATCCAGCCAGTGCCGGGCCTGCCGTTCACCGAAATGCGGGGAGGCCAGGAGGCGGTCGACGAGTTTCCCATGGGCGCCGGGCGACGGGTCATTGACGAAGTCATCCACCTCCCGCGCCGTGGGGGGAAGCCCGAGCAGATCGAAATTCAGACGGCGCATGAGGGTGCGTCGATCTGCTGCCGGTGAGGGCGCGAGAGTGGCCACTTTGAGCCGCGCGAGGATGAAGCGATCGATGGCATTTTGCACCGCGTCGTCGTGATGACCGGGAGGAGGGTCCTGGTTCAGCGGTTGAAAAGCCCAATGATCGGATCTCGCTGCGGGCTCCTTGGCGACGAGCGTGCAGGTTGCAAGGAATAACGCCAGACAACGAATTCCATGAACGCAGCTGCGATTGCAGGTAACCTCAATCCCTCGGACCATACCCACTCGATCCGTAGCGTCAAGGCGGACCGCTGGAAGGACTAGTGCATCGCCCCGCAAGTTAGGGTGCATTCGGAGATGAGAATCTTCGGAGATCAGTCAGCGGTCTCCGACCGAATGCAGGTGGATGCGCGGGTCTTTTCTCCGATTTCTGCGTTGTTCGTCAATCACTGGTCCCGACCAGCTCCTTCCTCACGCCTTGAACTTGAAGAAAAACCCTCGCGCCGAATGCACACTAACTTCCTGGCCGAAGCACTAGAAGACGGACTGGGCTAAAGTGATGGGTTGTAGGTCAAGCCCTTCTTCGCTCTACGAGCTACGCAGGGGAACCCGCTCCGCTTACCGGGGCTTTGGGCGCACAAAAATGTTCATGGCAGCCGGGGCGGCATGTCACGGTGGCGCATAGCGACGACGGGCCGCCCTACAATTTGGCAAGACCATCAACTCACAACAATCGAAGCACTACTGGTAAGCGGCATCGAGCACCGCCGCGCAAGCCACGGCATCGACGGGCGCCGGGTTGGTGGCCGAAGAGTGATCGGCGATGGCATCGGGGATCACGCTTGCGAGGTCCTCTTTCGTGAGGCCGAGATCACGCAGCGTCCCGGGCAATCCGATCCTTTCGCGTAGTTCATCGAAGGCGTCTGCCAGGCCGTCGGGACGATCCATCCCGATCGCCGAGGCGAGGCGCTCCAACTTTCCGGGACAGGCCTCACGGTTGAAGCGAAGAACGTGGGGAAGAAAGATCGCATTGAGCGTTCCGTGATGCAGCGACTTTCCCGCCAGGGCTCCCAGCGGATGGCTGAGGCTGTGAATCAATCCGAGACCTTTCTGGAAAGTGAGCCCGCCCTGCAGCGCGGCCATCATCATTTCGCTCCGAGGCTCGATTCTCTCCCCTCGCGCGACTGCGATCGGCAGATTCTCGAAGGCCCGCGTCAATCCATCGAGGGCGATCGACTCGGCGACCGGATTGTAGCGCGGGCTGCAAAACGTCTCGACGCAATGCGAGATAGCGTCCATTCCGGTCGCCGCGGTCAGGAGGGGTGGCAAGCCCACCGTCAGTACGGGATCACAGACTGCCACGGTGGGAATCATGTGCGGGCTGAGGAAGCCGAGCTTGGTTCCATCGGTCAGGCCGAGGAGGGCGGCCCGGCCGACTTCACTCCCGGTTCCGGCCGTGGTGGGCACCGCGATCAAGGGCGGCATGTCCCCCGTGATCTTGTCCAGACCTCCTCGGATGACGGCATACTGCTCCAGCGGCCCAGGATGCGACACCATGAGCGAGATCCCCTTCGCACAGTCGAGCGGTGATCCCCCGCCGAGCGCCACGATCCCATCGCAGCCCGCCGCGCGATAGCCGGCCACCCCCTCCTCCACGCTTCGCTCCGTCGGGTTCGCGGGGACTCCGTCAAACACCGCCGGATTCGGCAGACCAAGCCGGTCCAGCAAGCCCGCTCCGCGCACCCCGGGATCTGTCACCACGAGGGGATTCGCCACCCCGAGATCCGCCAGCCGTTCCGCCACCATCTCCACCGCGCCGGCGCCAAACCGGATCTCCGTCAGGTAATTGATGGTGGTCGGCGTGGCGCCCATGCCGGGAATGAAGAAATCCGGCTCGCAAAGGAATCGCAACTCAAATACAGCCGTCAGCCACCGATGTTCTCTCTTCACGAAAAAATCGCCATTGTCACGGGCGCCGGGACCGGGATTGGCGAAGCGATCGCACGAACCTTTGCCAAGGCCCACGCCCATGTCGTCCTCGCGGACCTCAATGCCGAGGCCGGGCAAAGGGTTGCCGAATCCTTGAATTCAGACCACGGCAAGGCGGAGTTCGTCGAGGCCGATGTCTCGAATCGCGCCGACTGCAGTGCCCTGGTTGCCGACGTGATCGAGAAGCGCGGCCGGATCGACGTCCTCGTCAACAACGCCGGCATCGGCGCGGTGGGCACCATTCTCGACGCGGAGGAAGAGGAACTCGACCGCCTCTGGTCGGTCAATGTGAAGGGCATGTTCTACCTGATCAAAGCCGCCCTGCCCGGGATGGTCGAACGCGGCACCGGGTCGATCGTCAATATCGCCTCCGCCCTCGGGGTGACGACCATGGCCGACCGGTTTTCCTACACGACCACCAAGCACGCGGCAGTCGGCCTGACCCGCTCGGTTGCTTACGACTTCGGCAAGAGCGGGGTGCGCATCAACTGCATCTGTCCCGGCCGGGTCGAAACGGATTTCGTGCGGGCCCGCCTGGCCGAGTACGACGACCCGGACACCTACCGCAAGCAGATGGAAGCCCAGCAAGCGCAGAACCGGATGGCGGCCCCCGAAGAGATCGCCAACGCCGCCCTCTTCCTCGCCAGCGACGCGGCAAGTTTTGTCACCGGGGCCGCCATGATGGTCGATGGCGGCTACAGTTGCGGAAAATGAGCCTCACTCCGCGAGGTCGACCCGCACCAGCTCCTTGTCGTTGCGCACGAAGGCTGAACGTAAAGCGAAGGCGGGCATGCTCCACACCACCTCGCGGCCGTAGGCTTCGTTGGTGGGTTCCAGGATGTGGGCCCGGCCGATCTCCTTGTAACCACGCGGATTCAGTTCCGCGATGAGGAGGTCCCCGCTCTCGTTGAAGAGGTAGAAGAGCTTGTTGCCCTCGTGGTAGACCAGGAAGACGGTCCCGTTGTTGACCCGTCCTTCCTTGTTGTCCCCGAGGGTAGGGATCCGGGTCTCCCAGAGGCGCTTTCCATCTTCCAGGTCCACTGCCATGAGACTGCTGGTCCGGATGTCGTTCCCGTAAATGACGTCGCCCAGGATGACGGGCGTGCTGGTCGCACAGTAGACGCCGGTCTTGGGTGTGCCCCGCCAGAGGATCTCGGCCCCGGGCTTGTCGTCGCTCAGTTTCATCAGCGCTCCCTTATATCCGATCCCTCCCACGTAGAGTTTGTTCCCGCTCTTCTGCGGCGCCATGATCGACATGTTGTAGTTCGGCTGGATCGACTTCGACCAGTACTCCGCACCCGTGGCGGGATTCAGAACGTGCAGGTTCTTGGGGGTCCAGATCAGCAACTGCTCCACGCCGGCGTGCCTGATAAGAGTGGGCGGAGCGTATCCGGGCTCGTTGGCAGTGATGGCCTTCCACTTTTCCGCACCGGTCTCCTTGTCGAGCGCCACCACCACGCTGCCCTCCCCGCCGGCCAGGCAGTAGACGGTGTCGCCATGCACGAGGGGATGTCCGGAGTGCCCCCAGATCGGAACGTCCGCCTTGTAGGTCTTCGGCAAATCCTTGCTCCAGGTCACCTTGCCATTCGCGGCGTCGAGACAGGTGAGGTTGCCCATTCCGCCCAGCGCATACACCTTGCCATCGGTCACGGTCGGTGTGGCGCGCGGCCCGCCCGGGTAGGAGAGCTCGTAGTCGACCTCCGCGGCGTGCTCCCAGAGTTTTTTTCCTGTCCCGGCATCGAAACAAAGCGTGCGCTCTTTTCCCTTCAAGGGAATCGCTTTCCCGGGATTGTTGACGACCTTCCCCTTCGCGATGACGTAGTCCATCACGTAGACCTTCCCGTCCGCCACCGCCGGGCCGCCGTAGCCCCACTGCACCGGCACGCGCCACGCGATTTTGGGTCCGCCTTTTGGAAACTTTTTCACGACGCCCTCCTCTTTCCAGACCGAGTTGCGCGCCGGCCCCAACCATTGCGGCCAGTTCTCTGCGAGCACCGTCCCCATGGCCACCGCCGCCGAAAGCACCGAACAAATCGTTGTTTTCATGTCGTAAGCAATCGGGCAACACGCCACCCTCCTTGTCAACCCCGCCCGCGAAACAATTTCCTTTCATGACTCGCCTGGTCCTCTTCATCCTCCTGCTTCCGGGCTCCGGCTTCCTGGCGCATGCGGCCGGAGCGGAGCGCCCAAACATCATCCTCTGCATGGCGGATGACCTCGGCTGGGGAGATACCGGCTTCAACGGCCACCCGCACATCCAATCTCCCCACCTCGACGCTATGGCCAAGTCCGGCGTGAGACTCACCCGTTACTACGCCGGCGCACCGGTCTGTTCCCCGACGCGGGGAAGTTGCCTCACCGGACGCAATCCCTTCCGCTACGGAATTCCCGGCGCCAACGCGGGTCACCTCAGGAAGGAGGAAATCAATCTCGCCGAGTTGTTGAAGCAGCAAGGCTACGCCACGGGCCACTTCGGCAAGTGGCACCTTGAGCGCCGATTTCAGCGGCAAGGGCCAGGGCCGCCATCCCCAACAAAACCACATGAGTCCCGGCATGGCGGGTTTCGACCAGTGGTTCAGCTCCGAGTTCTCTATCGCAACTTACGATCCCTACGATCCCGCCAACGCGCACTGTGCCGCGGCCCGAAAGGGCGATCGACGCGCCCTCTTCTGGCACAACGGAAGTCCCCTCGAGAAGCCGCTGGCGGGCTGCACCGCCAGAATGGTGATGGACAGGGCCGCGCCCTTCATCGCAACGGCCGCCGGCGACGAGAAGCCATTCTTCGCGGTGATCTGGTTTCACGCCCCACACGAACCAGTGGTGGGACATCCCACCTACATCGCGAAGTATTACCGCGACCGTCCGGAGAACGAGCAGGCCTATTTCAGTTGCATCACCGCGCTCGATGCCCAGATGGGAAGGCTGCGCGAACAGCTCCGTGCCCTCGGAATCGAGAAAGAGACCCTCCTCGTCTTCGCCAGCGACAACGGGCCGGAGGGTAATCCCGGTCCGCGCGGCAAGTCCCAGGGCACGGCCGGAAAGTTCCGGGGCCGCAAGCGCAGTCTCTACGAGGGCGGACTCCGCGTCCCCGCCGTGGCAGAGTGGCCCGGCACCCTCGAACCGCGGGTGGTCGATGCCCCCTGTGTGAGCAGCGACTACTTCCCCACCATTTCGTCCCTCCTCGGCCTCCCCCTCGCCGGGCGCCCTTATGACGGAATCGACCTACTCTCCATCCTGAAGGGCGCGCAGCGAACACGGGAAAGCAAGATCGGCTTCCGCTACGGACGGGACCGCACCCTGGTGAGCGAAAAGTTCAAGCTCGTCCACAATGCGGGCAGGCTGAAACGCCGGCGGTCTGACAACGGAAAGGTCCCGGTCGCGGAGTTCGAACTCTACAACATCCGGCTGGATCGGGTGCAGGACAAAAAAGTTAAGATGGTCTAGTTTAATGAAGAAGACCAGCGGCGTTTCTCTTGACGTCGCGTCTTCAGGATGTCGCGGCGCGCTGTCCAAGCCGCATCGAAGTGTGGTC
>CAUZKZ010000156.1:0-10830 GCA_963580345.1 Verrucomicrobiia bacterium | reverse complement strand
TCAGATTAAAAATCAATCTGTAAGGCGTACTACACTAGGATTCCAGTTGGGCACGGTGCCGGATGGTGGACGGCGCCACCCCGAAGTCCTCTTCCAGGTCCACGTCCAGGGCACGGCAGATCCCCCCGATCATCGCAAAGTGGTGCACGGTATGACTGACCAGGAACTGCAGCTCGCGACCGAGGGTCGAGGGCTGCCACTCGATCTCGTCCCCCCCGCAGTCCATCTTCACCAAGAGCCCCACCGGCGGATCGCTCTCCAGCAGCGACTTGAGTTTGCTCGCGATCTCGCTCACGAGCGCCGAGGCTTCCGCCGTGAAGGATTCAAGCCGCTCCTCCCGCTTGCGATCATCGTAGTCAACCTTCCCGTTGCCCGTCCCGGCCAGAAACGACAGGTAGTGCTCGATGCAATGACGGAGGTGACCACCAACCGAAGATCCGTAGAAATTGGCTACCGGTTGACAGAACAAGCCGTCGTCCAAGCGATCAAGGAGCGCCACGGCCTGCTGCAGATAATGGAGGTTCGCTCGGATCAGGCGTTCCATGTAAGGCGGATTTGACAGTTTGAGAGGCCGGACCGCAATTCAATTCCCGTCCCCGGGAAAAACGCCATAGACCGCCCTCCGCAGCGCGATGTTGATCTCCTCCGGGTCGCGAGGAAGATCGGACCGGTTCAGCACCATCCCGGCCCGGCAGCGGACCGTGCGCCCCCGCATGGCAAGAAAAGCGCGCGGAATCAGGGCGCTCCGCAAGAGCGGGTGAATCATCCCCAGCGCCTGAAAGAGCGGCCCGTTTTGTCCGAAGAAGCGCACCGGGAGCACCGACGCTCCGGATTTGTTCACGATCCGGGCGGTGTGCGGAGGCCAGGGGGGATCCTCCACGCGGCCTGTTTCCCTCTGCCAATGCGAGACGGCCCCGGCCGGGAAGACCGCCAGCAGGCCGCCCCCACGCAGGTGATTCAAGGCCTGCTTCATGACGGAGAGATTCTTCCGCGCCGCGCCCTCGCCAAGAATCTCGAGCGGGAGCAGCCACTTTTCTATCCCGGCGAGGGCTTGAACTTCGACATTGCCGAAGACCTTCACATCGGGGCGGGCGCGGAGTGCCAGGGTCGTCAAGGCCAGCGGCTCGGCCCCTCCGTGTGGGTGGTTCGCGATCATGACCACGGGCCCCTTCGAAGGGATGGCGTCCGCCACCCCCTTCCCGTCCAACTCGATCTCCATGATATCGAGAAAGGCTTTGAAGGTCTCCTCGCCCTCCGCCACGCGCTCCGCCAACCGGTCCGCCCGGCGGCGGACCTCGGTCAACCCCATCAAACCCTCCACCGCCTCCCGCAAGGTGGCCCGCCACCCCTCGCCCGCCAAGATCGGCAGTCGATCTTCGATGGGAAGGAAGCGATTCCGTGGTTTACTCATCGCTGCTCGGGGTAAGGAGGCTATCGGCTTCGAACCACATCTGCCGACGATGGGCACTCGCCAGTGCCAGCAACCCGCGCAATGAGGTCGCCTTCGCTCCTCGGGCCCGGTTCGCAGCACCTATTTCGCAGGCCCGCTTCCAATGCCGGCACAGGTCGCGCATGCCCTTCCACCATGGGTAGCCAGGATGGTAGACGTGAATCGGTTCGCCAGTCACTCCGTTCAGTTCCAGGATGACGAGATTGCGTCCCGCCTGCACGTCGTCCGCGGACGGCACCCGGACATCGTAGCGCCCAAGGTGGAACCCCTCGAAGTGGTCACCCACCTCATCTAACACCTCGCGCAGTTCCTCAGTGGCGAGGTGGCACTGGTTGGTGAACACCGCCCCGCGCGCGTGCGTGCCGATGTCGGTGAGCTCAATGTGCTCTCCGACCCCCGGAACCTGGTCCAGGTTGCGCTCGAACTTCGCCAGGTAGTAGGGCGCCATCGCGACGGCCCGGGCATCGTCGAGAATCAGCTCTTCGAGCGTGCGTGCGCCATCCCCCGTGAGCGATTGCCCCAGCTTCCCGGCGATGGAGGGGACCGATCCCAGTTCCTGGTCCGGTCCGCGGCACCATTGCACCCCGAATTCCATGCCTTCGACGAATTCCTGCACGATGGCCGGCCCATGGTAGGCCTCCAGCCAGCGCCGGGCGTCCTCCTCCCCCCGAAGGACCGCCACCCCCTGGCCCCGTTCCCCGACGTCGGGCTTCAGAACCAGGGGATACCCCAACTGCTCTTCGGCCAGAAAGGCCACCACTGCTCCGAGCCGCTCGCCCCCCTCTTCCGCCGTGGCGAGGCGCCGGTACTTCGCTATCCTGATTCGCGAATGGTCCGGACAGTGCAAGGCGTCGAGAATGTCACCCTTGGACTCCAGCGCAAAGCCGCCGTGCGGAATGGCGGGATCGCAGCATGTGAAGAGCGTCGCGCCCCGCAGGCGGATGGCCTGCCAGAGGAGACACAGCACCACGGGCGGATAAATCGCCCACATCGGCCAGAATTCCCAGTGGCACAGGCGCGTCCACCGCGATCGGAGCAGCCGCCGCCCGCGCCAGGAAAAGAGAGGAAGAACCGTGCGCACCACCAGCCAAAGCACCAGGACCGCCGCGATCAGGATCGGCCACGCCCACATCTGGTAGACCTCCACCCACTCCAGGACCGCCAGGCCCGCGAAAAATGCCAGCCCGCACAGGATCGGAGTCCACACCGCCGCCGCGATGGCCAGCGCAATCGCAAAGCGCCGAATCGGCCATCCCACCACCCCCGCTGCGACGTAGGAGGGCAGCCGTGTCCCGGGGAGAAAGCGGGAGAGGAAAACCCAGCGCACGCCATAGGCTTCGAAGAGGTGGCGTCCCTTCGCGACGCGTTCCGCGCTCACAATGCGGTTGACCCACTTCAAGCGCCGCCGCGACCGCCCGGCAAGAACCCCCAATCCGTACAATCCCAGGTCCCCGAACCAGATTCCCAGCGAGCACGCCGTGGTCGCGCCGAGAAAGGGAATCCATCCCTTCGCGGCCAGCACCCCGCCCGAAATACAGGTCAGATCCTCGCTGAAGAGGGTCGTCACCACCAACACCATCCCCAACAGCCACGGCGAAGCGCCGAAACTCTCGATCCATTCGAGGACGGGGTTCCCTTCCCCGCTGATTGCCAGAACCATGTTCACCGGATGGCCCAAACCCTGCGGTGCCCCCGCAGCGCGGTCAACTGCAGGGTCCAGCAAGAAGGCTGCCTTCCGTGTCGTTTCTTGTCCATGCGAACGCTCTCCGCCCCGCTCCTTTTCCTCGCATTCTGCTTTTCAGGCCTCGCACACGCGGAGAAGCCCGGTGCAGCTTCCCGGCCCAATGTCCTCCTCATCATCTCCGACGACCAGGCCTGGGGCGATTACGGGTTCATGGGGCACCGGCACATCCAGACTCCCCACCTCGACAAGCTCGCCGCCGAGTCCCTCACCTACACCCGCGGATACGTCACGGCCCCCCTCTGCCGGCCCTCCCTGGCCTCCATTTTCAGCGGAAAGTACGTGCACCAGCACGGCATCACGGGGAACGACCCGATGATTCCGAAGGGCCTGCCGCGCGGACGCGGAAAGCCGGAGTCCGCGCGGTTCTACGAAACCCTCATGGACCGCATCGATAACGACCCCGGCCTCGTGCACCTCCTCGGCAAGGCCGGCTACCTGTCGCTCCAGACCGGCAAGTGGTGGGAGGGCGATCCGAAGAAACGCGGCGGCTTCACCCACGCCATGACCCACGGCGATCCTAAGCGCGGCGGACGCCACGGCGACGAAGGTCTCCGCATCAGCCGTGAAGGGCTCAAGCCCATCGTCGACTTTATCGCAGAGGCCGGGGAAAAGAAGAAACCCTTCTTCATCTGGCACGCGCCCTTCCTCCCTCACTCTCCCCACAACCCGCCTGCCCGCCTCTTCAACAAGTACAAGAGCAAGACCACCTCCCCCCACGTGGCGCGCTACTGGGCAATGTGCGACTGGTTCGACGAGACTTGCGGCGAACTGTTGGGGCATCTCGACAAGAAAGGGCTGCGTGAAAACACGATCGTCCTCTACGTCACCGACAACGGCTGGATCCAGAGCGCGCAGAGCGCCCGCTACGCTCTCCGCTCCAAGCGAAGCCCCTACGAGGGCGGTGTGCGGACCCCGGTCATGATTCACTGGCCGAAAAAGGTGGCCCAGAGGTTCGACGAGGAAACCCTCGTGAGCTCCATCGACCTCGCGCCCACCATCTTGAAGGCCTGCGGAATCGAGGTTCCCAAGACCATGCCCGGCGTGGACCTTCTCGACCCCGCCGCCCTCGCAAAACGCAAGGCCGTCTTCGGCGCAGCTTACGCACACGACGTCCAGGACGTCGACCATCCCAACCTGAGCGTGCAGACCCGCTACGTGATCTCCGGCGATTGGAAGCTCCTCACGCCAAACAAGTCCAAACCCGACGGTGCAGGGATCGAGCTCTTCAACCTGGACACCGATCCTCACGAGGAGACCAACCACGCGGAGAATCAACCCGGCAAGGTTGCGCAGCTCGCCGCCCTCCTCGACGCCTGGTGGCCCGGGCCGGCCGAGAACTGAAATCCAATCGACAGCAGCGATCGAAATCCACCGTGCGCCGCGAGGCGCTCCCCGTGGTTCTACCCACACCCCTCCCGGCGTCGCCCCTCCACCGGTGCCTCATCGGACTTGGCGCTTAGTTTTCCTCCTCCACGATGGGCACCGGGTCGCCGCGGAATTTCGGCTGCGTGTTCAAGAGCTTCATGTCGAGCACGGCTTTCACCCGTGCCAACTCTTCCCGCGCCTTGGTTCTGGCACCGGCCCGGCCCGCAATGTCGCCTGCCGGGAATCCGAACGCTTCGATTCCAAGTTCCTGCGCGAGGTAGAGGGCCCGCTCGACGTGAAACTCCTGACTCACGATCACGAAACGCTCGAGCAAAAAGACATCGTGGGCGCGCACCACCGAATCGAGGGTGCGGAACCCGGCGTAGTCGCAGTGAATGCGTCCTTCCGGCAGCCCGGCCTCCACCAGAGCTTTTTTCATGTCGGTCGGCTCGTCGTACTCCGTGCGCGAATTGTCGCCGCTCACGAGGACCTGGTTGATCCGGCCCGCTTCCCAAAGCACCTTCACCGCTTCGATGCGGGACTTGAAGAAGCGATTCTTCGACCCATTCGGAAGAACGCGCGCACAGCCGAGGACCAGGGCCACCTCGCACTGAGGCACTTCGCCCGCCTTTGCACCTTCAATCTCCGGCCGAAGCGCTTGCCTCCCGATCCTCCCCGTGGGAGCGCAGCCGGCCCGTCCACTCGTCGCTCGCGGGCCGGGAGACTGGAGCTGATTTCTTGCCTGTGGAAGCGGACGGGCCGTCCGCGCTCCCGGCGCAACGATTCTTGCTGCACGATTGCGATTCACACTGCGTAATAACCGGCACCTCCATGAAGCGCCTTACCCTCTGCATCCTCGCTACTTGCTCCTCGCTGCTCGCTGCGGACAAGCCCAACATCGTCCTGCTCTTCGCCGACGACCTCGGGCGCTACGCCTCCGCCTACGCCGATCCGAATCGTCCCTCCGTCAACGATCTCGTCTCCACTCCCACCTTCGATCGCGTCGCGAAGGAAGGCGCCCTGGCCACCAACGCCTTTGTCTCGGCCCCGTCCTGTTCACCCTCCCGCGCCGCCCTCATCTCGGGCCGCCACTTCTTCCGCAACGGATCGCATTCCCAGCTCCATACTCCCTGGCACGGCGATCGCGAGGCCGACCCCTGGAACGGGGTCCGCGGCTTCGCGCTGTTCCTCAAGGACGCCGGCTACCACATCGGCTGGTCGCACAAGATGCACATCGCGGAGGATCGCATGGGCGGAAAGCAGAATAACTTCCGGCCGGCGGGTGGGAACGTTAACCAGTTTTCGCAATACGTCTCGAAGCGAGGGAACGAGCCCAAGGTGATCCAGAGGGCCAAGCAGGAACTCTACGAGGAGTGCCTCAAGAACTTCCAGGCCTTCCTCGGCAAGCGCAAAGAGGGCCAACCCTTCTATTACTCGTTCCACCCCACCAATCCACACCGCAAGTGGACCAAGGGCTCCGGGAAAACACTGTGGGGACTCGATCCCGCGCGTCTCGAAGGCAAAATGCCGCCCTTCCTCCCCGATGTCCCCGAGGTGCGGGAGGACTTCGCCGATTATCTCGGCGAGGGCATGGCCTTCGACCGCTGCTGTGAAATCATCATCAAGGAACTGGAGAAGATGGGCGAACTCGACAATACCCTCCTCGTCATCTCCGGCGACCACGGGGCACCCGGATTCCCGCGCGGAAAAACCAACTGCTACGACTTCGGGGCACGCGTTCTCTTTGCAGCCCGTTGGCCCGGAAAGATCAAGGCCGGCCAGGTCATCGACAAACCGATCTCTCTCATCGATCTGGCCCCCACCTTCCTCGCCGCAGCCGGTCTGCCACCCGAGAAGGGAATGAACGGACAGGACCTCCTTCCCGCCTTCACAGAGGCCGATCACAGGAAACTGCGCGGCTGGGCTCTCATCGGCCGCGAAACGCACGTCAACACCGCCCGCGGCGGGCTGCCCTACTCGACCCGCGCCCTCCGCACACAGGACTACCTCGTCATCGTCAACTTCACCCCGGACCGCCTCCCGATGGGCGATCCCCTCCAACTCGCCGGCCCCAACCCGCCCACCGACGAGCAGATCGAAAACAACACGCGCCTCACCTACGCCGACGTCGACGCCGGGCCCACCAAGGCCTGGATGATCAGGAACCGCGCCGAATCCCAGGTCAAAAAAATCTGGGATCTCGGGTTTGGTCCGCGCCCGCGCGAAGAATTCTACGACCTCACCGGCGACCCCCACCAAGTCAACAATCTCGCCTCCAACCCGGCCTACAACGACATCCGCGAGGCCCTGCGCGAGTTGTTGATGAAGGAACTCCGCGCAAATAACGACCCGCGGCTCGCCGGCGACGCCTTCGACAAGGTGCCCTACAACAAGCGCACCAGGGCCGGGCAGACCACCCGGAAGTAGGGGTCCAGACTTGAACTCGCCGGCGTCGATGGCATCACCTGCCGCAACCTCGCCCCTTGCACTTGCGCCAGCCGCTTGCTAAGTCCGCCGCCCCACCATGGCCACCGCTCCGCGTTATATCATCAAGACCTTCCTCTACGGGATCGATCCCGAGATCTGGCGCCGATTCTCGATGCCGCCCGAGGCCACCTTCAAGGACCTGCACGCTGCCATCCAGCAGGCCATGGGTTGGGAGGACAAGCACTGGCACGAGTTCCGACATGGCAAGGGCAAACGGCTCTTCGATGTGATCGGCCCCGACCACGAAGAGGTCGAAAAGGGCGACAATTTCCAGGAAGAGCGCAAGGTCACCCTCAAGAACTTCGTGGGCCGCCGGCAATTCCCGATCCGCTTCCTCTACCGTTACGACTTCAAGGACGAGTGGGTCCACGAGGTCGCCATCGAGAAGAAGAGCGAGGGCGACGAAGGAACGCTGCCCATTCTCCTGGAGGGCGAGCGCGCCTGCCCGCCCGAAGATTGCGGGGGATCCTTCGGCTACCTGGCAGCCTTCAACGACGACCTCGAGTGGCTCGACGACGCCTACGATCCCGAGCACTTCGATCCCAAGGAAGTAACCTTCGGCCAACAGCGAAGGCGGAAAAAGTAGGATTCGGGTCCCGGGCCTCAACGTCCGCTCTGTCGAAAATGACACACAACGCGGGCTGATCCCGCCCGCGCGCCCATGGCAGGATCGCCTCCGCCCACCCGGCGCGCAGTAGGATTCCCTTTCACTTTCCCGCCGGCAATCCACGCCCGTGGCCCTACTCCCCCCGGGGCGGCGGGTTCGTCTCTTCCTTCGCTATGGAAAGGAGGCTGGCGATGTCCTCCGAGCGCCGCTCGCCTTTCTCGTTGGTCTGCCAATAGAGGCCGCTTTGCACATCGAGGGCGGTCAGCCAGCCGTCCCCGCACGCCCAGGTATCGATGCAGATCGCATGGCCGAGGTTCACCGGCATCCCCGATTTCTGCGAGGTGTGTCCGCACACCATGATCTTCCCGCTCTGGTGGGGCAGGGGATGGTCGAAGCGCTCCCAGAGGAGCACCATCGTCGATTGTTCCTCCAGCGGGAGGTGGGCCACGGCATTGGCATGCACAAAAAAGTGGGTTTCCATCTCGTAGTACATCCCGGCCTCCGAGATGAACTTCCAGTGCTCGGCAGGAATCGCCCCGAAGTCCTGCGCATCATAAGAATCCAGGGTGGCGGCACCACCCACCCGCGGGTCCATCCAGCTGAGCAACGACCCGGGTGAATCTCGGGCCTCCATCATGATGACCTCGTGATTTCCCACCAAAGGGACAAGCTTCACCTCCTCCCCCAGGGCGAGCAGAAAATCGATCACGCCCCGCGTGTCGGGACCGCGGTCCACGTAGTCGCCCAGGGTCACGATCGTATCGCCCCGCCCAAAGCCGGCATACTCGGCCAGGGCCTCGAGGGAGGCCCGGCAGCCGTGGATGTCGCCGACTGCAATTGTTCGCATGTTGCGGCATCATAGAGCCCGTAACCTCTGTCCTTGCAAGTCCCGGCCGCGCCACCCCCGTTTTTCCTCCCATTCCGGCGGCCCGTTCCTTGACGACCGCCATGCCTCATCGCTCGGTTCCTTCTACCTTCGCCCGCGGGACTTCTTGTTGGGCGGGCCCCCCGATTTCGGGATCCGCGTCCTTTTTGATTCCGGCGGAGCGATTGCTGCGCTGAAGTGCGCCATGTTCAAGGAAGTCGATCACATCGCCATCGTGGTGCGCGACACGGAAACGGCGCTGAGGCTCTACCGGGATCAGCTCGGATTGCCCGAACTGCTGAGCGAGGTCCTCCCAGAGGTTGGCGTTCGTCTCACCCATCTCGATATGGGGAACGTGCGGCTTCAGCTCGTGCAACCCCTCTCACCGGAGCACCCCCTCTCACAGCATCTCGATACCCACGGAGAGGGCTTTCACCACGTGTGCTGGAAGGTCGGCGAGATCGAATCCGCCATGGAGCAGCTCGGCGCCCATGGTCTGAAGCCCCGGCCGAACGAACCTCACCCCGCTCCACGGGGAGGTCGTGCCGCGTTCATCGAGCCGTCGCTGACGCAGGGCATCCTCTGGGAAATGACCGGACAGTGAGGTCTCGCCGGTTCACGCTTGCAGTCTGATTTCGAAGGCGAGAAATCGGGATCGGTGACCGCCTTCGAGATCACCGATGCCAAGGGGGGGTGCTGAGGAAGCTCAACGCCGTCTCTGCCCACGGCGGTTGGCCCTGCCACCTCGCCGTCAGCCCCAAGGGCCAATCCGTCATCCAGTACGAACTCGACGGGAGCGGCCGGCTCCGCGAGAGAAAAGGCGTTACCAAGGTCGCCCCCGGTTCGGGACCCCGGCACTTCGCCCTCCATACCAGCGGCAAGTTTGGATACCTCCTCAATGAGCTGCTCCGCACCAAGATCTTGGCTTGTTTGCCAAATCGAGTAGGTTGAGCCATAGTTCTCGTCCCATCCGGAATATCGATGTTCCCCTTCCAATTTCGTTTCTGGCCTCTTCCCCCCGCAGCCGCCCTGGTGTGGGCCCTGGCGTCCTGTAGCATCCCGCAGGTCGATCCGGCCGATCCGGCGCGCACATTGGCGGTGGGCGCGCGCTCCGGCACCAACCAGATTTGGCCCCAGCGCCCGCAACCAACCTTTCCCCCTTTCGAAGTGAAACGGGGCGAGCCCCCCGTCGACCAGGGCGTCTTCAAGAATTGCCGCGTCTTCAAGGCGGGCGACCTGAAAGACGGAGTGGCCTTGTTCCTCGCCGGACGCCGCTGGGACCCCATCGCCGATCAAGACGAACCCTTCGAACTCACGGTGGTCGGCCGGGGCATGACCCACGAAATCAAACTGCTCACCAAGGAGCACCGCATCACCCTCGCAGTGGCGCGGGCCGCCAAGACCGAGAAACCACGCGGCCTGGTGCTCTACCTCGCCAGCATCATGCTCATCTCCGATGAGGAAAAGTCCTTCATCCGCTCCCTCCAGGCGCGGGGCTGGAACGTCGCGGCCATCACCCCCTCCATCGACATCTTCACCAAGGATCGCTGGCCCCTCGCGTGGAAGGAAGACGAACTCGGAAAACAGGCAACCTTTTTGGCGAGGGAGATCGATAATTACCTGGCCGAGACGACCTACGCCGCGGAGTCGGTCCTCGCTTACCTCCAGGAAAAACACCCACAGTGGACCAAAGGCTCGCGGGTCGTGATCGGCGCCAGCGCCGGTGCCCTGGCAGCCCCCGCCCTCATCAAGCGCATCGGGGGAGTGGACGCCGCGGTCTTTATCGGGGGAGGTGCCCACATTCCCGAGATTCTCCTGGAGTCCCAAATCGACATCTACCACCCGGAGATCGCCATCGAGGGGAGAGACAAGCTGGGCGGCGCCGAACGACGCCAAAAACAACTTGCGGTGCGAAGCAAATTCAAGCAACTGGCCCTGTATCAAACCCGGCTCGATCCCCTCCACCTCGCCCCGTCCCTCCGTCCTACTCCCACCCTCATGCTCACCGGTCAGTTCGACCGAATCGTTCCCGCTCACACCGGCGATTACCTCTACAATGCCCTCGGCAAACCGGAGCGCTGGCGCTTCCCCACCGGGCACGTCCTGCTCTTCCTCAGTCTTCCCCTCCAGGGAAACCGCGTCGCGGACTGGCTGGACGCTCACACCGCCGCCGCGTCTCGCTAGCCCGAATGCCACAAGGTTAGTCCGGTCTCTCGATCCCGGAGGGATCATAGAAATTTAGCGCGGGGTTGAGCGCAGCGACACCCCGGGGTCAATGAGCGGGGTAGGATCCCGATCCCGGAGGGATTGCA
>CAUZKZ010000155.1:0-10850 GCA_963580345.1 Verrucomicrobiia bacterium | reverse complement strand
CCAGAAATGGCTTTTAACATACCGAGCTTGCCGACTCGCTCAGTAGGTCAACCTAAAAGTTGGCTTTTCTTCACTTTTATCTCACTGATAACCAATCAGTTCCGACGCTAGATTGACGCGAATGGGCCCGGGGCCAACTCGCGAGCGGTGCCCTGCTCCCCACCGAACAACTCGCCCTCGGTGGGCACGACTCCGTGCGCGGCTACGTAGAGCGCGACTACCTCGCCGATCACGGCTACGCTCTCTCCGCTGAAGTTCGCGCCCCGGCCCTCGATGTGCCTCTCGGCAATTTCCCCCCCACTCAGGTGCAACTGCTGTGTTTCATCGATCACGGAATGGGTTGGCGCAACGAAACCGGGGTGGGCGAGGCCGCGTACGACAGGCGGATTCAATTTGTTATCGAATATCGCCCCATGGCTGTAAATCAACGTTTTACGCATTTTCGTTCTGACCAAACCCCCGTGATTCCAAGGGTTGGAGGGCTTCGTTCAGAACAAAAATGCCGTCCTGTTCTGCGGTTCCAGAATATTCTTTAGCAAATTGAATCCGCGACAGCTTCACGGGGGCGGGAATCGGGTTACGTGCCCAGGCCGGCTCCTACCTGAACCTGCGCGCTGATCTCGGCGCGCCCCTCGACAACGGGAATGGGATTCGCGGACACGTGGGCGTGACGGTCTCCTACTAAGACCGCACCTCCTGATATTCCCGTTGTCAACCTCCGGGCGGATCAGTAATCTCCCGCCCCGTCTCCGCCATCGATCCGGACAGGTGCCAGAGTGGTCGAATGGGCACGCCTGGAAAGCGTGTGTGGGTGCAAGCTCACCGTGGGTTCGAATCCCACCCTGTCCGCCAGTTGAGGATCAATGAGTTATGATTGCTAGGAAATTCCTTTTCCAGGCCGGGGTTTCCGGAGGGCCAGGAGCCGGGGAAGGTGGGGGTGCAGTCATCACCGTGCACACCAACGCGAGCAACGCGTCCGCCTTCGGGCTGACAATTCCGGCCGGAATCACCTCCTCCACTTTCGTTTATGCAGAGTATACCGATTTCATCATGTCGGGTGCGGCGACGGGGCCCGCCGACTTCAGCAACGTGGGAGCGCTGGAGATCGCGTTCTTGAGCCCGCCCCCCACAGACTTCACCCTGCAGCTCGATTCAATCCAGACGGCCGTTCCCGAGCCGACTCCGGCCCTGCTCGGAGGTCTTCTCGGAGGTCTTCTCGGGGTGTTGGGCCTCGCCTTCTCCCGTCGGCGCCGCTGAGACCACCTCTCATCTCAGACTGGTCCGGAATCCCCGCAAGGGAGGTGCGCAGCGTCGATTCCCAGGCTTTGCGGAGGCCGTGGCGGAGCTGCTCGTCTTGGGTTCACGGCACGGTGAGGTCAAAATCATCGATGTACCAACCCGCTTCGTTGTTGACGTCGTCACTGTCAAGGCGGAATTCGATCCTGACAGCTTTGCCGAGGGCGGCGGCGGGCAGGGACATGGAGACTTCCTCCCAGCCGGCGGAGCTTCCATCCAACAGCGGCACCAGGACGGCCAGCACCGAGTTGTCGGAGGCGTCGAGAAGCGAGACCGTCCCAAGGTCGAAATCGGATTCAATCTCAAAGAACTGGAAATAGCTCAAAGAGGCGCTGTCGGCGCTGGTGAGGTCCGCGACCGGCGAGCGCAGCCAGACGACGGCGTCAAAATCGTAGTCGGCGGATAGGTTGGTTCCAAAACAATTGGTGGGACTGTTGGCGTTGGAGGGCCCGACGTTGGACGGCACCCCGAGTTCCCAAACTGTTCCTCCCAGTCCGTCCGAGCCGGTCGTCCAGTCGCCTGCTCCACTCTCGAAGTCGTCGGACACCAGTGAGACCGGGGGGGCAATGACCTCCTCGATGACGAAGAGGCGGAAGGGATCGGCGGGAAGCGGAATGACGAGGGTGTTCTCCGGCGGGGTGGACGCGATATCCTGGTGGGTCTCGAAAATCGGCCAGTCGGCCGGCAACGCGGCGGAGGGATCAGTCTCGCTGCGGAGGTTGTAGAGCTTGCCGGTCTTGCTATTCCACTTGAGAATGAGCTCGTCGGAGCCGCTGAGCGCCACTGACAACACCAGGGGCTCGCTGACGACGGTTACCGCAAACTCATTGAGAGAATAGATGTCTCCCGCATTTGGCCAAGTTGACGCCTCGACGGTGAGCCGGATGTAACGCGTTTCGACGGGGGATCCGAACGCCAGTGTCTGGCCAGTCCCAACCATTGGATCAAGAGGAGCATCCGCGACCTCGGGCGTCCACGTAAGCGCATCCATGCCGTCGGGGTCAAATGACCCGGGGGTGCCCGTAGTTGTGGCGATATCGACCTGAGTGACTCCAAAGTGATTGGGGTTGTCGTAGGTCCAAACCACCACAGACTCAACCGGCAGCAGGGAACCGAGGTCGTAATACACATGCTGCGGCAGGTCTGCCGGGCCGGGAGACCCTCCTCCACAGTCCCCGGAACCGCAATACCAAGCGGTGCCGTTGGTGCCGATTCCCGGATCACGGCCAGCAATAGAGGTCTCATCCCGCGGATTCGTATCGATGGCAAGCGTGCCTCCATAGGCAGGCTCAGTATCAGGACCTAAATTGTCAGGATCAAACCCGGAACCATCGATGGTATACAAACTCGCGCCGCGACCCCCGGCATTCGTGCCATCATCGGTGCCATCGCGATTGGACCGGGCCGTGGCGTCCACGGGGCTTATCAATGGGCCTTGTGGCGGGGACGCGGTGACGATGTTTACCGCAAACTCATTGATAGAATAGATGTTCCCCGCGCCTGTGAAAGTGTCCGAGTCGGCGGTGAACCGGATGTAGCGCGTATTGACGGGCGAAATGAACGCCAGTGTCTGGCCAGTCCCAATGGTTTCATCAAGGGCAGCATCCGTGACCCGGGGCGACCACGTAAGCGCGTCCAGGTCGTCCGGGTCAAATGACGTGGGGGTGTCCGTAGTTGTGGCGATATCGGCCTGAGTAACCGTAAAGAAAGTCGGGTCGTCGTTTACCCAAACCACCACGGACCCAACCGGCAGCTCGGAACCGAGGTCGAAATACACATGCTGCGGCAGGTCTGCCGGGCCGGGAGACCCTCCTCCACAGTCCCCGGAACTGCAATACCAAACCGTGCCGTTTGTGCCGATACCCGGAGTCCGGCCAGCAATCGAGGTCTCATCCCGCGGATTCGTAGCGATGGCAACCGTGCCTCCATAGGCAGGCTGAGTATCAGGACCCAAAGTGGTGGGATCAAACCCGGAACCATCGATGGTATACAAAATCGCGCCGCGACCCCCGGCATTGGTGCCAATATCGGAGCCATCGCGATTGTACCGGGCCGTGGCGTCCACCGGACTCATCAACATGGCTTTCGCCGTCATCGGTGTGCCAGCAACGATGGCAAAAGTGGTAAAAGCAACCGCGGCAACACATAACCTTTCTTGAAGTTTCATGATCTTTGGATTCTTTGACGCAAGCGGCTGAGACTACTACTTCACCCGAAGAAAGACACGTGGACGCCTGACTGGACTACCTACCTAACGTGAACACGAGAAGATTGCACGCGTAGGAGTCCGAGATTCTTGATCAAATGCTTCTAGATGGTCGCAACTCATTGACAAAAAAGAAGTTACTGACTGGGGGGAAATACCATCCAAACGTCCAAACTGTAGTCCGCAGGCTTGCGCCGGCGAGGGTATGCCGGAGGTTACTCCTCTGCACATGGGACAGGACAGACGAGTTGTGGACGGTTATATAACCGTCGATGCACGCCCATGGGTTGGAAAGCCAACGGTCTTCCTTTACCGCAGCCCGGGCATGCCCCCCGGGTGGATGCTGCCCCGGGGCTACGGGGAGAAGAGGTTTGGCCCTCAAAGAGGAACCGCCGACACTCAGGTCGTCCGCCACGTTGGAGGTGGAATTGGTAAACGGGGCCATCGAGGTTCCAGTTCGTGACGTCATGCCAGTCGGTGCCGGACCCGCCCGGACCACCGTCGAAGTCGAAGGTGGCGGCGGCGGCCGAACCGGTCAGAACGGCGCCAAGCAGGACCAGCGCGAAGAAGTCTCGAGCAGGGTGCGAAGAGCGAATGCCGTAAAATCCGGATGGGCGCCAGGGACGCTCAAACGAGTTGCACATTTTCTATCGGCGACGACGACGGCCAACAAGGCACAACAGTCCGAGCGCGCCCATCGTGAACGTGGAAGGCTCGGGGATGTTTACCGCAAACTCATTGATAGAGTAGATGTCCCCATTGTGTGGGAAAGTGTCCGCGTCGACGGTGAGCCGGAGGTACTGCGTATTGACGGACGAACCGAACGGTAGGGTCTGGCCAGTCCCAATGGTATCATCGAGGATAGCATCCGTGACTTGGTTCGTCCACGCAAGCGCGTCCATGCCGTCCGGGTCAAATGCCGTGGGAGTGGCCACAGTTGTGGCGATATCGACCTGAGTGGCCGTAAAGAAACCCGAGTCGACCACCCAAATCAACACGGACTCAACCGGCTGCAGGGAACCGAGGTCGTAATACGCATGCTGCGGTAGGTCTGCCGGGCCGGGAGACCCTCCTCCACAGTCGCCGGAACCGCAATACCAAACCGTGCCGTTTGCGCCGATACCCCCTGTCCGGCCACCAATCGAGGTCTCATCCCGCGGATTCGTAGCGATGGCAACCGTGCCTCCATAGGCAGGCTGAGTATCAGGACCCAAAGTGGTGAGATCAAAACCGGAACCATCGATGGTATACAAAATCGCGCCGCGACCCCCGTTCGTCGTGCCATCATCGGAGCCATCGCGATTGAACCGGGCCGTGGCGTCCACTGGGCTTATCAAAGTGGCGGCTTTCGTCGTCATCGGTGTGCCGGCAACGATGGTAAAAGCAAGAGCGGTAACACATAACGGTTTTTGTAGTTTCATGATTTTTCCTTTTTGATTTTTGTATTCGTTGATAGTGGCTGAAACCACTCCACCCACGGAATAGCCCTGCGGATTGCTGACTACCTTACGAGAACAAGAGAAGATTCACGAGGAAAGAGTCCGAGATTCTTGAACAAATGCTTCGACATGGTCGCAACCCATTGACAAGAAAGAAGTTACTGACAGCGGAAACTTGTTGTAGCGGTCCCTGCAAGAGTTTTTTTTGTCAATATTGTCAAAAGATTCTGCGGGTGTCACGCGACACCAATTGTTTACCGAAGCTCGCCGAGCGAAGGGGGATGACGAAGAAGGGGCTCCTCGGCCTCCTGCACCCCCGCCAACCGCTGGCTCCGAGCCGCCATGCGACTGGAAAAGGAAATTCCTGCAGGCGATAATGGAAATCCTTCCCTGACCGCCTGATGAAAACTCCGCAACCCATCGACTCGCATCATGTTAGTGCTGGTTTCAGTGGTGATTCGAGTGCCCTGGCGGGCAAGCGAATCCGGTTACGGGCTAAGATTGTTCTGAAGGCAAAGCGCAGGCGCTCATTCCTGTTAGTGGTCTGACCCCTCTTCTCATTGCGATCGGAACGTCAATAAGCACCGTGGCGCCTCTCCCTACTCGTCGGACAGGGAAGACTCACGGATGATGTAGAGCGGCCGCCCTTTCACCTCGTCATAGATTCGCGCCACGTAGACCCCGATCAGGCCCAGCGCCATCAGGATGAGTCCGCCGAAAAAGCACAACAGGATCACCAGGGTGGTGAATCCCGTGAATGCAATCTCGTAGCCGAGCAACCGCTTGATGCTGAAATAGAGCGCCAGCGCGAAGGCTCCGAGAGCTACCAGAGTGCCAAACACTCCCAGGAGCCGAACCGGCTTGTAGGAGAAGCTCAGGACTCCATCCACCGCGTACTTGCACAGGGCACTGAAGGTCTGCTTCGGTTCCCCGGCCTCGCGGTCGCCCCTCCGATACTCGACAAATCCCCGCTCGAATCCCACCCAGGTCTGCAGCCCCGGGAGGAATCGATTGCGCTCCTCCAGTTTCACGAGTTCATCAACCGCTCGGCGGTCCATGAGTGCAAAGACCCCCACGTTTTTCGGGATCGGGAAATCGATGCAATAGCGGAAGAGGCGATGAAACAGATCTAAACCCAGGCGACGCAGGCCGCTCTCGGAACGGTCGAGCCGCTTCCCGAAAACGACATCCTTCCCGTCCTCCCAACTCCTCAACATCTCGGGGATGAGGGAGGGAGGATCCTGGAGATCCGAGTCGATCACGATCACGACATCGCCTCTGGCCTGATCCAGCCCGGCGGTCAGCGCGGCCTGATGGCCGAAATTTCGGGACAGACTGACAAACTCCACTTCCGGCCGGGAGGCGGCCAGCATCCGGATAATCTCCAGCGACTGATCCTGTGACCCGTCATCGATCAAGAGCAAGCTCCAGGACTCCAACCCGACTTCTGAAAAGGCCTTTTCGACTTCCTCCACGAATCGGCCAATGCCGCTCTCCTCGTTGAAGACCGGCGATACTACCGTCACGCTGGTCTCGCTCAATTGCCGCCTCGTCGTCATTGCACTTTCTGAGCTCCAGGATCAATCGTCGGGGGGATCAGGCCAATCCCAAAACGTCCCGCCTTGTCATCCCGCCTCCTTGGCCAGGGAATCACCGCGTCCCGCAGCTCTCGAAGTTCCGGGTGGCGGTCCCGCAAATCGGGGAATGCCTTGTCCAGCGCCATTTCCCGGCCGTCGCTGGCATCGAGGTTCTTGAGCCACACTACCATCGCCCCCTGATGCCTGATATCCTGGTCGGAGAGGGTCAGGGACCGCGACAGGTCGCCCCGGATCATGACGGAGGGACGGTCCTGGCCGTACCAGGCCACCAATCCGCCCAGCCATTCGTCCCCGACTACAACCCGCAGGGGGCCAAGCCGGTAGCCGGCCCACTCCGCCTCGAGCTGCCGCGCCAGGCTCCGGCCATCGTAGTTGACGCGGTGCGGCTTGGCCCGGAAGAGCGGGCTTCCTCCATAAACGATTCCATAAGCCAGCAGGCCGAGCGCCCCGGCCACCAGGGCCAGCGTTGCGGCCCGCAACGCCTTGGCGTCATCGATCCATCGCGACGCCATCCACAAGCCGGCCGCAATGGGCATCGGCACCGCCCACATCATGACCGGTCTCCAACCAAACGCAATTGTCACGAACACGATCAGCCCCAATCCGCCCAGGGCGAGGCTGGCCAGTCCCCTGGGTCCATCGCCCGCACGCGGGCCGCGGGCCCGATTCCCAAACGTGATGACGGCCAGGGGCAAAAGCAACAGGAGTTGTGGAAGGAGAAACTCGACGGGGTAGCAGATTCGCTTCAGCCACCAGGACAGGTCATCGCTTTCGGCGCGACGCAACCCGTAGTTTATCGTGATCCAGTCATGATCCCGCATCCACAGGAGGTGGGGAAGGAAGACCACGATCGAGATCAATCCGGCCACGTACAGGCCGGGCCTGCGGAGTTGTCTCCAGAGATCCCCCCGCTCCCAGAGCGCGAGCAGGAAGGGCGCCACCAGCAAGACCGCGAGGTACTTCGTCAAGGCACCCAATCCCACCGCAAGGCCGAGGCCGATCCATCCCAGCCAACTTCCGGTGCGGACACCGCGAAAACCGGCCCACCATCCCCACGACCAAATGGGGATCTGCAGGATGTTCACGTTGAACTCCGGTGTCGCATACTGGTAATAGTAAACGGCATCGAGGAGAATGACGCCCAGGAAGCGCGCCGGCCTCGACACGCCGATCTCGCCCCCGAGCATCCAGACCCCGCAACCGGCCAGAACCACGCAAACCTGGCTCAGGAAGTAAAGGCCCCAGTCACCGAACATGGCGCCGAACCCTTCCGCGGCCCACGCACTGAGAGGCGGATGCTTGTCGTATCCCCACTCCCACTCCCGCCCCCAGACCAGGGCCTCGATGGTATCAAGGTGCAGGCTATGATTCGTCAGCCACGGCACCACCGACCACCCCACCAAATGCAATGTCAGCCAACCGAGGAAGTACGGCTTCAATCGTCCAATGGTCGTCTCCACCGTTCCAATTCCCGGACGCTGATCGCAGGACTCTCCGCGAGTCTGGCTCCCCGCCCGTCCACTGGGGCGGATTCAATCTCCAGGCGGTCCGCACGTCAAACCGGATCCGCGGCCTCCTTCCCACCTTCTTCCGGCGGGCGGGACCCGCCAACCGAACACCTTTTCCGAGGCCAGCTGGCCGATCACGGATGAATATGACAAGCCGCTGGGATCCTTCCGAACGACTCCAAAGGTTGGAAATGCTTCAATTCCGAAAGGCGAGGGCATCTACGACCTGGTCAGCGGGATCTACACCCCGATCGTGGACGGAGCTCACCCCCCGGGCCTTGGCGGGGGTATCCGGGACAGTTGGCGGCTGACCTACATCGACCTGAGAGGCGGCGTGTCCGCTGCGCCGATCCCCCTCGCCATCACGGCGATCAGCCGTGAGGCGGGGACGGGAGAATTGACGCTGAGGTGGAATTCGAACCCGTGCCTGATTGACGAGCTCGAATCCTCCCTCGTCGCGCCTTGAACTTGAAAAAGATTTTTCGCGCCTTATTCAAGGAAGTGCTCGGAGAGCACACCAGAGTCACCGCCCCAATGCCCGGAAAGGATCAAAAACCAGCGCCCGAGGAACCGCCGGAGACCGCCAGCCGGTTCGCGCAGATGGCGGAAGAGGGACAGCCGGGTTTCTTCCGGGAGTTCTGGGAGTTTCTCCGGCACAACAAGAAATGGTGGCTGACACCGATCTTGATCGTGCTGGTCCTCCTCATCGCTCTGGTCATTATCAGCCAGACACCGCTTGCACCGTTCATTTACCCGTTTTTCTAGTCTTCCGGTATTCGACCGCGGGGGCATCTGGAGCACGCGACCGGCATGACCGCGATCCTCGGAATTTCCGCCTTCTACCACGACTCTGCGGCCGCCCTCCTCGTTGACGGCGAGATCGCGGCGGCGGCCCAGGAGGAGCGCTTCACCCGCGTGAAACACGACTCGGGCTTTCCGCATCACGCGGTCGCATACTGCCTGGCCGAAGCGGGGATCGGTGCGGCCGATCTCGCTCACGTCGGCTTCTACGACAAGCCCTTTCTCAAGTTCGAGCGGCTCCTGGAGACCTACGTGGCGACGGCGCCGCTCGGCATTCGATCCTTCTTCAAGTCGATGCCGGTCTGGCTACAGCAGAAGCTGCACTTGCCGCGCGAGATGCGGCGTGCACTCGGCGGCGAGTACAGGAAGCGTTTTGTGTTCACCGAGCACCACGAGTCGCACGGCGCCAGTGCCTTCTTTCCCTCGCCCTTCGAGGAGGCCGCGATCCTGACCCTCGACGGGGTGGGGGAGTGGGCCACCGCCAGTTTCGGCAGCTGGAAGGGAAACAGAATCGCACTGACCCACGAACTGCACTTCCCGCACTCGCTGGGCCTACTCTATTCGGCCTTCACCTATTATTGTGGATTTCGCGTGAACTCCGGCGAATACAAACTGATGGGCCTGGCGCCGTTCGGCGAGCCGTGCTTCGTGGAGCTCATCCGGAGCAACCTGCTGGATCTCAAGGAGGACGGCTCGTTCCGGATGGACATGTCCTATTTCAATTACACGGCGGGCCTCACCATGACCTCGAAGAAGTTCGAGAAGCTCTTCGGGAAACCGCGGCGCGAAGCGGAGTCCGAAATCGACGAGTTCTACATGGACGTCGCGGCCTCGGTCCAGGCCGTGACGGAGGAAATCATGCTGCGCTGCGCCCGCCACGTGTGCGAAGTGACCGGGCAGAAGAACCTCTGCCTGGCCGGGGGGGTGGCTCTGAACTGCGTGGGCAACGGACGGATCCTGCGCGAGGGCCCCTTCGAAGATGTCTGGATCCAGCCCGCGGCGGGTGACGCGGGGGGCGCCCTGGGCGTGGCGACCTTCATCTGGCACCAACTCCTGGACCAGCCGCGCGAAGCGGGGCGTTCCGACCGCCAGCGTGGATCCCTGCTCGGGCCAGGCTTCGACCACGCCGCCTGTGAGCAGGCCGTCAGCAGGGCCGGGGCACGCTACCGGCAGATTGCTTCCGAGGAGGATCGGTGCCGATGGATCGCCCGGCAGATCGCGGACGGAAAGGTGGTTGGACTGATGCAGGGCCGGATGGAATTCGGGCCACGGGCCCTGGGGTGCCGAAGCATCCTCGGCGATCCGCGGAGCGAAAAAATGCAGCGCCTGATCAATCAGAAGATCAAATTTCGCGAATCGTTCCGGCCCTTCGCCCCCTCGGTGCTGCGTGAAGAGGCCTCCGAGTGGTTCGAGTTCGAGTCCGGACAGGACAGCCCTTACATGCTGCTTGTCACGCAAGTGCGGGCAGCGAAGCGCATGCCGAGACCCGACGGCGCGGGCCCCGAGGCAAGGGGCCTGGAGCGGCTGCACGCGACGCGCTCAGAAATCCCGGCCGTGACTCACGTGGACGGCTCCGCCCGCGTGCAGACCATCGATCCTGCCCGGCACGGGATTTACCACCGCCTGGTGAGCGAGTTTGCGAAACTCACCGGCTGCCCGTTGGTGGTGAACACCAGTTTCAACGTGCGCGGCGAGCCGATTGTCTGCACCCCGGAGGATGCTTACCGCTGTTTCATGTCCACCGAGATGGATGTGCTGGTGCTGGAAGACCTGGTTCTGCTCAAGGAGGAACAAAGTCCGGCATGATTGCGTTCAAGAGCACCTTCACCCGCCGCGAACTACTCTGGTTCGGGCCGTTCTTTGCCCTGTTTGCCGCACTCTTATGAAACTTCCCCCTCCACCGGAGTCAAGGTGAACCCGAGTTGCTCGGCTTGCCGGCGCAGGAATCGTTCTTTTCTTGCGCGAGTTTGTTCGGGATTGCCGAGGCGGCCGGGGTCGAAGG
>CAUZKZ010000154.1:0-10916 GCA_963580345.1 Verrucomicrobiia bacterium | reverse complement strand
CTCATCGCGAAATTCCGGTGGAGGCAGAGCCGCCACAATGGGATGGACCACCTGCTCGACCGTGAAGGGAGGCCTTTCGGTCGCAGCCCCGCCCGGCTTCCCCTCTTCCTGGGCCTGCACACTCCCCGCCCCCACCCCGATCACCACGGCCAGGGTCATCCACCGATTTCGCCGCTCGTAGCGCATGCCCAACACTTTCCCTCCTTACGACACAGCACAAGGAAAAGCGTTCAGATCGGACCGTCGATTACCGGGCAGCTAAGTCTGGACAGCCTTCGTGGCCACACGCAGTTTGGGCGCATGAAACTGGGTCTCATCGGCTGCGGACGGATGGGAAAGGCCCTCGCCGTCGGCGCCATCGATGGTGGCGCGGTAGAGGCCTCCAACCTCATCGCCTACGACATCTTTCCGGCTGCCCTGGAACGCCTCGTAAAGGAGCATCACATCAAGGCGGCCGGCTCTGTCGCGGAGGTCGCCACCAGCGCCGATGTTCTCGTCCTGTGCACAAAGCCTCACGACGCTCCGGCGGCCTTGCGCGAGGTCGCGGGCTCTGGCAGCAGTTGCAACGGCCTCCTCGTGATTTCGATCGCGGCGGGCCTCACCGTCGCGGCCCTCGAACGCGACGTGGGCGATGGGGCGCGGCTCATCCGGGCCATGCCGAACACCCCCGCTCTCATTGGCCGGGGCGCCGCCGCTTTCGCGCGGGGATCCGGCGCTACCGACGAGGACGCCGAGACCGCCCGCCGCCTTCTCGGCTCGGTCGGGCTGGTGATCGAAGTGAAGGAGTCTCTCATGGATGCCGTCACCGGGCTGTCCGGGAGCGGTCCCGCCTACGTTTATGTTTTCATCGATGCGCTCGCGGACGGCGGGGTGCAGAATGGCCTCCCCCGCGAACAGGCCCGCGATCTCGCCGTGCAGACCGTTTTGGGAGCCGCCGCCATGGTCCAGTCCACCGGGGAGCCTCCCGCCGTTCTCAAGGACATGGTCACTTCCCCCGGCGGGACCACGATCGCCGGCCTGGAGGCCCTCGAGGCCCGCTCCTTCCGCGCCGCCGTCATCGAGGCGGTCAACACCGCCACCGCGCGCGCCAGGCAACTGGGCCGGGACTAGGGAAGCCCTCTCCACCCATCCCGGGGACGAACCCGCCACAGACCACCGCCCCCAGGGCACACGCACCGTGCGCCGGGAACCATCGCAACCCGCCGGATTTCTCCGGATCGTCAGGCAAACCCGGCCGCCCACAACGCTCTTCTCCTCAAATCCGATTCCTAACATCCTGCCGTCCCGCCCCCGGAATCCAAAATCGCGATTGGAATTTTCGTCACCGCCATTAGCATCGTCCCCATGATCGGTCTCCGCCGTGTTTCTCTCTGCGCTGGTCTTGCCGTGGGCCTCCTCTCAGGCTGTGGCACTCACATCAAGGACGCTCCTCCTCTCGTGAGCGAGGTCAACACCCAGGACCCCCAGGCTGCCCAACTCTACGCCAGCGCCGAGGCCGCCGCCAGCGCCGGCGACACGAAGAAGGCCATCAGGCTCTACGAGGAGGTCGCCGTGACCCATTCCTACTCCAAGGTGGCCCCCCAGGCCCGCTTCCGGCAGGCCGTTCTCCTGGATAACCGGGGTGCCCTCCTCGAAGCGTTCGATGCCTACCAGCAGCTCATCCATCGCTACCAAAGCAGTTCCCTCTACTCCGAAGCGAGGACCAAGCAGGCCGTCGTCGCCCACGCCGCCGCAGACGGCCTCATCAAGAGCAATTTCCTCGGGCTCAAGTCGCGCCTCGACAGCAAGAAGATTGTCGAAATGCTGGAGAAGGTGCGAGACAACGCGCCGCAGGCTGCCTCCGCTCCCAAAGCACAATTCGCGATCGGTCAGGTCCTCGAGAATCGGCAGAAGGATGCCCCCGCCATGGCCGCCTATCAACGAGTCGTCGACGACTACGCGACGAGTTCCTACGCCCCGGAAGCCCACTACCGCATCGGGCATATCCTCCTCGCCTCGGCCGAACGCGGAAACCAGAACCAGGCCAATCTCGACAAGGCCCTCCACACCTTCCAGGACCTCCGGCAGGCCTATCCGCGCACCAAGCAAGCCGCCGCCGCCGAGAAGAAAATCGCGGAAATTGCATCCCGCGATATCCAGCGCAGCTTCGACATCGCGGAGTTCTATTACAAGAAGGGCCAATCCACATCCGCCGCCTTCTATTACAAGGAGGTCCTGAGCAAGAACGGCGCCGGAGACCTGCACAACCGCGCCCGGCGGCGACTGCAGGAAATCAACGGCGTCTCCAGCTAAATGTCTCCCCGGCTCATTCCCGTGCTCTCTCTCGCGCTCCTGCTAGGCAGTTGCGTGGGATACCGGCGCGGAGGTGCCAGGCCCTCTCACCTCCAGGCCGTCACCACCCTCAGCGTCGCAGTGGTCCGCAACGACACCCAGATGCCCCGTGCCGCAGCCCACGCCACCAACTCGATCATCGAAGCCCTGACCATGGACGGGACCTATCGCCTCAGCACCGTGGACCGGGCCGACGCCCGCTTGGAAACCGTCCTCCATACGATCAAGTACCGCCAGGCCCGCGCCACACGAACCGATACTCTCCGCTCCGAGGAACTCGAGATGGTGGTCACCCTTGTCTGGGTTCTGCGCGACGCCGACAACCCGACCACCGCGCTGGACGAAGGACAGTCAAGTGGTGCCAGCCGCTTCTTCGTGGACCCCAACCTCCAGACCGCCCGCCAGACCGCCCTCGCCGATGCTCTCAAGCGGGCTTCCGAGGCCGTGGTCTCCCGCTTGGCGGACGGATTTTAGACCGCGGCGTCGGCGTCGTGGTTCGGAAGGGCGGTAGCTCCACGCTCCGGCCCCTCGCCAATCTCCGGACTTTTCACCTTCGACCTCGCGACCTTCGGACTATACCTGCTCCATGCCCGATGCCGCGCTCGTGTCCTTTGTCCCCACCCCGATCGGCAACCTTGGCGATATCACCCTCCGCGCCATCGAAACCTTGCGCGCCGCCGACCTGATCGCCTGCGAAGACACTCGCCATTCGCGTAAACTCCTCAACCATCTCAAAATCGGAAAACGCCTCTGTTCCCTCCACGATCACAACGAGGCCCGCCGCACCCCCGAACTCATCGCCAAAGCACAAGGCGGCCAAAAAATCGCCGTCATCTCCGACGCCGGCACCCCTTGTTTGTCCGATCCAGGTCACCGCCTCCTGCGCGCCTGCATCAACGCAGACATCCCCTACGAAGTGCTTCCCGGTGCCTCCGCCATCACCACCGCACTCGTCGCTTCAGGATTTCCTCCACTACCCTTTACTTTCGGAGGGTTCTTACCTTTCAAGAAAGGCAAACGAGAACGGGAACTCAAGGCGGCTCTCGAACGCAATCATACTTCCCTCTACTTCGAGTCTCCACACCGTCTTGTTTCGACTCTCGAACTATTAACAAAACTTAATCCTGACGCTCATCTTTGTATTACGAAAGAGTTAACTAAAAAATTCGAAAACATATATGGCGGTAGCAGTCTAAAATTGTTAGGCATCTTTACTGATTGCCCGCCACGCGGCGAACTCGCGTTGGTAATCGATCCGAAATCCCCAAGTTCATGACATCTACCACCACTCCCCCCCGGGGAAAGCGACTGCCTCTCGTTCTGATTACCAACATCTGTGTCGCATTATTGATGTTGGCTGCCCTCCCGGTCATCTACAATGGCCAGCAGGGCTTCGCCCCGCACGCCCACGTTGACAGGAATTACGTCGACGCCGCTATCAGCAGCGGCCAGGCCGATTTCATGCACAAGGCCCTCAAGACCACCGAGATCGCCCGTGCCATGGCCCACGAGAGCCACCTCTCCACCATGTCCGTCATGCAGGCGGCGGTCGGAACCCTCGCGATCCTCTTCATTCTCAACAGCTTCTTCCTCTTTCGGCTCCACCGCCAGTCCCAGCCCCGGCCGGCCCCCATTCCCCGCGGATCCTGACGGCCCGGGAGAGGGGCGCTGATTCTCCGCATGCTCTGCTTCTCCACCTGTTGGAACAACTCCCGCCACACCGACGGCGAGGCCATGATCGAGGAAATCCTCGAGCTGGGTGTCGATGCGATCGAACTCAGCCACGGGATGACGGTCACGAAACTGCCCGGTATCCGCAAGGCGTTTGAGGGCGGCGGGTTCCGCTGTTCCGGGATCCACAATTACTTTCCCTCCCCCACGGAGGTGATGATCGACGCCCCTGACGCCTACGAGTTTACCTCGCATCGCCCCTTCGACCGGAAGCGGGCCATGGACATGACCATCAGGTCCCTCGAACTCGGCGCCGAGTTTCACGCCGAGTACATCGTCCTCCACCTGGGCTCCGATCCCCTCATGCCACACGAGAAGTGGACCGGGCGGCTCACCGAGATGGCGAAGGAAGGCCGCCAGGTCACCCCGGAATTCACCGCTTGGAAGTTGAAGTGCGTCCGAAAGCGCCGGAAGACCGGGGGCCTCTACTTCACGCGGGCCATCGAGGCTCTCGAGGAATTCGTCGAAAAAGCCGCCGAGTACAAGATCAAGCTCGCCGTGGAGTCCCGTTCCAAATACGAGGACGTGCCGACCGAGAGCGAGATGGTGGAACTCCAGACGCACTTTGCCGGCAACGAATGGATCGGCTACTGGCACGACTTCGGGCACGTGCAACTGAAACACAATCTTCGCCTCCTCGATCACGACTTCTGGCTCGAGCAGATGGAGCCCTACATCATCGGGGCGCACGTCCACGATGTGGTGTGGCCGCACCGCGATCATCGCATTCCCTTTACGGGCAGCCTCGACTACAAGCAACTCCTCACCCACTTCAAGGCGCGGATGCCCTTCGTGTGGGAACTCTCTCCGGGACGAAAAGAGGAACAGATCCGCGATGCCTTGTTTTGTTGGAAGGAGATGTTTCCGGAGACGGTCGGGGTAGCGGGAGAAGCGACCGCCCCTGCCTCTTAGCAGGAGGCCCCGCAAAGCCGCCCGCCCCCGGACCCGCGACCTCAAGCACCGCATCCCCCTCGCTCTCGCAAAAGTCCCGCCGCATGAATGCCCGCCAGATGATCGAACCACTGGCCGCCCTCGCTTCGCAGGGCATTTACCTCGGCACCTCTTCCTGGAAGTACCCCGGCTGGATGGGTCAGCTCTACACGGCCGAGCGCTACGAGTACCGCGGCAAGATCGCAAAATCGCGCTTCGAGAAGAACTGTCTCGACGAGTATGCCGAAGTCTTTCCCAGCGTCTGCGTCGATGCCTCCTTCTATCGCTTTCCGGGCCAGAAGTATCTCGAGGGGCTCGCCGAACAGGTCCCGGCCGGTTTCCGCCTCTCCCACAAGGTCACCGACACCATCACCATCAAGCACTTCCCCAAGCATCGCCGCCACGGCGAGCTGGCCGGCAAGGACAACCCTCATTTCCTCGACGCCAACCTCTTTCTCAGCGCCTTCCTCAAGCACCTCGAACCCCACCGCGAAAAGACCGGTCTGATCATGTTCGAGTTTTCGCGATTCTATCAACGCGACTACGAACACGGCCGCGACTTCGTAGACGATCTCGATGCGTTTCTCGGCGAACTCCCCACCGCCGAGTGGGACTTCGCGGTCGAAATCCGAAACGCCGGCTTTCTCGAAAAGCCCTATTTCGATGCCCTCGCGCGGCACAACGTCGGTCACGTCTACAACCAATGGCAGCGCATGCCGTCGCTCGGCGAGCAGCTCGAACTCGCCTCCCCGGACCGCAACGTCGCCCCCATCGGCGCCCGACTCCTCCTCAAGTGCGGGCGCGACTACGAGTCCGCGGTGGAGTCCTTCGAACCCTACGACCGCGTCCGCGAAGCGCAGCCGGAGATCCGCCAGACGGCCGCCAGCCTGATCTCCCAGCTCGCTGAAAAACCCAAGGGCCGCCGCAGCTACCTCTACGTCAACAACCGCCTGGAAGGAAACGCCCTCGCCACCATCGCCGCCATCCTCGATCTGCTCTCTCCCACCTCATGACTTCCTTAACCTCAAAGAGGTCATGATTCGCCCCCCTCCCTGGTCGCTCCGCCCAGTCGCTCCGCGACGACCACCCCGGTCCAGCCGCCCCGAGCGGAAAATTTGTCATTTCCGAAGACCCTTGTAGGCACTTGGCCACAGATTTGTGATATTTCTGCCAATCTTCAGGGCGACTTCCGCCCGATGGCAGGCCATTTCCTCCAGAAACTCCTATTTTCTCCTTGTCTTTTTCGCGAATTTAGGGATTTTCCCCACCAGAAAGGCATTTTACATGGCTAATCAGAAACTGGACGGGGCGCAGGCCCTTCTCATGACGCTCGATGGCCTCGGAATCGAGTATATCTTCGGCTACTCCGGCGGAGCGGCCCTCCCGATTTTCGACGCCCTCGAGACGGTCAGCACCAAGATGAAGTTCGTCCTGGTGCGCCACGAACAAGGCGCGGTTCACATGGCGGACGGTTACGCGCGCGCCACGGGCAAGCCCGCCGCGGTGCTGGTCACCTCCGGCCCCGGCGCGGGCAACACCGTGACCGGACTCATGACGGCCCAGATGGACTCCGTGCCCATGATCGTCATCACCGGCCAGCAAGTGACCTGGATGCTCGGCAAGGACGCCTTCCAGGAGGCAGACATCTTCAGCATCACCATGCCGGTGGTGAAACACAACTTCCTCGTCAAGAATACCAACGACTTGCCCCGCATCGCGAAAGAGGCGTACTACATCGCCACCACCGGACGGCCCGGCCCGGTCCTGGTCGATGTTCCCAAGAATGTCTCGCAGGATCCCTTTGACGGCGACCTCGACCCCGACATCAGCCTGCCCGGCTACCATCCCGAGCGCGCCTTCGAGATCGAGGAAGACGCCATCGACACTGCGGTGCAGTTCATCAGCCACTCCCGCCGCCCGGTCATCCTGGCCGGCCAGGGCTGCATGATTGCGCGGGCCGGCGACGAACTCCTCAAGCTCGCGACCACCCTGGGTTGCCCCGTCACCAGCACCTTGCTGGGCAAGGGGGTCTTTCCGGAGACTCACGAACTTGCCCTCGGCATGCTCGGCATGCACGGAACCGCCTACGCCAACAAGGCCATCGTGGAGGCCGACCTCATCCTGAATGTCGGCTCGCGCTTCGACGACCGCATCATCGGGCAGGCTCACAAGTTCGGCGCCAACGCCAAGATCATCCACATCGACATCGATCCTTCCGAGATGAACAAGATGATCGTGCCCGACATCCAGATCATCGGCGACGCCAAGGCCGCTCTCGTGGCACTCAACAAGCGCATCTCCAAATTGGACAGTGGGAACTGGCTCCGCCATATCGCCGGCTACAAGAAAAAGTATCCTCTCGGCTACAAGAAACAGGGCGGTCTGCGCATGCAGCAGGTCATCGACGAACTCTACAACCTCACCAAGGGCGAAGCCATCATCGCCACCGACGTCGGCCAGCACCAGATGTGGGCGGCCCAATTCTACAAGAACAACGCCCCCCACAAGTGGCTTTCCTCCGGCGGGGCCGGGACGATGGGCTTCGGCTTCCCGGCTGCGATCGGCGCCCAGTTCGCCTGCCCCAACGATCTGGTGGTTGCCATCGTGGGCGACGGCGGATTCCAGATGACCCTCTTCGAGCTCGCCACCGCCGCGCTCCACAAGCTGCCCCTAAAAATCCTCGTCATGAACAACCACTACCTCGGCATGGTCCGCCAGTGGCAGGAACTCTTCTTCGACGACCGCAAGAGCGGCGTCGACCTCGAGGGCAATCCCGACTTCGTGAAACTGGCCGCCGCCTACGGCATTCAGGGCTTCAACATCAAGCGCCCCGCCGACGTCGCCCGCACCCTCCAGAAGGCCCTCGCCTATAACGAGGGTCCCTGCCTGATCGCCGCCGAGTGCCACAAGACCGACAACGTCTTCCCCATGATTCCGGCCGGAGCGGCCCTCGAGGACATGCTCATCGAACCGCCCAAGCAGAAGATGGCCAAGCCCGTGGGGTCCACCTAGAGATCGAGTGATTTGTTGTTGGATATTTGTTAATTGGGGTCCCCAGAAACCCGGCACCCTGCACACGACACCAGAACCCAACCCCACTCCTCCTTCCTCCTGTTCAAACAGAATCACGGTCATGAGCAAAGAGATCATCACCACCGACACCCCCGTTGCTCCGAATCCCAATGAGGCCCTCCACACCCTTTCGGTCTACGTGAACAACCAGGCCGGGGTCCTGATGCGGGTTTCCCAGGTCTTCGCGCGGCGCGGTTACAACATCGAGTCCCTCGTCGTTTCGCAGGGACGCGACGCCCAGTTCAGTCGCATGACGATCGGCCTCAAGGGCGCTCCGGAGGGCCTTGAGCAGATCATCAAGCAGGTCAACAAGCTCATCGATGTTATGCACTGCTACGAGCACAGCACTGCCGACGCCGTTGTGAAGGAGATGCTCCTCATCAAGTTCCTTGTCGAGGACGCCCAACAGCGCACCGACGCCCTTCAGATCATCGAGCACTTCAACGGCAAAACCGTCGACCTCACCCCCACCTCCATGGTGGCCCAGATCACCGGCGACTCCCCCAAGGTGGACGCCGCGGTCGGGATGCTCAGCCAGTTCGACATCATCGAGACGGTGCGCACCGGCAAGGTCGTCATGGCCCGTGGCGAACAGCCCACGTAACCGCGACGGCGCGTTCAAAGCGCCGAACCAAACGCGAATCCTTCAGGGCCCGGATTGATTTTCCGGTCCTGGAGTCGGCGCACCAGCTGCGGGACCAGGTCGCGTGGCGAGCCGCCAGGAATTCGCCACGCCGCTACGGCTGCACCCGCAGGGACGACGCGCTGGGCGGATCTGGTTGCGGATTGAGCTTGCGCAGGGCGGCGGGATTGGCCACGCGGCTGGGCGGCTCGGGCGGCGGGTTGAGTCCGCTCAGACCGGCCGGATTGACGGGTTTCACGCCACTCGGCGCCTCTTTCAACGGCGGCGGCTTGGCAGGAGCTGGCCCGGGACCGGCCCCGGGCGCGGGGACCTCGCAGCTGGTGAACCACAACACGCCGGCGGCGGCCGAGATGCATGTGAGGCTCACAATCGGATTTGTTTTCATGGTAGCATAAGGTTGGTGTTCCGCGGCACACCGGTTTCGGCGCGACGCAGTCCGCAAACGAGAGGCAAAACGGCAGGGTAAAATAATGGGAAGCGGGACCAGAGAAGTCAATCCTGTCCGTCACTGCCCTCCTCTCCGCCTCCCAGCCGCTTTCGGGCCTTGCGCAGCATTCTCCTCAGGGCGGGCTTTTTCACGAGCTTATGGGCTTCGGCGAGCGGCGCGAAATGACGCTGGCGCATATGAGACTCCCCCCAGCGGTCCATGCAGGCATCCACCTCCATGAGGAAGACCGTGACATCGACGGTAGCCCCCCATTTCGAATCCTGGAAACTGCCGAGGGGATCTCCGACAATACGCCCCTTCAAGCCGGCTTCCTCGAAAGCCTCCTTTAGTGCGGCTTGCGCCGGCGTTTCTCCCGGATCAACGATTCCCTTCGGCAGGATCCAGCTCTTTTTCTTCAAGGAGGTGACCAGGCAGACCGAGACCACGTCCTTCCCTCGGCAGATCGGCACCACCGCAGCTTGAGGAAGATGAGGCCTCTTGCCTGGTGAACCTCCGTCGGAATTCCCGCCCGTCCCTCTGCGCATAAGGCCATTCTAACTCTCCTCCCGAGCAGCGTGAACATCTTTCCCCCGCCCCTTGAGATCCCTCTGGATCCCCGGCCTCCATTGAGTGCCTTGATCGGGGCGCCGATCATAGGAGCTCACCCGGTTCCGGAAACGCTGCGAGAACCACAAGTGGCGGCCCGGACCAATTCGCAATCGCGTTTACGACGCCGTGATTGCTGCCCGTCTCGACAAGTGTTTCACCCGCGTCGTGTATCCGCCCCGGCGCGTCGCGGAACGGATCAGGCGCTACCTGGAGCACATCGGCCACGGCGCCGAATCGGGCACCCGCCACGTCTTCTTCGGTCACACCCACCGCGTCATGGAAGGCTTCGAACACGGCGGAATGCAGTTTTACAATCCCGGCGCACCGATCAGACAGACGCCCTTCCGCATTCTGAAGGCGGAGCTCTAGTGCTTCGGCCGGGAAGTTAGTGTGCATTCGGTCGGAGACCGCTGACTGATCTCCGAAGATTCTCATCTCCGAATGCACACAAACTTGCGGGGCGATGCACTAGACTCACCTCGGAGAGGGGAAAACTTGCTTCCGTCTGGCGGGCGGCGATGCTCCCCTCGCGGGGCGGAGCCGCACCACGTTCCGCCTCCACCGCATCGAGCAAGCTCGATCCACCATGAAAGCGGAAGCAAGGCTTCCGCACTCCGATACCTATTCACTCATGAAAGCCCACCTCCTGTCGCTCACGACGATCCTGACGGCGATCAGCACATGCTCCTGGCTTGCATCGCCCCCCGCCCCGTCTACGTCCACAGCGGCTTGAAGGACACCTGGGCCGAGGGAGTCTCAAGGACCGCCTTGGCGGAAGGCTTGGCTACCTTCTCAAGCCCAGGCACATACACCACGCAACTGGAAAGCAGCGTCAGCGAGGCGACAACGGCGAACAGGCGGCAAGATTTGAGCTGTCTCATTTCGAGCGCGTAGGGAACCGCCGCCCCGCTGGAGACGCGGTTCCCCCGGGTGCAGGACAAAAATATGAGGAAGAGCCGCGGGATCCCTTTTTATTTGACCTTGTAAATGTCTAGTATACTAGACATGATCGGGGGCATGGCTGCAAATTCGAACCAATCCAACCCCGAACGAGAACACCTCCTTGCCGAACTCGCCCAGATCACCACGATGGAACGCGGCACCCTTACAGAGGAATACCGGGAGCGGCCCACTCCTGATGGCAAAGGCACGCTTCGCAAGGGCCCTTACTAC
>CAUZKZ010000153.1:0-10950 GCA_963580345.1 Verrucomicrobiia bacterium | reverse complement strand
AAGATGCTCGCCGATTACGACGTGAGCTGGTTCGAAGAACCGCTCCGGCCGGACGATCTGGAAGGTTACGTGAAATTGACCGGGAACGCACCGCTCCCCATCGCGAGTTGCGAAGTCTTCACCCGCCGGCAGTCGTTTATCGAGTGGATCGAACGGCGGGCCGTCGATTACATCCAGCCGGATGTCACCAAGGTGGGCGGGATCAGCGAAGAACACCGCATCGCGCAATATGCCGACGACCACTCGATCCTGTTCGTCCCCCATGGCTGGAACACGGCCGTCGGTCTGGCTGCCGATTTGCAGCTGGTAGGCGCCGCCCGCTGCGCCCGCTGGGTCGAATACATCACGCCGGCCCCTTACCTTGAAGACTTGCTGTGCGAGCCAATCAGGCTGGATGAAGACGGCATGATCCCGATACCGGATCAGCCGGGCCTTGGTTTCGCGTGGAATCCGGAGGGCATTGCCAAATTCACCGGCGGGATGGCGCTGACCCCTTCGTCGATTTAGTCCGCTGGAAGAAAAATGATCCCCGGGATCCTCTTTTCGCCGAGCGAAGCGAGCACTTTCACGAAAACCTCTCAGTTCCCCAAGTTTAACGAACTTGGCGTTCAGGACACTAGGGGACGGTGACCTGCACGTCGTCGAGGTACCACCCGGGTAAATTGGTGACGTCGTCGGACGCGAAGCGGAATTCCAACTTGACGGATTTTCCGAGCGCCTCGGGCGGCACGGGCACGATAACCTCCGCCCAGTTGGCGGAGTCTCCGTCGATCCCGGATTTAATCACGGCGAGCACGGAGTCATCGTTTGCGTCGAGCACCGCGATTCGCCCGGAATCGAAGCTCTCCTCGATGTCCTTGAACTCGAAATAACTCAGGGTCGCCGCGCCGGCCGCGGGCAGGTCGAGGGGCGGGGATCGCAGCCAGATATTTGCGTGGAAGTCATAGTCGCCGGAAATGTTGGTTGCAAAGCAATTGGTGGGGCTATTGGCGGTGGCCGGGCCGGTAACGGACGGGGCTCCGAGTTGCCAGAGGGTATTTCCGTTCTGGTCGTCCCTTCCGGTGGTCCAAAGTCCCTGGCCGTCCTCGAAGTCGTCGGAGAAGACTTGAAGGGGCGGGGCATCGAACTCCTCGATCACGAAGAGCCGGAGCGAGTCGGCCGGGAGGGGAATAGTGAGAGTGTTCTCCGGCGGCGTGGCGGCGAGATCGGCGTTTCCATTGAAAATCGGCCAATCGATCGAGGACGCGGAGGAAGGATCGGTTTCGCTGCGCAGGTTGTAGAGTTTTCCGTCGCGGCTCTCCCAACTGATGCTGAGAGTTCCGGTGCCGGAGGCGAAGGAAACGTCGGTGAGGCGGACCTGCGGCGGCCCCGAACTCCGCGTGATCTGGATGCCCCCGACGCCGAGGCGGCTGCTGTCGCTGGTGGTGTTGCCCTGGGTGGTCACGAGGTCGATCTGGAAGCTGGAGCCGGGGACCCCCTCGAAATGCACATAGTTGGCCGTGGCGTTGGTGAAGGCACCGTCGTCGACAGTGTCGGCGGACCGCACGAAGCCGTTGGCACGGAAGAAGGCGCGGTCGTCGTGGGGGGTCTGCAGATAGTAGGTGTCCCCACCGGACAAAGTGGCCTGGACGCCGGTGTTTTCCACGTTGATTCGCTGGTCGGTGAGATAGACAATCACGTCGTAGAGGGGGTAGGGGATCTCGGCGCCGGCGATCGTGATGGTATCTCCGGGGGCGGGCCCCGGGCTGAGGTTGGAGCCGATGGACTTGCCGCTGAGCAACATGTTGGCATCGAGGTCGTCCGGCGGGCTCACGCCGAGGCCCGGACCCGCGGCATCCGTGGTCGCCGAGATGGTGAGATCCGCGGTGGTGGCATTTCCGTCGCTGTCCGTCAAATCGGTCACAGTGACCGGGGCACTCAAATTGCTGTACATCCCGTCGTTCCAGTTTGCGGCCGGGATCACGCCGAGCAAGTCGGTGGGGACGAGCACGAAATCGGCGGGGGCGCCTTCCTGCACATCCGGGGCGCGCCAGTTGAGGCTGATGGTGGCGCCGGTCGACGGCGTGCTGCCCGGGTCGTTTGGATTGGACCCCCTCTCGACCTCCACCCCGTCGTTAATGCCGTCGTCATCGCTGTCCGGGTCGAGCGGGTCGCTGCCCGTCGCGGTGGGGCTGACGAAGTTGTCGTCGTTGGTCTCGTACCCGTCGAGCAGGCCGTCGTTGTCGCTGTCAGGTTTGAGAGGGTTGGTGCCGTTGGTCGCCTCTTCGCCATCCCTGGAAAAATCGTTGTCGGTGTCTCCCGCGGTTGGGTTGGTGAGATTCGCAAACTCGGCGGCATCGGAGGAGCCGTCGCTGTCGAAGTCGGTGGTGAACCCCGGTTCGTCGTTCGGGCCCGCCACGTCATCCAGGCCGTCCACCGCATCGCCGAGGTCGAAGTCGATGAGCTGTTGCTCGTAGGTGTCCGGCAGGCCGTCGTTGTCGGAGTCCTCCACGGAAACCTCCACGATCTGGACCCCGCCGATGCCGAGGCGGGAGCTGTCGGAAGTGGTGTTGCCCTGGGTCGTGACGAGGTCGACCTGGAAGCTGGAGGCGGTCACGGCCTCGAAGCGCACGTAGTTGGCGGTGTCGTTGCTGAAAGCGCCGTCGTCGATGGCGTCGGCGGAGCGCACGAAGCCGTTGGTGTTGAAGAAGGCGAGGTCGTCCTCGGGAGTCTGCAGATAGTAGGTTGGGCCGCCGAAGAGGATGGCCGCCACCCCGGTATTCTCGTTGTTGTTCCGCTGGTCGGTGAGGTAGACGATCACGTCATAGGTGGGGTAGGGAATCTCGGCGCCGGTGATGGTGATGGTATCCCCGGGGGCGGGGCCGGGGGTCCGGTTGGAGCCGATCGACTTGGGACTGAACAACATGTTCTCGTCGGAACCGATGTCACCGAGGTCTTGGGAGGGCCCGGCCGCGGTGGTGGAGGCGGTCACGGTGAGGTCCGCGGTGGTAGGAGTCCCGGCCGCGTCGTTCAGGTCGTTGGTAACGGCGGGAGAATCCGGGTTTCCCGGACCCAGGTGGGCGTGGGTTCGGTTGTTCCAGTTGGCGGCGGGCTCCACGCCGGCCACATCGGCCGCACCCAATTCGGGGGCGGTGGACCCGCCATTGGCGCGGTAGTTCAGGCTGATAGTTCCAGCGTCGAGGCGGGCGGCGGAGAAGGGGAGGCTCAGCGCGGCGAGGGACAGGAGAGCCGGAAGTCGGAGGAGAGGCGGGAAGGTCACGGTCCTGAAATAGCGGGTGTTTATAAACCCGCCAAGCCCGCTCCCGCCGGGAAGCGAGGGAAAAAGGGCCTGGGAGGGCCGGACCGGCCGGTGGGGTGAGTGGGGGTGGCGGAACGCCCTGCGTAATTGCCTGAACTTGACAGAGTAACGCCGCTGGGAAAGTAGAAAGAAAAGCCCCCTGCTGGGGGGGCACAATTCTCCGGCGAGTATCAGATGACCCTCTTCAAGATTGGGATGGCGGGCAGGCCGATTGCGGCGGGTTTGGTGCTGTTGCTGCCACCGCTCTCCCTCGGGGAGGAGCGGCCCCTCACGGTCCGGATCGACGAAGCGGTGGCCAAGGGCAACGTGGCGCCGGTGGCGGGAGGGGCCGGCGACGCCGAATTCGTCCGCCGGATTCACCTCGATCTCACCGGGAGAATTCCGACTGCGGAGGAGGTGCGCGCCTATCTGCAGGACGGAGATGCGCAGAAGCGCGCCAGGCTGGTCGATCGGCTCCTCGCCGGCCGCGAGTTCGCGCGCCACCTGGCGATTACGGTCGATCTCTGGTTGATGGAGCGACGCGCCGACACGCACGTGCCCAACGCGCAGTGGCGCAAGTATCTCACCGACTCGTTCGCGGCCAACAAGCCGTTCGATCAACTGGCGCGCGAAATCCTGGGGGCCGACGGGACGGAGGAGAAGAGCCGACCGGCCGCCCGCTTTTACCTGGATCGCATTGGGGAGCCGCACCTCATCACCCGCGATGTGGGCCGGCTCTTTTTCGGCAAGGACCTGCAGTGTGCGCAGTGTCACGATCATCCCAACGTGGCCGACTATCTGCAGCGCGAGTATTATGGTCTGTTCGCGTTTTACACCCGCACCTCGTTTTTCCAACCGGACACGAAGAAGCCGGCATTGCTATCGGAGAAGGCGGCCGGCGAAGGGAACTTCCAATCCGTTTTTACGGACGTCAAAGGCACGGCCCGTCCACGCTTGCCGGGCGGCGAGGAGTTCGAGGAGCCGGCGTTCAAGGCCGGGGAGGAGTACAAGGTGGCGCCCAACCCGAAGGACAAGAAGGTCAGGGCGGTCCCAAAGTACAGCCGGCGCGAGCAACTCGCCAAGCTCGCCACGGACGGAACCAGTCGCGCCTTCAACCGCAACGTCGCGAACCGTCTCTGGGGGCACATGATGGGACGTCCCCTGGTCGAGCCCAACGATCTTTCGCATGCGGGAAATCCGCCGGCACACCCGGAACTCCTGGACCTCCTCGCGGACGAGATCGTGGCGCTGAAGTTCGACGTGCGCGCCTTCCTGCGCGCGCTGGCTCTGACGGATACCTACGCGCGCAGCTTCGAGCTACCCACCGCCCTGGCCGGCCAGGCGCAAGCGGTCGCACCGAAGCTGGCGGAGTTGGAAGCGGAGGCGCACCGGCTGGGTGAGGCGGCCACGGCGGCCACGTCTTCCTATGAGGGTGCCAAGAAGTCGTGGGAGGCAGCGAAGAAGGCCTTCGACGGGCAGGCCGGAAAACTGGCGGAGGCCAGGAAGAAGCGCGACGAGGCGGCGGCGGCCCGAAAGAAAGCGGAGGAGCCCGTTGCCAAAGCACGCGAAGTTCTCGCGGCGAGCGATGCGAAACTGAAACCGCTGGCGGAAGCGGAGGCGAAGACGGCCGAGGCGGTGAAGGCTCTTCCGGATGACAAGGAACTGGCGGAGGCCGCCGCGAAATTCAAGCAGCGCAGCGAGGAACTGCGGGCCGGGATCGCGAAACAGCAGGGCGAGCTCGCCGCGATCCAGAAAGCGGTCGACGAGGCCGGGACAAAACTCGCCGCTGCGGCTGCGGCTGCGGAGGAACTGGCCAAGCTCGTGAGTGGCGAAGAGGCCAAGCTGGCCGCCCTGGATGCGGAGCTCGAAAAAGCCCGCAGCCGCTACCGGGCCGAAAAGTCGGGCGCCGGACACGCGCAGCGCCGCTTCGAAGACGCCCGCGACCTGGTGGCCTATGCCGAGACCCGCCGGGACGCGCAGGCCAGCCGCGAGAACGCCGGGAAGCTTGGGACGGAGCTCACCGGGTTCGAGAATGACGCGGCCGCCAGGCAAAAACTGACGGACGACCTCGACGAAGCCGCCCGTCGTTCCGAGTCGGCCAAAGTGGGGCTCCCGGATGATGCCGAGCTCGCCAAGGCGGTCGAAGTCCTGCGCGATCGCGGGGCCGGGGCGCGCCAGCTGTCCGAGGCGGCGAACCGGCAACTGGCCGAACGCAAGGCCCAGGCGGAGGCCGCCAAGGCGAAATCAAATGAATTACAGCAGGAGTTGGACGGCGCCCTGGATTCGCTGACGCAACGATGGACGAGCGCCTTTGCGGTGGGCGTGTTTGCGCCGCTCACCCCGGAGCAGCTTTGCGCAAGCACCTTGCAGGCGACCGGCGAGTGGGAGCGCACGGTGGCGACGGTGACGGCGGAGTTCGAGAAGAAGCTCGCCGAGGCTGCCAAGAAGGAAGCCGAGCCCGCGAAAAAGGAAGGCGAAAAAAAAGAGGGTGAGAAGAAGGATGAGAAGAAGCCGCCCCCGCCGAAACTCACGGAAGCGGATCGCGGGCGCTGGATCGAAGAGCAGATCGACGCCAGGCTGAAAGCCTCGTTCGACAAGTTCGTGGCGCTCTTCGGGGGGCAGGCCGGGCAACCACAATCGGACTTCTACGCCACGGCCGACCAGGCCCTATTTTTCGAAAACGACGGCCTGGTACGGGGCTGGCTTCGTCCCAACGGGGAGAACCTGACGGCGCGCCTGACGAAGATCGACGACCCGGCCCAACTCGCCGAGGAGTTGTACCTGAGGACCGTCACGAGGGCTCCGAGCGACGCGGAAAAAGCGAAAGTCCGCGATTACCTCGCTGCGCCCGAACAAGAAAAAGCGATCGCGATCCAGGAACTGGCCTGGGCCTTGATCTCCTCGGTCGAATTCCGGTTCAAACACTGAAACTCATGAAATCCTGTCACTATTCCTGCGGATCCCAAGAGCACCTGCTGGCGCGGCGAAACTTTCTGGGGGGCCTGGCCGGCGGGGCGGGTGCCGCGATGCTCGGGGGACTCGGCTCCCTGGTCCACCCGGCCACGGCGGCGGAACTGGTCCGCGACCAAAAGCGTATGCTGGTGGTGCGCATGGCGGGCGGCCTGAGCCAGCTCGAGAGCTGGGACCCGAAACCGGGCACGTCGACCGGCGGTCCCTTCCGCGCCATCCCGACCTCGGTGCCCGGCATCCATCTCAGCGAACTGTTGCCGCACACCGCGAAGCAGATGCATCACCTCGCGTTGCTCCGCGGCATCAACACGCACGAAAGCGATCACGGCAAGGGGAATCACAAGATGCTCACCGGCCGCAAGCGGATGGAAGGTGTGTCTTGGCCGGAGATCGGCGCGGTGGTGGCCAAGGGTCTCGACGAGGGAGAGCTGACCCTGCCGGGGCACGTCAAGATCTCGCCGGGAGGGACCGGCGGGCGCAGCTCCGATTCCGCCTACCTGGGACCGAAGTACGCGAGCATGTCGATCGGCGGCGACAAGCCGCTGGCCAACAGCGCCCGGCCTTCCGACCTGAAGGAGAACGCCGCCGCGAGGCGCGATGAGTTTCGCTGCATGCTCAATGACCGCTTCGCCCTGCGCCGCCGCACCGCGGAGACCGACGCCTACACGCAGAGCTTCGAGCAGGCCGAGGAACTGGTGAAACGGCGCGAGGTATTCGACCTCTCAAAGGAATCGGAGAAGGATCGCGAGCGATATGGTGCGCACGATTTCGGGCGGCATTGCCTCCTGGCGCGCCGTCTCCTGGAAAACGGCATCTCGTTCGTGCAGGTGACCCACTCGAACTACGACACCCACAACGAGAACTTCAACTTCCACTTCGAGCAGCTCGGGGAGTTCGACAAACCGTTTGCGACCCTGGTGGCGGACATCGCGGCGCGGGGGATGCTCGACAGCACCCTCATCGTTGTCCTGACCGAATTCGGCCGCACCCCGAATATCAACAAGTATTACGGCCGCGATCACTGGGGGAAGGCGTGGTCGATCTGCATCGGCGGGGCCAAGGTCGCCCGCGGCGCGGTTTTCGGGAAGACCAACGAGAAGGGGACCGAGGTGACGGAGGGAGAGGTCGATGCCGGGCACCTGTTTCACACCTACCTGAGCGCCCTCGGAATTCGGTCCACGAAGAGTTTCGAGATCGGCGGGCGCAAGGTCCCGATGGCCGACCCCGCCTTTGGGCCGATCGGGGAGATACTCACGTAGTCTGCTATCACCATCACCCGGATGAAGTCGGATCCCAAGCAGGCGCACCTGGCGCGAGAGTTCAAGCACGACGCGCCGCTGATCAACTGCCGCTTCGACCCCACCGGGAAGTTCGTTGTCGCGACCGCGGAAGATCGCGCCGTGGTGCGCTGGAACCTCGAGGCGGAGTCCGGGGAGAAGCTGATCTTCCCGAAGGCGCACGATTCGTGGGCGCGGGGAATCGCCTTTTCCAAGGACGGTGGGACCCTGATCACGAGCGGGTATGACGACACCCTGATCTGGTGGCCGGTGGCGGCAGCGAAACCGGAGCCGATTCGGAAGGTCAAAGCGCACGCCGGTTGGATTCGCACCATCTCGGTGAGCCCGGACGGGGAGTTGCTGGCCAGTGCCGGCAACGACCGCGTTGTGAAACTGTGGAAAACCGCGGATGGCACCTTGGTGCGTCAGATGGAAGGGCATGAGCGCGACGTGTACAGCACCTACTTTCATCCCGACGGGCAGTGGCTGCTCTCCGGGGACCTGAAAGGCAAGGTCCATCAATGGGAGGTGGCGACCGGAAAGCTGGTGCAGACCTTCGATGGCAAGGCGCTCAACACCTACAACGGCGGACAGCAGGTCGATTACGGCGGGGTGCGCGGGATTGATCTGAGTGCCGACAAGAAGCACCTCGCCTGCGCCGGTTTGCACAAGGCGACCAATCCACTCGGCGCCGTCAGCCAGCCGCTCTTCCTGCGATTCGAGTGGGAGACGCGGAAACTGATTCGCAGCCACGTCACGGAAGGGGTGGAAGGCATCGGCTGGGGAGCCATCTTCCATCCCGAGGGCTACCTGATCGGATGCGCGGGGGGCAAGAGCGGGGCCTTCCTCCTTTTCTGGAATGCGGAGGAAGACAAGGCCTTTCACAAGTTCAAGCTTCCCGGCACGGCGCGCGAGTTCGACCTGCACCCCGACGGGATTCGCGTCGCGACCGCTCACTTCGAGAAGAAACTGACCATCACCAAGCTGGTCGCGAAGGCGGAGGAGAAAAAGGGCGAGCCAGGAGCGGCGTGAGAGCCGGGTCGAGCTCCACCCAGGGATGTTTCCATTCGTGGGACGCGACGACTTCACTGCTCCGCCCAGGGCCGCATCGGCGGGGGCGGGGGTGGTTCTTTCCACCGCCAGGATGGTTGGTAGGGCAAGTTCAGATAGGGGGTCTCGAGACGTTGCCCGCCGTTTTTGACCGAGATCAGGAGGGCGTCGAGGGTTCCGCTTGTGTAGAGGGTGCGTTCCACGTTCCAGGCCGGCTGGCCGGTCAGGATCATTTGCTCAATTCCGTTCAGAAGCCAGGTGAAGTGCATGCCGGGACGGCCTTCCTGCGTCCAGAAAAGTGACGACTCGATCCGCTCCTCTTTCTCGTAGCGCCAGGCCGCCGACCACTCGCCCACCGCTCCGTTCAGTTCCAGGAGATGCGCGATCAGTCCGTCGGTGTACTCGATGGTAAACAGTCGCGGCATGGCCACGCGCTCGCGGAGGCGGCCTGCCTCCGGCGGATTGGTGAGGCGCGACCAGGCGGCGTCGAACAATTCCCGGTCGAATCGTTTTTCCTCGAAGGCGCGCCAGACGTCTTCGCCGGACGTGGATTTGACCGCCACGATTCCCGTTTCACCGCCGCGCCGTTGTTCCGCCAGGGCCTGCATGAACTCGAGGGCATGGAAACCGTAGGCATCGGTGGTGTGAAAGGTCAGGCCGACGATTTCGCGAAGCTCTTCGTCGCGCGGCACATCGACCGCCGGTTTGCGCCAGGTGGTGGGCAGCGAGGATCCCGCCATGAGGGGCACCTTCCTTTGCCTGGCGGTGTCGTAGATGAACTTCGCGTCCTCCCAGTTGTCGGCGAGGTGCTTGTCGACGAAGACGGGCACCGAACGGCCGCTCGAATCGAAGACCTTGAGAACCTCCTCCCAGAACCGACGTTTGGGATACTGCGTATTTCCAGTTTCGGATTTCGGATAGTCGCCGTGCTCGGCGATGAGCAGCACGCCATCCACGGCGAGGGAATCCGTGCCGAGAGTCAGCGTTTCGGCGATGGACGGAAAAATTGGGAATTTGTGCGCGGCCGCGAGCTTGCGACTCGTATCGGACTTGGGGACTTGATCGGTATAGAGCGAGACCAGATCCAGCGGAGATTCCTTGCCCTTGCTGTCGAGCGTGTCGGTTTGCAGGATGCGGCTGACGATGACGTCGGCATGGGAATTGTGACGGTATTCAGTGACAACCGCTGCAACGCGCGGACGCCCGTCCCGTTTCAGGTAGTAGACCAGGTCGATGACCTGCTTCCTGGTCAGGACGTTGATCATTCCAGGAGGCATGGTGGAGACGGGCGGATCGACATCTGGGACCGCGAAGCCCTCCGTGATGCGTTTGGAGGGTTCGAGGATTGACTCTAACAGATCCCGGGGACTCAACTTCGCTCCAAGCCCGGCGAGATTCGGACCTACACTGCCGCCCTGCCCTCCGAATTGATGGCACTGCACACAACCAGTGCTCGTGAAGGCGGCCCGGCCGGACAGATAGTCGTGACCCTTCTTGTCGAACTCGGCGAGTTCGGTGGCGAAGTCGTCCATCGTCCACTCCTTGACAAGCGTCTGCGTGGGCTCCATTCGAGCGATCCAGTCGCGGAGCATCTTGACCGCGGCCTCGTCCACCCGAGAGGACCCCAGCGGGGGCATCTGTCCGGAGCCCTTGCCTCGCAGTGAAACTCTGTGGACCATGACGGAGCGATCCGGATGGCCGGGTGCCACGATCATGGCGTTGGGGAGGCCGAAAGTGGCATGTTGAGGACGAGCCTCGAAGACACTCATCTTTTCGCGGGAGGTGCCGGAGCGGAGATCGAGTTTCGCATTTCCGCCTCCGCTCTCCACATGACAGATCGAGCAGTTAAGGTGGAGGTAGGACCGGACCCGCGCCTCCAGGGCGTTCCCCTCGTGGTAGGGATTGACGGCCGGAGCCGGCAGGGGATCGGGCAGTGCTCCCGAGAAAAAGCCAAGGGTCTGAAGTCTGCGCAGTTGGTTGGCCGGCTCTTCGCTGGCGGCGTGGACCCGGTTCAACTGACTCCCCGTAATGCCGAGAACATAGTTTGCGGCCCGATTGTGACACATCGCGCACTCGGCCCGGCTGGAGAATCGCCATGGTCGCTTCGGTTCCAGGTAGGTCAGCTCTAGATCGGCGCCCTCGCGCGGCACCAGCGTGGCGTCGGTGCCTTCGTCATTCCATCGGTAGGAATAGCCCTCCCATTCGTTCTGCTGGCGCAAGAGAATGCGCGTCTCGACCCTGACCCGAGCAGGGCCGCCGACCTTGGCCTGGGGCGGAAGCGAGAGGGTCTGCACCAGGGCGGTCCCGTTGGGAAATTCCCAATGCCCGGCCGAGAACGCGATTGTTTCCGCCCTCGGCACCGCCATCCACCGGTCC
>CAUZKZ010000152.1:0-11009 GCA_963580345.1 Verrucomicrobiia bacterium | reverse complement strand
CTCTTCCAGAACCTGAAGCACTCCTTTGAAGCTGATGCGGCGATGGTTCACCCCGTGCACGTTACCAGCCTTGAGCATCAACAGACGGATGACGTTGTAGGCAATCAGGTGCATGAGAATTTCCTTGTGAATCCCAACGCCTTCCGGGCACGTGTGTGCTGTCTGCCGGGCGCACAAAGAAAAAACTGCCGGTCTTTCGACCGGCAGTCTGAAAAAACGACCTTAGAATTGGTGCCAAGTTAGCGCTTGCGGCGGATCAAAAGACCCAGAGCAGCCAAGCCTGCGAGGAGACTGCTGGAGGGCTCCGGAACCAAGCCAAGTTGGAACGAGGGCCCCTCGTTGACGAAGCCGCCACTGGTCGACCAGTCAGCCAAGACTAGCGCGCCGTCAAATGCGCCCACTTGGGCAGCCCCCTTGGGGTCCCCCAAGACGTAGTTATTCGAGTCCGGGGAAGCGGCATCAGCATCGAGGGTTTCACCAATGTTGATGAGTCCCACCCAGCTCGCGGCGGAGGGGTCGGGACCATCCGCCAAGATGAGGTAGATCGGCTCGCCGTTTCCGCCCACGTCGTTGTAGGAGGCCAGGAAGAGCCCAGGTTCCCCAGTGCCCAGATAAGCGTTCGGATCGCCGATGGAGGTATAGCCAGGATCCGACACGGCCGATATTAATCCTGGGACGTCGCTCACTCCAGCCAGACCGCCGAAAGTCGAGAGGAATGAGTGGGTTACAACTGCATTCCCGGCGTTGTCAGTAACGATCGTGTCGCCAGGACCAATCGCAAGGTTGGTGGCATTGATGCCAGCACCGAAGGCGGATCCCAAGCAGAGGACAGCAGAGGCTGCGGCAAGGATGGTGTATTTCATTGTGGTTTGTGTGTGGTACGAGTTTTTAAGAGCGGGTCGGGACAATTGCGAGGGCAGCTTTCCCTTCCCGCTCCCTAGATCTGATTAGAGGTTGGCGAAGAATGCGGGGACATCGATCAAGCCGGCCGTGTCGGGATCCTTGCGCTCGATCAGGAGTCCATTATCGATCGGAACCGGATCGGCATCAGCAATGGCGCCTTGGGCCCGGAAATTCCCGGTGGTGTGGACGAAGTACTGGTCGTAGACCCCCGGATTTGCGTCCCCTCCCGCAGTTAGGGTTGGGACGTAAACGACGTCCGCGGTAGTAGCGGAGAAGCCGGTTTTCAGCGAGGCGGCAATACCGCAGTCCTGAAGGGTACTGCCCACCGGAGCGGAGACCGCCACGGCGCCGAACCCATTTGGGATGTTCACGATCGTGCCGACCTTCTTCACCATGCCGGTGATAATGAGGTCGAGGGGACCATCCTTGCGCTCGATCAGCAGACCGTCCGAGTAGAGGAACGATACCGGCTTGGGTGGGTTCGAGATGGAACCCTGCGCGCGGAAGACTCCCGTGGTGTGCTGGAAGAACTGGTCATACTGGCCGCCGATTCCGGTCGGGATGTAGACAACGTCCGCGGTGGTCGCGCTGAACCCGGGGTTCAGATCACCGAAGGTATCGATGAGGGTGGGAGCTTGGCGGATCGAATACGCAGCGCCGATTCCGGCACCGATTCCGGCACCGTCCACCGTCACCGAGCCGTTTGCGACGGCTGTGATTTCGGCGATGGCACCTATTTGGTCTCCATCAAGGACCTCAAAGATGTAGGTCGCGGCAGGATCGTTGAGGATCGCGGTGTAATCCACGGCACTGTCACCGACGTCCGCACCGGTCTCAGTGTCGATCGAGCCGGAAATGATGACGGGGTTGTGGAGGTTGACGCCGACGAGGTTGAAGCCGTCGCCGATTTTTTGGGTGCGGTAACCGCCCGGGTCCGATACTGCCGACTGGGAGAAGGCGGAACCGGCCAGGAAGCTGAGGGAGCCGGCAAGAATTGCCGCTGTCTTTAGTGTGGTTGCTTTCATGGCTATTGGAGTGATAAGGTCGTTTGTTTTTTTGGTCGTGTTCGTAGTTCCCGCAGGCAATCCACCTGCAGGCTATCTACCGTAGGCGTATGCGGTCAATTTTTTTTTGAGAATCACGGGAAAAAAACAACTTCGTGGTTCTGAAGCATCTGGGTCCGACATAACTCGTTTGCAGTAAAGGGCTTGCTAAACGCGTTTCCCCTTGAGATCCGGGGTTGGAGGGGTCTTGGGGGGAATTCAACGAATCTGTCACGGGCGGGGAGGGCCGAAAAACCCACTTTTGCGGATTTTCGGAGCAGGGCGGGTCCGGATCGGGGGTTGCGCGGAACCTACCAACAACTCATTTCGCGGAAGATTTCGAGGCGTTTGAGGAGTTCGCCCTCGGCGAGATCCTCGATGCGGCGAGTCGAGAATTCTTCGCAGGTAAAAGAAGCCATGACGGTCCCGCGGATGACGGCGTCGCGGATCTGGGAAAAGGAGTAGGTGGTGGTGCCGAGCGAAGCGAGGTAGCCGGCCAGGGCGCCGAGAAAGGTGTCGCCCGCCCCGGTAGGATCCGAGACTTCGCGCAAGGGGAAAGCGCCGCAGCGGAAGAGGCCGTGATTGGTCTCGGGCGGGCCGAAGAGAACCGCCCCGAACTCGCCGAGCTTGATGACGACATAGGCCGGCCCCTTGGCGCGCAGGATCGCGCCGGCTTCCATCAGATTGGTAGTGCGGGTGTACTCGCGGGCCTCGGTTTCGTTGATGACGAGCAGATCGATTTGCTTCATGACGCGCTCGAGGGGATCGCGCGCGATCTCGATCCAGAGGTCCATGGTATCGGCCAGGACAAAGCGCTCCGGGTCGGTGCACTGTTCCAACATCTGGAGCTGGTTGGCGGGCGCCATGTTGGCGAGGACCACGACGGGACATCCGGCGGGACCGGCGGGAAGGCTCACTCGCCAGTTTTCCAGGACGTTGATGGCGACGTCGTGGGTGGTGCGGTCGTTCATGTTCTGGTGGTACTCTCCACTCCAGGTGAAGGACTCGCCATCGGAACGCTCCACGCCGTCGAGCAAAACGCCGTGGCGTTTCAACATGGCGAGGTGCTCGAGGGGATAGTCGTCGCCGATGATTCCGACCAGGTGGACGGGGCTCGTGAAGTAGCTGGCGGCCAGCGAAGCGTAGGAGGCGGATCCGCCGAGCAGGTTCTTCGCTTCGGCCGCGGGCGTCTTGACGTTGTCGATCGCGATGGTCCCACCGACGACGACGGGGAGTGAGTCAGGCATGGGGAAGAATGGGTCGGGAATAGGCTCGGGTGCAAGGAGTTCGATGTTCAGGTTTCAGTATTCAGTATTCAGTGGCCAGTGTTCAGTGTGCGCCGCAGAGCTGACTTCCGGCCTTTGTATACGGTCCACTGTCCACTGGATACTGGACACTAAATCTCCAACAGCTCCCGCACCTCGAGGCAGCGGGCCGTGATGTTCTCGGCTTGAAGGAGGCCGGAGACCATGACGATGCGGCGGGCCCCGGCGGCCAGAACTTCGGACAGGTTGTCGAGCTTGATTCCACCGATGCAGAAGACCGGGAGGTTGGCTCCGACTTCTTCTTCCACCTGCGCGATGTCGTGCAGGCCGATACCGGGACGGCCCCGCTTGGTGGGGGTGGCAAAGAGCGGCCCGAATCCGATGTAGTCCGCACCCTCCTCCACCGCGGCGAAGGCCTGGGCCGGGCTGTGGGTGGAGCGACCGAGGATCGCCCCGCCCGGGAGTTTCGCGCCCGCCTCGGCCAGGCTTCCGTCGTCCTGCCCAAGATGCACGCCATCCGCACCGGCCTCCTGCGCGACCTCGACATGGTCGTTCACGATCAAGAGAACCTCCTTCCCGCGGCAGAGGGGAACGAGCCCTTTCGCGATCTCGAGAATACGGTCTTTCCCGTAGTTCTTGGCCCGCAGCTGGAGGACGTCCACCCCGCCCGCCAGGAGGGCCCGCGCCGCGTCCTCGCAATCCGCTTCCGCGACATAGCCGAGATCGACGATGCCGTAGAGCCGCGCCTCCCGGAGTCTCTCGTCGCGATCCATCAGAGGACGGCCTCGCCCCGTCGTTCGTCGAGATAGCGGCTCACCCAGCCGATGTCGTAACGCCCCGCGATGAAATCGGGATGATCGACGATGACCTGCTGAAACGGGATGGTAGTCTTGATGCCGCGGATGATGAATTCCGCAAGGGCCCGCCGCATGCGCGCGATCGCCACGTCGCGGCGGGCCGCCGTGACGATCAACTTTGCGATCATGGAATCGTAATACGGCGGCACGGTGTACCCGGAGTAGACATGGGTATCGACCCGCACGCCCTTCCCACCGGGCGCGTACCACATGTCGATGGTCCCGGGACTGGGCGTGAAGTTGTTGAAGGGATCCTCGGCGTTGATGCGGCACTCGATGCTGTGTCCGCGCGGGCGGACGTCACGCACGTGCAACGAGAGCGGCTCTCCGGCCGCGACGCGGATCTGCTCCTTGATCAGTTCGCATCCCATCACCTCCTCCGTGATGGGGTGCTCGACCTGGATCCGCGTGTTCATCTCCATGAAGTAGAAGTTGACGCAGTCTTCATCGACGAGGTACTCGATGGTGCCGGCGTTCTGGTAGCCGATGTTGCGGGCCAGTTCCACCGAGACCTCCCCCATGGCCTTGCGCAGCTGGGGGGTGAGGAGCGGGCTCGGGCACTCTTCGAGGATCTTCTGGTGGCGGCGCTGCATGGAACAGTCCCGCTCCCCGAGCTGCACCACGTTGCCGTGCGAGTCCGCCACGATCTGGAACTCGATGTGGTGCGGATTGAGGACGAGTTTCTCGAGGTAGCAATCGCCGTTGCCGAAGGCGGCCTGCGCTTCGTTCTTGGCGGCCCGGAACTGGGCGAGGAACTCGCTTTCTTCCGCGGCGGGGCGCATTCCCTTTCCGCCACCCCCGGCGGTGGCCTTGATCATGACCGGGTAGCCGATCTCGTGCGCGGTGGCGAGGGCCTCCCGGTCACTGCCCAACAAGCCGTCGGAGCCGGGCGTCACCGGCACGCCGTGACTAAGGGCCGTGGCGCGGGCCGTGTTCTTGTCGCCCATGCAGCGAATCAGTTCCGCCGAGGGCCCGATGAACTTGATCTTGCAACTTTCGCAGATCTCGGCGAAGCGGGGATTTTCCGAGAGGAACCCGTAGCCCGGATGGATGGCATCGGCTTCCGTCACTTCCGCCGCCGCGATGATGCGGTCCGGCTTCATGTAGCTGTCGCGGCTGGGAGCCGGGCCGATGCACACCGCTTCGTCCGCGAGTTGGACATGAAGCGAGTCGACATCGGCTTCGGAGTAGACCGCCACCGAGGCGACGTCGAGTTCGCGGCAGGCCCGGATGATCCGCAGGGCGATTTCGCCGCGGTTGGCTACGAGGACTTTCGAGAACATCGCAGGGTGGTGGGTGAATCAGTGCTGCGGAGAAACCCGCGCGACCCGCTACTTCAACCGGAAGAGCTGGTCGCCGTACTGCACGGGAGTGGAATCTTCCGCGCTGATCTCGATGATCGTCCCGGTCGACTCCGCCGTGATCTCGTTCATCACTTTCATCGCTTCGATGATGCAGAGCACCTGTCCCTCACTGACCGTGTCGCCCACGTTGACGAAGGGCTCCGCGTCGGGTGCGGGCTTGCGGTAGAAGGTTCCCACCATGGGAGAAGTGATGGCGCGACCGTTTTCGGGGGGTTCTTCCGGTGCGGAGGCGGAGGCGGAACTGGCCGCGAGGAGGGCGGGCGGGGCGATGGTCATCCCCCTCAGGGCCTCGCGAAGGGCCTCCGCATCGGACCCTTTCTTCAACTTCAGATTGAAATCCTCCTTCTCCAGATGGAACAAGGAAAGCCCATGTTCGTCCATGAGCTCCACGATTTTGCGAATTTCCTTCAGATCCACGGCGCGTCCGGAGTGAGTTGGGCGGTAGAGTCAGGGGCCGCGGAAAGCGGGTCAAGCGCCAACCCGCCCCGCCCGGGGCCCTCCCGATCGGGTGCCGGAAAGAGAATTCGGACTTCGGGGAGAGCGGGATAGGGCTAGTTTTCCCCTGTGAACCTCCTTTCTCGCGAAGCGGAACCCGGGGAAATCCTCCCCGCCGACTACTTCCGCCGGCTTCGCCCCGAGGAATTATTCACAAGGGCGGCGCCTCTCGAAGTCGATCTCGGCTGCGGCGACGGCTCCTTCTTGTTGAAAATGGCGCAGAGGCACCCCGCTCGGAACTTTCTGGGGGTGGAGCGTCTCCTGGGCCGGATGCGCAAAGTGTGCCGCCGGTCCCAGGCTCTCCACCTCGGGAATGTGCGGGTCCTCCGGCTGGAGGCGAAGTACACGGTGCAGTGGTTGCTCCCCCCCTCTTCGGTGAGTCGCCTCCATCTGCTTTTCCCCGATCCGTGGCCGAAGGCCCGGCATCACAAACGCCGGCTCCTACAGCAGGAATTCCTCGCGGCTCTCGAGAACGTCCTCATCCCCGGAGGCGAGATTCTCTTCAAGACCGATCACGAGGGGTACTTCCAGTGGGCCAGAGAGGAGTTCGAAACCTTTGGGCGGTTCCAGCTCCTCGACTGGCCGGAGGAGGCCTTCTTTTATCCGCCCACCGACTTCGAAGCACTGTGGCGGGCGGAAGGAAGGGCGGTCTTCCGCCTCCGGGCCGCGGCTGCGCGGGTGCAGTAGCCCACCCAACGCGGTTCGGCTCTCCAACCTTCCTCTCCCGGCCCCCCAGGGCCCTCCTCGCTCCAACCCACGGGCATCAACCTCGCCCCTTCAACATCCAACCCCGCCCCTCCTTCTTCGCGCTGCGAGCTGCGAGCTGCGAAGCACAAGTCGCCCCGGTCCTACCTCCTCAAGACCGATGTCCTCTTTGCATCCAGGAAGCTCCTCAGCACCAGTTCGTTCTCCTGCACTTCCATCATCACCGCTCCGGTCTCTCCCTGACGCCAGAGATCGATTCCGGCCTGCTCGATAACGCTTGCCCACCAGGCCGGGATGCGTTCGGCGGCCGGATAGCTTCCCTCGGCCGCCACGATGAGACGTGGTGCCACGGCCTCCACGAACTCCCACGTGCCGGTGAAGTCGGAGCCGTGGCGCCCCATGATCCAAACCTCGCTCTCGAGATCGGCGCCCCGTTGGAGCAGCTCCTTTTCAGTTTCGAACCCCGCGTCGCCCGTGATGAGAATCCGCCAGCGGTGCCAATGCAGGCGCATCACCATGCAGCGGTCGTCGGCCCGACTCCCGTGTTCCCGGTCCGCAACCCGCAGCACCTCCAACTCGACTCCCTCTCCGAGGGGATAGCGCTCCCGCTCGACCCCTAACTCGATCCGGCACTTCCGGTCCGCCGCGCGTTTCAGGAGTTGGCGAAAACCCGGGCTGCCCGCCTCGCGCACCGGCAGGAGAAGTTGGCGCACCCCGTACAGTTCCAGGGCCGGAACGAGGCCGCCGACGTGCCCTCCGTCGGGGTGGGTCAGCACCAGGGAGCGCGGTTCCGCCCCGGCCTGACCCAGAGCCGGCACCACCACGCGCCGGAACTGGTCCTCTGCCCCGCCATCGATCAGCACTCCCTCTCCCGCCCCGCAAAAGATCGCGGCGTCTCCATCCCACAGGTCGAACACCAGGATTCCATCCGGCCAGGCGCCCCGCCCTTGCAACTCGAAGTGACTGCCCGGCGCCGCGGCGAATCCCCGCGCAATCGTGTAGGCGCTCCGGGCCAAGAGGCCGTTGACACGATTCGCTCCCGCCTCCAGCGGCTCGGCGATCAGCCCCACCACCACTCCCAGGATCGCCAGCGAGAGAATCGCGAAGACGAGCGGAACGAGCAGCATGCTGGCCAGCACCGCGGCGGGCGTCACAATCCCGAAGTGGAAACCAATCAGCGGCATCGATCCCAGCCAGGCCGCCAGGGACACCACCAGCAGACCGATCACCTTTTGCCGCACGGTCTGCGCACACTGTTGCCGGCGCGAGTACAGGAGGCGCGGCAAAAAGGGATCGCCGTCTACCGTGAACTGCAGGCGCCGGTAGAGGAAGGGCGCCAGCAGGATGATCATTCCCACCACCGCGTACGAGAGCTGAAAGCCGGCCTGCTTGAGCTGGAAGGAATCCAGGAGAAGGACGGGCGGCAGGCTGGCGAGAAGACTGTTGGCGAGGGATGGCTGTCGTTTCACCGCGAAGCCCACCAGGAAGACGGAGGCCATGAAGGAGGCTCGCAGGGCGGGCGGGCGCAGTCCCGTGATGAACGCGTAACTCCACATGATGACGAGGACCAGCCACAGCCCCCAGGTGCGCGGGACGCGGAGCAGCTTCATCAGCATCCATCCCAGCAAGCCCACCAGCCCGACGTGCAAACCGCTCACCGCGAAGACATGCATCGTCCCGCTCTCACGGAACGCTCCGAACAGTTCCGCCCCGCCGGCGGAGCGGTCGCCCAGCACCAGCCCGCGGATCAGGGAGGCTCCGTCCCCGTTCTCGTCGAGGCCCGCCACGATACGATCCCGCATTTCGAGACGGAGGTCCCACGCCAGGCGGTGCATCGCCAGGTGCAGCCGCGGGCGGGCCACGATCTCGTGGGTATCGGCCCGAAGCTCGGCCGCGATCCCGCGAGTCCGCATCCAGGCCCCCCGGTCGAATTCCCCTGGGTTGCGCGCCGGCAAGGGCACCACGGCCCGGCCCCGGAGGAGCAGACGATCGCCCGGCTTCACGGCGTCCGGCAGATTGCGCACCACCACCACCGCCCGCTGCAGAGCGGGGTCATGGCGGGCCCCGGCGTCGATCCGGAAGAGCCCCCGGGGGAGGAACCCGCTCCGATCCCGCAGGCTCAGAACCGTTCCTTCCACCTCCACGCTGGCCCGGCCGTTCTGCCTCACCCACTCCGCGGCGCTCTCCTGCCGTGCGAGGCGCGGGGCGTGGATCGACCAAAGCAGCGCCCAGGCTGCGAAGCCCGAGGCCATTTTCCACCGCCCCACGGCAACCAATATCACCGCGAGAGCAGCGGGTCCCGCCATCCAGCCCGGCCCCCAGCCCGCTTCGGCCGACAGCACTCCCACCACGCACCCTGCCGCCACCGCAGCTAACGGCACCCTCGCCAACCAACGCGAAACAGTGTCCATCACGGTCTCCCAGCCGGTCTTCCCGGTTCCTCGAATCAGCTAGAGCGCGTCCAGTTCGCGCAGACGATGGATCGCATTGGCGGAGTGGCGCGTCTCGGGGAACAATTCGACCACCTGCTGCAGGATGCTGATGGAGGTCACCAGGTCTTCCTTGTCACCCTCGTACATGTCCGCCAGGCGAAACATGAAGAAGGCCGCGTCGTGCACACGCCACTCGTGGCTCTCGAGGGCCAGGCGCAGGGTGGAGATCGCGGCGTCCGGGTTTTCCAGGTTGTCATGCTGGATCTTGGAAATCTCCACCCACGGAAAGCGGTTTTCGGGTTGCTCGTCCGCCACCTCCCGGTAGGCCGCGATCGCGCCCTCGAAGTCGCCCTGCGCAAAGAGGGCCCGTGCATCGTGCATCGTATCCATTTCCACCTGCTCGTCCGAGCCGTAAAACAGGTGCGTAAAGCGGTTCACCACCGCGGGAAGCAGATGGGTGACGAACACGATCGCCCCGTATCCGGCCACCAGAACCAGCATCGCGATGCCGAGCATGAGCTTGCCGCCCTGCGAAATTCCCGGCGGTTTCCAGCCTTCGATTCTTCGCTCCCCCGATATCTGATCCTCGTACACCCGGTCTTCCGCCTCGGCCCGCGCCCATTCCTCAGCGGTCGGATCGGAGACCGGATCGCCCAGGCCGATCCAAACGATGGCAGCGAGGCAGACCAGCGCTGCCAAGATACAGAGGTGGAAGATGAGCTTACGGTTCATACGGCCTGGCGCGGGGGGCAACAGCCGCTAGCTCAACCTACACCCCCCTGAAAAGCAACTCTCAGCTAAGAGAGCGCGTCAGCGCAGCAAGAGGGCAAAGGTGGCGGCGACGAGCCCGGACGTGATGAGGAGGATCAGCCCAAAGACCACGAAGCGCCTCCGCCGCTGGCGCGCGACAAAAACGCGGTGTTCCCTCCAGTCCAGGGATGCCTTGGAGTGGTCCCCGGCCTGGGCGTGCCGGTGATAGTAACGCACTCCCGCACTGAATTTTTGCCTGCCCTCCCTCATGGCGTTGTGGTCGATTTCGACAAAGCGAGCGCTTTAGCTTCCTCTCCGGAGGGGCCATACACAACAAAAAAGCCAAGTTTCTTGCGTGGCTTTGCCAGAAACTCCGACCGGCGCGAGGGCGCGGCGCGGCGGTTGCCCCGGGGGAAGCAGGTCCTGTCTACTTGCCGTACGAAATCGTTGGCAGCTCCTGGAACTGGGGAAGGGGACGCAGCGGCGGCGCCTTCGCCTCACCAGTGCAACAGCCACAGGATGTGAGACCCAGGGCAGCGGCAGCTACCCCGGCAAACGCCATGATCTTGATCAATTTCTTCATCGTAGAGTGTGATGCGCGTGCGGAATCTCAGGGGAGCCCCCCGGCCACCACAAGACAAAAGTGAGCCCGGGACCACAAATCGCAGCCCCGGGCTCAGGAGGGAAATCCGGTTAGCTTATTTGCCAATCACCACGTTCGACGGAGGCGCCGGTGGCGGCGGACCCGGGTCCGAAGCACAGCTCGAAAGGGCAAGGCCTGCCAAGGCGGCAGCGACGGCAACAATTTTAGCAACTTTCATATCGAAGTTTATGTGTTTCAAGTTTGTCTCGATGACAGCAGAATAATGCCTGATATTTCGAAACCCTTAAATTTTATTTTGCAGGCGCAACGTAGGACGGTGGAGGCGTGGGCGCCGCTCCGGAGCCGGAGCAGGCCGTCGCAACCAGAATCCCGGCTGCCGCTGATACGATCGCAATTACTTTCAGTACTTTCATTATCTCGCTGGTTCAGGTTGTGTCTCAATCAGGCGGTTCCCGCCACGACGGGGCCGAGCATATCGCGCGCCAACTCCGGGGCAAGCGTGAATGCGAGCAATCTAACCCGACTTTCACGATTCGGGAAGATTTGAGGGAGCGGACCCCTGTTTTTCAGGGGTCGGACTCGAAAGGTCTC